>NZ_JACJPP010000007.1:0-317338 GCF_014696135.1 Nodosilinea sp. FACHB-141 | reverse complement strand
CAGTCGTCCTCAAGGGCCTCGGCGACGTCAAAGACTTCAGCCGGTTCGATTTCGGGGGCGGCGGCTTGAGCCTCAGCGAGAACAGTCTGAGCTGACTTCAGCACGGGCCGGGCCGGTTTTTCTGGAACCGGATCTGGCAGCGAGAGCTGGGCGGGCTCAGGGTCTACTGTGGGCAAAGCTGCCATCGTTTCGGCAGGTGCATCTACGACCTCTGCCACGGGCTCTTCCACCGCCCGCGATCGCCGCTTGCGCAGGGGTTTAACCTCGCTAGCGATTACCTCTTCTGCGATCGGCTCAGCTATGGGCAGGGCTGTGGGCTCAGTCGGCGCCGCCTCGGGCAGCACTTCAGCGGCTCTCTTGCTGCGAGGCTTGGTTTTGGGCTTAGGGGAAGGCTTCGCGTCTACGGCAACAGGCTCTGCTTCAACTACAGCAGGCTCTGGCTCAACTACAGCAGGCTCTGGCTCAACTACAGCAGGCTCTGCTTCAGCTACAGCAGGAACAGTGGGCTCTACTGCGGCCACAGCGGTGTCTACAACGATTGTCTTATCGGTGGTGCCTCGCTTTTGCTGAATTAAGATGCTGTACTCGTCTTCAGGCAGACTGGCTTTGAGCAATCTGCTAATGGTGCTGTTACTTACCCCGTAGCGTTCCGCTAGGGTTGATGTGGTCTCTTGGGGCTGGCGATACAGGCTCAAGATAGAAGTCTTGTCAGCCTCGGTCAGCTTTTTGGGTGCCATGCCATGGGTTCCGTAACAATGCCATCTAACATTCTAGAGCGCCTTACCCCCGCCGCCGTCGCGGGCTCCGCCGGGAATTCACAGAAACAGCGTTCTCAACTACTGCTCCCAAGCCAAAAAACACCGCCGAAAACGTCCAGAAGACTTCCCACAGACTGCCTTCTACGTAGGTGTCCGTGTTGACGGCGTAGGCATAAAACGTATCGGCGATGTAAAGACAGAAGGCGGCGATCGCAATCAGCTTCCACGACTGGGAGTAGCGCCCACCCCAAAAAGCCACCAGCAGGGTGCCGGCAATAATCAGCAGCACAATGTCGCCAATCTGATACAACAGGCCCACCCCAGCCTCTAGGGGTTCAAGGATCGCATCAAGCTGAAGTACCCAGCCGGGGGCCGATGAAGCTTCGGTGACAGGCTCTGGCACCGCTGGGGGCACCACCTCAGGCGCGGCCGGAGGTACTTCCTGAGCCAAATAGAATGCTGGGGCTGGGGCTGGGGGCACTACTGCCGCCTCTGCCGCTGCCAGGTTGACAAAAATCGTCAGCAGAATGCCGCCCAGCCCAATGCCGACCACAATCAACCATTGAGAGAACTCCAGGTTTAAGCGTCGGGGCAGCACCGCCTTAAACATGCCGGCGGCCAGAAAGATATAGCTAAAGATATAGAAAAAGTCGCCCAGCGACACCGCCGGATCTAGACCCCAAACGTTGCCCCAGAGGAAAAAGAAAATGTTGCCAAAGACGTAGGACAACAGCCCTAGGCCAATCCAAAACCAGACGTTGCGCCCACTGACAATTTGGGTACTGCGCCAGTTGCGGAAGCACAGCAGCGAGGCGAGAAAAAACGCGCCGGTTTCTAGCAAGTTAATGCCCAGCACAAACCAACCAGGTTGGGCACCATCTTCCTCCGGAGCGGTAAATAGCAGAAAGAACAGCAGGGTAGCCACGCCCCAAGCGATGCAGGCCCCCACCAACAGCGGGGTAGACGAGGCACTAGCAGATGACGGGGTTGATGACTTGCTCAAAGGTTCACTCCTAACGGAACTCAACGGCACCCATGCCAACGAGAAAACTGCGGCTGACCCCAAGGGTAGGTCTTCACCATCGCAGCGATCGCCTGACCCTAAACTGGACCTGGCGCAACGCCTGAATTGTACCGACTCCCCACTGCCTTGCGCCGTCAGCCTGGCAGAATCGTCCTAATTAGTCGTGCAGAGCAATAATTCTTAAACTCTCGCCAGGTTGCCCGTTGCCCAGCCAGAAAGCCTTGCCCGTCCTAAATCCAGCTCCTGCCCCCTGGTGACTGCTGTAACCACCGCCGAAACAGAGCCTGTTCATTAGCGGTTAGGTCTTCGACTGCCTCTAGGGCGCGATCGGCAAAATTGGCGTTGCCAAAGTAATCCTTGCCCATTCGGTGGGTTTCTTCTAACAGACGTTGCAGATGGTGATCTTGCCAGGGCGGCAACTGCGGCATCGCCAACGGGTCTACAGTTAGCAAGTTCTTGACTGCATCGGGAGTCACCGCTTGGGGAAACTTCCAGGCGGCAAACACCTTGCTAATGTCACCCTCAAATTGGCGCGCCTGCTTGGCCCCCAACAGATCTTCCACATCCATGTACAGCACTTGGAGCATCAGCAGGCAGGCTTTGATGTAGGTGGCCTCCGCTGGCGGGGTGCCTGTATCAGGGCCAGCGTCATCAAACTGGTCGAGGCGAATTTTGCCCCAGATGCTGAAGCGATCGGGTTCTTCGAGCAGCACGCAGGCCTTACCCCGGTTGTCGGTCAGGTCGCGCCACAGTGCCCTAGCGTCGTCTTCCTGGGCGGCAGTAAACACACTCAGCAGCCGAAAGGTTTGCCCCTGGTACGACAAAATTGGAATTTGCTGATCTTTTTGAGGATGGTGCATCGTTTTGATGTCAACATCCTGCCGCTTGAGGATAAACATGTTATGGCCTGCTGACTCCTAACTGAGGTGAATACCTGCAGTAGGCGGCGGCTGCAACGGTAAACCGCACCCTTATTACTGCGTCATCGTGATGGGATAAAGTTTGGCAACCCCTCGAAAACAGTGAGTTTTATAAAGTGAGTGACTTATTTTAGCGGCACTCACCGCCCTGGCAGCATTTGCCGCTGTTTTTTCAATATTCTATTCGCCCTAGTCTGCCCTGAGAGCGACCCATACCCCATAAAATGTAAAGTGATTACGTTAGGGCCATTAGCTCAGCGGATAGAGCAACCGCCTTCTAAGCGGTCGGTCGCTGGTTCGATCCCAGCATGGCCCGTTGTTTGCCCATAAGGGTTTAGCCTTTGGGGCATAACCCCTATCAGCAGCTTACCGCCGTCGCTGTGCCCAAGCTGTGACCCTTGTTGGCCTTTGGTCCCTGGCACTGGGCAATGGGGAAACGAAAAAGCTACCCTGGCTATAGTCCCAAATCCAGCCAGGCAAACCCTTTGGACGACGCAGATCTACAGGCCAAACTCAAAAAGCTAGAGGCAGAACTCAACACCGCTGCGCCTCCAGCTACCCGACACTCCACCGACAAACCAGCCCCAGCACCCCAGCCTTGGATGCAACGGCTAAAGGGCAACGCGCTGTTGCCGGTGTATCTTGTGGCCATTCCCTGGGCGCAGGAGATGATTGATCAGGTGGTGTTTGGCGGTCGATGGAATCTGCCTCTGCACCCCCGCAGCATTGAGGGCATACCGGGCATTTTTTTGTCGGCCATCTCTCACTCAGGGTTTGCCCACCTGATTGGCAACACCTTTGGGTTCCTCATTTTTAGCTGGTTGATTTTGGCTAAAAGCCGTCGCGACTATTGGATTACCCTGCTGGTGGGCTGGCTCGGAGGTGGCGTGGTGGCCTGGCTGCTCGGCCCCAGCAGCGTGCACGGGTTGAGCGGTGTGGTGTATACCCTATTTGGCTATCTGCTTTGCATTGGCTGGCTAGAGCGTCGGGTAGTGCCGCTGCTGATTTCGATGTTTGTGCTGATTAACTACAGCTATTTTATTTTTGGCATGTTCCCAACTCAGCCGATGGTGGCCTGGTGGGGGCATTTGTTTGGCTTTCTGCTGGGGATTGTGGCGGCTTACAGGGTGTATCAGGAGCCGGGGCGGCAGAGGTAGGAGAGTAGATGGGTGGATGAGTGGATGGGTGGCGTAGATTCGGTTAGTGATCCATCCAATCTAAAAATCAAGGGGCGTGACAGTTTTGAGTTCGTCGGGCTGTGGAGACACCCAGGCTTGTAGGGCTGTAAGACGGGGTACGTAGAGGGGATGGCGGGGTTGGCCGGTGCGGTTGTGGCCCAGGCAGCGGCACTGAGGGTGAAAGGGGGTTAGCAGGGTGAGGACGGTGCGATCGCGCCCTAACCAGTTCCCCCAGTTTCCCCAGGCCAGCAAAATCTGGTCGGCCTGATGCGCGGCTGTGCTCAGAGCGGCATCGTTCTCAGGGCCGATGGGATCCTTGGCTTGGCGTAGGGTCTTGGGGTGAGGGCTGCGGTAGGCGAATAGGTTGACTACAGCGATCGCCCCAAAGCCCCAGCCTTGGGCTAAGCCAATGCAGCGACGAATAGTGGGGTCGTCTACGCTACCGTCGGCCTGGCTGGGGTTGAGCATGATGATGGCTAGGGTGGGGCCCGCGCTCCACCGCCGCCCGAGGCTGTATCGGTAGCGACCCGTGGGGTCGAAGGTGGCCGAACGTTCCATAGCCAATAGCTGCAACATTTGTTTACATTGGAGAGTAGGGCGCGGTGGTTCTGACCAGGCGGCGAAGATCGTTGCTGAGCACCCAGCACTCTACTCGGAGACCGACGGTTTGACCATTTTCTCAACGTTTAGTCCAGCAGTGCGCAACAACCTGGTGGTGCTGTTTGCGGCGGGGCTGTGTTTTTGGGCAGGGTTGGCGGGCCTGCTGCCAACCCTGCCCCTGTTCATCGAAACTCTGGGGGGCAGCGGCCAGCAGATTGGCATTGTGATGGCCTCTTTTGCCGTGGGGTTGCTGGCGGCCCGGCCCTACCTATCGCGCCTGGCCGACGAGCAAGGCCGCAAGGTGGTGATGATAGTAGGATTGGGGGCGATCGCGATCGCCCCCTTTGGCTACCTGCTAGTGCAGTTTTTGCCCCGTGCGATCGTGCCGTTGTCGCTAGGGGGGTACAGCATCACGCTAGATAGCTCGATTCTCGCCATGATGGGCATTCGCGCCTTCCACGGGTTGAGCATTGCCGCTTTTGTGGTGGCCTACAGCGCCCTGGTGCTAGATCTAGCCCCGCCAGCGAACCGAGGTGAGCTGATTGGCTACATGACCCTAGTCAACCCCATTGGTCTGGCCCTGGGGCCTGCCCTTGGCGGCTTTCTCTACGAGGCCACGGGGTTTACCACGGCATTTTTGGTAATGGGGCTATTGGGCATAGTCGGTTTAGTCTTGGTGGCGCGGCTCCATGAGCCTTACCAACCGCCCAGCACTGTAGAAGATGCTGGCTCGCAGGAGTTTTGGGGCCAGCTATGGAGCGGACGAGTGCGCACCCCGGCAATCATTTTGCTGCTGGTGGGGCTGGCCTTTGGCACCCTGAGCACCTTTGTGCCTCTCTACGTGCGGGAAGCAGGCTTGAATTTGAATGTGGGCCTAATCTACACCGCTTCAGCCCTGGCAAGCTTTATGTCGCGTCTCATTGCTGGTCGGGCCTCCGATCGCTACGGACGGGGGCGCTTCATTACCGCTAGCCTGCTGATCTATAGTTTGGGCATGGCCATGTTCTGGCTGGCCCGCAGTGCGCCAATGTTCTTGCTAGCAGGGTTTGTTCAAGGTTTTGCAGGCGGCACCTTAATTCCGATGATTGCAGCGCTGATGGGCGATCGCTCTAGCCCCAGCGATCGCGGTCGCACCTTTGGCCTAGCTATGGTCGGCTTTGACGTGGGTATTGCCCTAGCTGGCCCCATCTTTGGCACTATCGCCGACCAGCTTGGCTATAGAGGAATTTTTGGCCTATCTGGGGTGATGACGATGGTGGGCCTGGTGGTTTTCGCTACCGCCAACAGTAAAGATCTGGCCCACTCCCTCAGGTTTGCCCTAGGGCATGGCCGAGATATCTATGCGATCGACCTACCCAATCCCAGCTCCAGCAACGCTGGGTAGTCTGATAGTCGCCAAGGGGGACAAATCGTGGGGGTTCAAAGCCTCAGGTTGATGACCTGCCTTGAACCGGACACCTTAAACCCTGAAGCTCAAACAGCTAGAGCTTGACCAATCTGATTGTGACAAGCTCTAGATGTTCAGTTAAAACGGGCGAGGAGGGATTCGAACCCCCGACACCGTGGTCCGTAGCCACGTGCTCTAGTCCACTGAGCTACACGCCCTCGTGCAGGCTTTCGATATTAGCATATTCTTTTGCGCAGTTTAAACCCATGACAAAAAATCCTTTGGCTTCGGCGGCACTCACCCATCTCGATGCCCAGGGCCAGGCCCACATGGTGGATGTGGCCGCTAAAGCTCAGACAGTGCGCGAGGCCGTCGCCGTCGCTACCGTTGTCATGCAACCCGAGACTCTGGCCACCATAGAGGCGGGTAACGCCCCCAAGGGCGACGTACTGGCCACTGCTCGCATCGCTGGCATTATGGCGGCCAAGCAGACCGCCCACCTAATTCCCCTCTGCCACCCTCTGCCGATTCAGAAGGTGGAGGTGCAAATTACCTCCGATGCAGCGCTGCCTGGTTACCAAATCCAGGCCACGGTCAAAATTAAGGCCGAAACCGGGGTCGAGATGGAGGCCCTCACTGCCGCCAGCGTTGCCGCCCTCACCCTCTACGACATGGCCAAGGGGCTGGAAAAATCTATTGAGATCCGCAATATTCGCCTGCTGAAGAAAACCGGCGGCAAATCGGGCGACTACGAAGCGAAAGCGTAACTGTTGCCTTTCAAAGATAGCCGGTAGCTATCCTGCCACTGTGATCCTATGCCCATCGCCTTACTCACCGATTTCGGCTTTCAAGACAGCTACGTGGGCGTGATGAAAGGCGTCATCGCCACAATAGCCCCCACAGCCCAGCTCATCGATCTCTCCCACGCTCTGCCGCCGCAGGATCTCTATGCGGCGCGGTTCACCCTGCTCAGCGCCTATCCCTACATGCCGCCTGGCACGGTTTACCTAGTGGTGGTCGATCCGGGGGTAGGCACCCAGCGGCGGGCGGTGGCGGTGCGGACTTCCCAAGGTATTTTTGTGGGACCAGACAATGGGGTGCTCAGCGGCATTTGGCAGAGCAATTGTCAGAGAAATCAAGGCATTGTGAAGGCGGTAGAGCTGACGAATGTGGACTACTGGCGATCGCCCCACCCCAGCACCACCTTCCATGGGCGCGACATCTTTGCCCCAGCAGCGGCTCATTTAGCCAACGGCGTGCCGCTAGATAACCTGGGCGCCAGGATCGATCCTCAATCCCTTATCAACCTCCCTTTGCAGGCTCCGATAGCCACAGCCAAGGGATGGACAGGCGCAGTTCAGTACATCGATCACTTCGGCAATGCCGCTACAACTCTCCTAGCCAGCACAGTCACCGTTAGCGACTGGAGCGTAACGATAGGGGAGCGGACGCTTCCAGGCAGCCAGACCTACGAGGACGTTCTTACGGGGCAAGGGCTGGCGCTAGTGGGCAGCCATGGTTTTGTGGAACTGGCGGTGAACCGGGGCAGCGCCCAACAGCAGTTTGGGCTAGCAGTGGGCGATCGCGTTGAGTTGACCCTGCACCCTAGCCCTGCACCGTGCGACCCTGCATAGCTCCCTGAGCGTTGCCCTGGGGCTGGCGGTGGGTTGTGGCTACCCAGGCACGGTAGTCTTCCACCAGCTGTCGCTCAATGCGGTGCTTGATGGTACCGAGAATGCCGCTCAAAAAGGTCTTGCCGGTGCGATCGAGCACCGAGGCCGGCAAAAAGCGAATCGGGGGCGGCAGTTCTAGATGAATTTGCAGGTCGGCCTGGCCCTGGAGTTCGGTGTAGTTGGATTGGCGATAGGGCGTGAGGGTGCCCTGCAAGGCCATGCCAAAGGAGTCATTCACAAAGCTGAGATACTCAGGGCCTTTGACTCGGCAGGCCACCGATTCTAGCCGCAGGGTGCCGTCGGTCAGGCTCCAAACCCGCAGGTCGGCAGTGGGCTCAATGCTGATGCCAAAGAACTGTAAGGGTCGCAGGCTCAGCCGATACAAGCCGTCGCCCAGCACCTCAATGCGGCGCGGGTCGGTAATCGCCTGCACCAGGCGCTGGGGCTGCCGCAGGTAGTGCTCAATGGGAATCGCCTCGTTGGGCACCCGCAGGCGCAGGGTTTGGTTGGCGTGGAATTCTTTCATAAATGAAAGCTACCTGAAAAGGGGTACGACCAGGGGCAGATGAAGTTTTGTAACCCCTGTTTAACAATTTAGTACGCCTTTCAGGATTCGTGGTGTTCACCAGGCACCGTTGGGCACCTTAAGAAGCTTTGCCTTGCGGCGGATGGGGAGATCCTCCCCGACGAGATTCGGCTCTCCGACTCGCAGCTTTTTCTGAGAGGGCGTTACATAGAGTTACTACTCACTCAGGGTCGATTGCACCCAAGGAGACTGCAATGACGTTTACTCCTACTCACGTGCTGATTTCGCGCACAAAAGAGACTCCGGTGCAGCTTGTTGCCGGAGCTCAGGGCTACTGGCTCTACACCGAAGTCGAAGCGCAGAAGGACACTACCCCTGCCTTTGAGCTACGCCCCAAGCTAGGTTTCTACTGCCGTGGGCATCAGGTCGTTGGCTTTAGCCTCCAGCCACTAACGGCTCGGACCGCCGCTCATTCAGAGGCCACCCAGCTAGCCAA
Source organism: Nodosilinea sp. FACHB-141 (assembly GCF_014696135.1). Lineage (NCBI taxonomy): Bacteria > Bacillati > Cyanobacteriota > Cyanophyceae > Nodosilineales > Nodosilineaceae > Nodosilinea > Nodosilinea sp. FACHB-141. The sequence goes on along the minus strand of NZ_JACJPP010000007.1, from coordinate 308,776 downwards.
GTAGCTTGATGCAAATAGCTCGATGCAAAGTCTGACCTCAGCTGGCCAAGGCGTAGGGTTCGACTTGGCCTAGCAAAAAAGATCAAGAATCTCTTGCTTGAAGGTTTGCTTAAAAAGCAAATCATCTGAGGTGTGCTCCCAGAGCTAAATGTGGTCCAAGCATCTACTGGGCTTTTTTCCTTCCTTCGACGTAAGACAACCACCAGCCGTAGCTGGCAGTATTAGCCTATGAATATTGTTGATACCGCTGCCCAACTCAGAAACTTAAACCGCATCCGTCGCATCAGCCGACTGATGGACACGGCCTTCAAAATCCCCGTTTTGGGGATAAAAGTAGGCTGGGATCCGGTACTTGGGTTGGTACCTGGGCTAGGTGATTTGATTGCTACCGCAGTGTCGGCCTATGTCATTGTTCTGGCGGCCCGCTTTCGCTTGCCTAGAAGCATTTTGGCGCAGATGGTCTTGAATATCGGCCTAGAAGCCGTAGTCGGGACCGTGCCGCTGGTGGGGGATTTGTTTGACGCTTTCTATAAGTCAAACGTGCGGAACCTAAAGCTGTTGGAAGCTCACCTGCAAGGCCAATCAACAGCGCTAGAAGAGGCAGACAGCCTCAACTTAAACAGCGTCCAGGATGGTGAGATCTACACATAATTTGGGGGAGCGATCGCCCTCCCAAGCATGCACACGTTTAGAAACAGGCAAGATAAATTGCTGCGGCTGCATGAATGATCTAGCGGTTCAGCACAACCTGCTGAATTAAATCGGCTAACTTTGTGGCGCTATCGGCAGCTGCCAATCTCCCTGCTGCTGCTGCCATCGAGTCTAGCCGTTGCGGCTCTGCCAGCAGATCAAGCACCAGGGCCTGAAATTCTGAGGCGACGATTTGGCCTTGGTTCAACATCAAAGCGGCCTGGGCATCGACAAAAGCTTTGGCATTGACCGTCTGATGGTCTTCTGCCGCAAACGGGTAGGGAATCAGAATCGAGGGAGTGCGGGAAATAGCCAGTTCCGTAAGGGTGCCCGCCCCAGAGCGCCCGATCGCCAGAGTTGCCCGATGCATGAGGGCGGCCATGGCGCTAAAGAAGGGGCGGCGAATGTAGTGAGGGTGGCTGTAGCTGTCGGCTTCGGGGTCATTGCTGCCGGTTTGGTGCACAATCCACGCACCCGCTTCTATCCAGGCTGGGGCGGCGGCTCGCACGAGTTGGTTGACGGCAACAGCCCCTTGACTACCGCCTACCACCACAACCAGCGGCACCCCATCGGGAATAGCAGGATCGGTGAGAACGGGTGACTCTGGGGTGAGAAACTCGTCCCGCACGGGAGTGCCCACCACCACGGTTTTAGCTTTGGGCAAATAGGTACGGGCGGCCTCAAACCCCAAAGCCACAGTAGTGCACCAAGGGCTCAACCAGCGAGTAACTTTGCCCGGTAGGGCGTTAGATTCGTGCAGAACCGCAGGTAGATCGAGCGATCGCGCCGCAATAATCGCCGGGGCAGCAATGTAGCCCCCAGTAGTAAACACTCCGTCAAAATTGCCCTGTTTGAGCAGTCGCCGCACCTGTACTGTTGCTTGGCCAAACTGCCCTATTGTCTTCACCGTGCCTAGACCGGGTCGGCCCTGAAACCCCGCCATATGCACTGTATGGAGCGGAAAGTTTTTGGGCACTAAGGTGGTTTCGAGGCGATCGGGCACCCCCAGCCACTCGATGGTGTAGCCCTCTTGGCGCAAGGCTTCTGCGGTGGCGATCGCCGGGAACAGGTGCCCACCCGTGCCGCTGGCGGCCACCAGCAGCCGGGGAGATGCCGCTTGGGTAGATGTAGACAAGGGAACACCCTCGACGCTAAAAACGCCTCTAGACTATACCAACTCCTGTCCAGAATCTATGCCCTGAGTTTTCTTTTCTTTGGCCAGAAACGGATCCAGTTTTAGATGAAACAGGCTGGTACTAGAGGGGACGGCTGGGCTACCGTAGCCGGTCGTAAAGAAACTGATATAAGGTAGACGGAGTATTTTTGGTTAATGAGGCGGTTCAGCGTGGCTAACTCGGCAGTGCGGCGATGGAGTCTAGGAATCGTGTCGATGGCAGCGGTGCTATGGGGCGCTGGGGCATTTGCTCCGGGTACCCAGGCGAACACGCCGGTCTTAGCCCAGGTGGCTCCTGCTGAGGTGCAGCAACTGTTGACCGAGCTGGAGGCGGCGGCAAGCAGTCGCAACCTCGATGCCGTCATGGCCTTTTACAGCGAGGGCTTTGACAGCGACACCGGCTTTGACTATGCCCAACTGCGCCAAACCCTCGAAACCCTTTGGCAGCAATATCCCGACCTCTCCTACGACATTGAGCTGCTAAGCTGGCAGGCCAATGGCCCCGGTAGCTACACTCTCGAAACCCGCACCACCGCCACCGGCACCCAAACGCGCCCCGATCGCACCCTCACTCTCGCCGCCGATACCACTTCGCGCCAGCGCTTAGAAAACGGAAAGATCGCTTACCAAGAAATCCTGAGCGAGACCAATCGCCTGGTGTCAGGCGACAACCCGCCTACCCTGCAAGTGCAGCTACCCACCACCCTTACCCCAAGCCAGTCCTACAGCTTTGACACGATTGTGATGGAGCCGCTGGAAGGGCGATCGCTGATGGGTGTTGCCGTCGAAGAAGGCGTGACCGCTGAAGACTTTTTTGCGCCGCGCCCGGTAGTTTTTGACATTCTTAGCTCTGGCGGGCTTTACAAAGTCGGCACCGCCGCTGCCGAGCCCGACAGTCGCTGGGCATCGACGGTGGTTATTCGTGAAGACGGCATGGTCGTTGAAACTCGCCGCCTACGCGTTGAGTAGCTATGGCCAACCACAACTGGCTAGTTGCCGATGACGGCACCTATAAATCCTTCGGCAACCCCGAAACGATAGAGCCAGGGCGTTACTATCGCCTCTACCGGTTTCTCACCGAGCTAGAAGACATTCTCGACATCTTTCACGACGACGTCAGTCGGCTAGAGGCGATTACGCCCCTGGTGCGCAAGCTCTTAGTCAGCTCTTACTGGCTGCAAATGGAGTACAACACCCCCGATCCCATAACCGGCTGGAGCGTCAACTTTCTCTACCGCGAGCACCAGTTCCCGATTACGGTGCAGATGGTAGCCTGGCTGCCGGGGCACGCCTCCACCATTCACAACCACGGAGCCTGGGGAATTGTCGCGCTACTGGGCGGTCAAGAGCGCAACCGCTTCTGGCGACGTGCCCCTCAATCCAATTCTCCCGACCAGCTAGAGCTAGTCGATGAAATAGTTCTTAACCCCGGCGATGTTGTGGCCCTCACCGCCAACGCCATTCATAGTGTGGAACCCCTAGGCGACGAGCCCACTGTGTCGTTTAACCTCTACGGGGCAATAAATTCTAGCGATCGCTACGAGTTTGACCTAGAAAATCACACAGCAAAACCGTTCTAGGCAACGTGAGGAATCGGAAGTAGCCTATCACTTCTCACCCCCTACCCCTTACTCCTCACCCGCCAACTTTCTTCTCAAGTGGATGAAAGATTTGGCAAGTTAGGGTAAACTTCATCAGACCGTCGGGGGAGTGTCAGCTGAAGCGTCTTTAAGCCGTTAAGCTACGCCTGTTTGAGCTTCCCACATAACCATCAGGCAGCCCGTTTCTCCCTTTGCCACCGCCAGGATAAATCGACCTATGAGCCAGGAAGAATCTCGCAGCACCGCCACATTGCCGCCCGAGGAACCGACCCCAGTCGATCCAGACACCCTGGTGACTACCTACGCTGACAGCCTCATCACCGAACTGTTTGACGACGTTGACAAAATTTTAGACGGCGATGAAGACGCCTTAGCATCGGTAGAGGCGGCACCAGAGCCAGCCTCAACGGCGATCGCCCCATTTGTCGAAACTACTGCCGAGCCCGTAGATCCTCCAGCGGCAGACGCGCCCCTGGCTCCCTTGGGCACCGATCTTGACGTCTTCCGCGCCGACAATGCGAACGCTGCCTCCCCGGCAGTCCCGACCAAAACTCGTTTTGGCAAGCTGTTTGACCGCATGTTGCTGAGCATCACAGCCCTGTCGCTGCTGGGCATAGGGGGGCTGCTGTGGTTTAGTCAGCAGGGCAATCGCTTTTCCCTAGGCCGATCGTCTGTCGAAACGGCGGCACAGCAGTCTGACGAAGAATTTTTGGCCTACTTGCAGCGATCGCTAGAAGTGATTTCGGGCAAGGTTGAGCGGGGCGAAGTGGGCACCAATATTGTTGTCGGTCAAGCTCCTGGCGGGGTCGCAGTTCCCACACCACCCATGCTGCCGCCCCTAGGGGCCGGTGGCACCGCAGGCAGCCTGGGCTCTGGCCCAGTCAACGTCATCGAGCGGGTTTACATTCCCTACCAAACGGCTCAACAGCGACCCGCACCAGGCGCGCCAGTTCTGGTACCTCAGCCAGGGGTGCGAGCGCCGTCTCCGGTGTCTCCGGTATCTCCCGCTGCGCCCTCTCAGGCTCCAGTGGCGGCAAATCCAATTCACGCCCTGGTGGGTATTTTAGAACTGGGCGATCGCTCGGCCGCCCTGTTTGAAATTAGCGGCGTCTCCCAGCGGGTCTACATCGGTGAGCGCATTGGCAGCAGCGGCTGGAGCCTGGTGTCGGTCTCCAACGAAGAAGTGGTAATTCGCCGCAACGGTGAGGTGCGATCGATCTTCATTGGCCAGCGCTTCTAGCAACTGCTTGGGCCTAAGTAGGCTAGCGCATCCCACTTTTCCGGATACCTATGGCCTATGCTGGCGGGGGTTGTGGCCAGTTTGCTCCCGCAACGACTCTTGTATAGCCATGACGGCATTACACAACTCAACCTTGGTCTGACGGGCAACATCGGCGGCGACTTCGACCAGAGCAGCGATCTCGGTTTCGCGCTGCTGCTTAGCGCCCATGGCTGCACTATTCGCGTCAATGCTTTCAGGAGCGGCGACGGTGCGGTTAGGCATGGGGCCGCTCACGCTGCCGAGGCTATAGAAGGAGTCGATGTCGGCATTGATGGTTTTGATGGGAAGCCGGCGAGAGAGATCAGTTTTGTTCATAGCCAGTAGATGCTCGCTGATGGGTAGATGTTTAGCCCATAGGCATACTCTAGCCGCTCGCAATCGCAGCTCTGGGGCGCTGATGTGGCTGTGCGATCGCGTGATAGCAGAGAAGCCTTAACCTGAGACGACGATGGGGGTTGCACGTCTGTATGTCTCACCTACAGCAAGTTTGCCCGCCTAAGGCAGCGAACTTTGGCCCAATTACCAAGTTTGTGAGCCGAACTCCCAAAAATCTATAAAGCAAAGGTGAATAGCCGCGATCGCGCCCCTTTGCTAGAAGCCTTCTCTTGCAGTCCAAAAACTATGACGACTCTTTCAAGAAGGATTTGCGTTGACGTCATGGATAGCTACGACATCTCCCAGGCTAACGCTGATTTGATAGATTTTATTAATCCTGAGCTCACTGTTCATCTAGTTCGGCCAAAAAAACTTAAGTGGTTCTGAAAACGGTCGAATAAAGTTGATTAGCGCATGTATGTTATTTGGTTTTGCAACAATCAAAATCTTAGAATTTAGCTCTAGATACGCGATCGCCGGCTGACGAGGACAACAACAGTTCCGATCAGAAGCAGAATAATTAGGATAATGACAAGCTCGGGAATGGTCACTACATCTGAAGCTTCAGCAGCAGAATTGATATCTATCGAAGTTGCTGCGCCATAGTCAATTCCATCTTAAATCTTGCCTCTGAAAATACTTTCATCAAATACAAGAAAGTGAAATGGTCACCTTTCCTAGAGTTCACAGAGCATCTTACCTTGCTGGCAGCATGATTATCAGGCTCACGTGCCTTGGTGAATTTGAAGACAGTTAAAGTTCAGCTACAGACTGCTAACGACTAGTTATATTTAGCTTTTTCGTACTCATATTTACTTTGAAAGCGTTTTACCAGAATACTTAGATAGTTGTTTTTTCAATTCAAGCCTTCTGAGCACTTACAAGTCTTTTGAAATGTAACCCTAGCTAACCGTATTGACTACGGCCCTACTCGGATGTTTGCCGGGTTGCTATGCCTACCTAGAGAAGCGTCCGCACCGCTAACCCGCTATTCTGAAAGGCAAGGCGTTGCGGCAGGAGTTACACCATGGGCATCTTTGAAGACCTGAGCAAGTTTCTTGAAACCCGACTTGATGAGTTTCTCAAAGCTAACCCCCACCTAGAGCTATGGGGCTTAGAAGACCAATTGCGAGGCCAAGAGCAAGACGCCATTCACCTGCTGGGCGACCTCAAGCGCCGCGAAAAGCAGCTCGAAGACAGCATTCTCTCGACAGCCCAGGACATTCAGCGCTGGCATAGCCGCATTCAAAACGCCCAGGTCGCGAACCGCCTTGACCTGGTTAAGGCCGCCCAAGAGCGTGAGGCGGCCCTGCTGCGCCAGGGCAACCAGCTCTGGGGCCAAATGAAAGGCGTTAAGGAACAGATTGAGCAAACCCGCAACCTGCAAAAAGAAATTCACGATCGCCGCCGCGAACTCAAAGCCAAAATCGCTGAAACTCAAGCTCAACGATCCGCTCAGCGCACCACCACCAGTTGGGATACAGGCTGGGCCAAGCCCCCCTTTGAAGACTTTGGCCGTAACACAATGGATCCAGTAGAGGAATCGTTTCAGCGATGGGAGACGGAGCAGGAGCTGGAGGAGCTGAAGCGGAATATGGGAAGGTAGGGAGTGATGGAGTAGGGGAGAAAGTTTTAAGTGTTGAGTTTTGAATTCAGCCCTCAACATTCCCTTCCTGTCGCCATCACCCTTTCGTCGGGGATCTCTTGATTTCAAAGGAAATCGTATCCGGCTTGCGGCTCAGCTTGGGATTGACGGGGGCTGTGACAGTGGAGGTAGGGGGCGGGGTAGGGTTGGGCAAAGGGGGCTCCGCTGACTTTGTCGGCAGGGGAGCGAAGGTGGGCCAGCTGCGATAGTTGGATGCGATCGCCAGTCCAATGCCTCCCAAAACCGTCAGCGGCAGCGATAGCTCAACACTACTCACCCAAGGCAGTTGGACAAACCACTGGACCGCTTCGGCTCCAAAAAACAAGATCAAAAAGCAGATCAGCCAGAGCTTCATAGCATTCCAAAAAATCTATTTCTTTAGAGGCTGACTCAAGTAAATCGTTGGTTGGCTAGCCATTGAACTATTTATAGAGAACAGCGGTTGCCCTGATTATGGCTTAAGGCTGAGATTTTGCTCTCAGCCAGCAATCACTCACAGAATTAGATATCTTTCTTAAGAAACCCGCCCTAAAGCCAATGGGTCTCCAGAATGGTTCTGGGGCAAGGGTTTGGCAGCCTTTGGCTACGGCTTAGGCAAGCTCTAAGGTTGGTCAAGCTGGCGGCGATCGCGCCCCAACTCCTCCAACTTTGCTGCGAAACCGACTTTTCCTTGGGAAAGGGTATGTCAGAATGTAAGCGGTTTTTTGCCAACTCACGCAAGCTCTTGGAGTAGGCAGTCAAGATGGATTCTGTAGACACGCTTTATCAATACGCCTGGCTGATCCCGGTGCTGCCGCTCATCGGGGCTGCCATAGTTGGCACCGGGCTCATCTCCTACGGCGAGGCCACCAGCAAGCTGCGGCGGCCGGTGGCAATCTTCATCGTCTCCCTGATTGGGGCGGCGATGGTGCTTTCCTTTGCAATTTTTTGGAGTCAGTGGCAGGGCCACGCTCCCTACCAGGCCATGTTTGAATGGGCCGCGGCGGGTGACTTCCGCATCGAGATGGGCTACACCATCGACCACTTGGTGGCGTTGATGCTGGTGGTGGTCACCACCGTCGCCTTCCTGGTGATGGTCTACACCGATGGCTACATGGCTCACGACGCGGGCTATGTGCGGTTCTACGCCTACCTGAGCCTGTTTAGTTCCTCAATGCTGGGCCTGGTAATTAGCCCCAACCTGCTCCAGGTCTATGTGTTCTGGGAGCTGGTGGGCATGTGCTCGTACCTGCTGATTGGCTTTTGGTACGATCGCAAGCCCGCTGCCGACGCCTGTCAAAAGGCCTTTGTCACCAATCGAGTGGGCGACTTTGGCCTGCTGCTGGGCATCTTGGGTCTGTTTTGGGCCACCGGCAGCTTCGACTTCGAAATCATGGGCGAACGACTCACCGACATGGTGAATGTGGGCAGTTTGCCCGCTAGCGTCGCTGCTATCTTCGCCATTCTGGTATTCCTGGGTCCGGTGGCCAAATCGGCCCAGTTCCCCCTCCACGTGTGGCTGCCCGACGCCATGGAAGGCCCCACCCCCATCTCAGCGCTGATTCACGCGGCGACCATGGTGGCAGCCGGGGTGTTCCTGGTAGCCCGCATGTACCCCGTGTTCGAGCACATCCCCACGGTGATGACGGTAATTGCCTACACCGGAGCGTTTACCGCCTTCATGGGAGCCACGATCGCCATCACCCAAAACGACATCAAGAAAGGGCTGGCCTTTTCGACCATGTCGCAGCTGGGCTACATGGTCATGGCTATGGGCGTTGGCGCCTACAGCGCCGGTCTATTTCACCTGATGACCCACGCCTACTTCAAGGCCATGCTGTTTCTTGGCTCCGGCTCCGTTATCCACGGCATGGAAGCGGTGGTGGGCCACGACCCAGCGCTGGCCCAGGATATGCGCTTGATGGGCGGCCTGCGCAAGTACATGCCCGTCACGGCCATTACCTTTTTAATCGGCACGCTGGCTATCTCCGGCATTCCCCCCTTCGCCGGCTTCTGGTCGAAGGATGAAATTCTTGGGGCCACCTTTGCGGTCAACCCTGCCCTCTGGGCAGTAGGCTGGCTGACAGCAGGCATCACCGCCTTCTACATGTTCCGCATGTACTTCTCCACCTTTGAAGGCAGCTTTCGGGGCAACGATGAAGGCATTCGCCGCGACCTCAAGCGGGCCCAGTTTCAGAAGATGGGCATGTCCCTTGGGCCGGGCGCAATGAACCCCCAGGAGCTGACCCTAGATACCGCCCACGACGACCACGATAACCATGGGCACCACGCCCACGAACCCCACGAGTCGCCGCTGTCGATGGTCTTTCCGCTGGTGGCGCTAGCCGTGCCCTCAGTATTGGTGGGTCTAGTCGGTACTCCCTTTGCCAACTACTTTGAGGCATTCATCCATCCCCCCGGGGAAGTGATCGAAGCTGTAGAGACGGCAGAGGCCTTTGACTGGAACGAGTTTGCCTTGATGGCGGGGAGTTCCGTGGCGATCGCCACGGTCGGCATCATCATCTCCGTGCTGATGTATCGCACGAAGGCGATTGATCCGAGGGCGATCGCCGCCAGAATCCCCTTCCTCTACAACCTCTCCCTCAACAAGTGGTACATCGACGATATCTACGAGGTTGTCTTTGTCCAGGGCAGCCGCAAGCTGGCCAAGCAGGTGCTCGAAGTCGATATCCGCATTGTTGATGGCCTCGTCAACCTGGCTGGCCTCGTTACCCTGGTGACGGGCGAAGGGTTGAAGTATCTGGAGAATGGACGGGCTCAGTTCTACGCACTAATCGTATTTGGCGCAGTGCTAGGGCTAGTGCTGCTGTCGGGCGTGACGTAAGGATGTGAGGATGGATGGGTGTGAGAGTGGATGAGTAGATGAGTTTTGATACCGCGACACTCTCTAAACTGCTCTACCTATCCACCCCATGCCTCTATGCCCCTTCCCATCCATCCCCCTTCTCATCCACTCATCCACTCCTAAGCAGAACGCGACGAGAACGACGATATGGACCTCGCGACTTTTCCCTGGTTGACCACCGTTACGCTGCTGCCGCTAGTGGCTTGTATAGCGATACCGTTTTTGCCCGACGACAACGGTAAGACGGTGCGCTGGTATGCCCTGTCGGTGGGCCTGATCGACTTTGTGTTGATTGTGGCTGCCTTCTACCTCAACTACGACTTTAGTCAGCCCGGTCTACAACTGGTGGAGAGCTACACCTGGGTGCCCCAGCTCGACCTGAAGTGGTCCTTAGGGGTAGACGGTCTGTCAATGCCTCTGGTGCTGCTGACCGGGTTCATCACCACCCTGGCGGCTCTGGCGGCCTGGCCGGTGACACTCAAGCCCAAGTTCTTTTACTTTCTGCTGCTGGCCATGTATAGCGGTCAGATCGGCGTGTTTGCCGTGCAGGATATGCTGCTGTTCTTTCTCTTCTGGGAGCTAGAGCTGATTCCGGTATACCTGCTGCTGTCGATCTGGGGCGGCAAGAAGCGGCTCTACGCCGCGACCAAGTTTATTCTCTATACCGCTGGCGGGTCGCTGTTCATCTTGGTGGCGGCGCTGGCCATGGCCTTCTACGGTGATACCATCACCTTCGATATGACCGCCCTAGCCGAGAAAGTCTATCCCTTACGGATGCAGCTCTTGCTCTACGGGGCGTTTTTGATCGCCTACGCGGTCAAGCTGCCAATCATTCCATTGCACACCTGGCTGCCCGATGCCCATGGTGAGGCCACAGCACCGGTACACATGCTGCTGGCGGGCATTCTGTTGAAGATGGGCGGCTACGCGCTGATTCGCATGAATCTGGGTATGCTGCCCGACGCCCACACCTATTTCGCGCCAGTTCTGGTGATTCTGGGCTGTGTCAACATCGTTTACGCGGCGCTGACCTCCTTCGCCCAGCGCAACCTCAAGCGCAAGATTGCCTACTCGTCGATCTCGCACATGGGATTTGTGCTGATTGGCATAGCTTCGTTTACCAACCTGGGGCTGAGCGGCGCGGTGCTTCAGATGGTCTCCCATGGGTTAATTGGGGCTAGCCTGTTCTTCTTGGTGGGAGCCACCTACGATCGCACCCACACCCTCATCCTGGATGAGATGGGCGGCGTGGGCAAAAAGATGCCCAAGATCTTCGCCATGTTCACTACCTGCTCGCTGGCCTCGCTGGCCCTGCCAGGGATGAGCGGTTTTGTGGCTGAGCTGATGGTGTTTGTGGGCTTTGCCACCAGCGATGCCTACAGCTTTACCTTTAGGCTGATTACGGTCATCTTCATGGCGATCGGGGTTATTCTCACCCCCATCTACCTGCTATCGATGCTGAGGGAGATTTTCTACGGCCCTGAGAACAAAGAACTGGTCGAGCACGAGGTGCTAGCTGATGCCGAGCCTCGCGAGGTGTTTATCATCGCCTGCCTGTTGGTGCCAATCATTGGCTTTGGGTTTTACCCTAAAATGCTGACCCAAATCTACGACGCCACCACCCAAAAGCTCACCGCTCGACTTAGCCAAGTATTTGTGGCAACCGAAGCCAGTGCCGAAGGGCTGGCCCCCGTCGCTGCCCTCCCGGTACTCAAGGCTCCTTCTTTAAGCCAGTAGAACCACCCTTCTACCTGACCCAGCTGATACAGACACCCTCCGAGGCCTAGCTTCAGAGGGTGTTTTTAGTTCGATTCTTCACTCTTCGTTCTTCATGCCAGACCCTACTGACGGCTGACGCAGGTCAGCACCCCCTCCATCTGCTCAGCATTACTACCCATAGCCCGCAGAGTCAGGGATGGCTCAAACCCTGGGTAGCAGCGCGCTAGCACCGTGTCGCTGCTGCGAGTCACATACAGCACACTGACTGGGCTGCCGTTTAAGATCGCGGGCACCAGGCGGGGCGCTTCGGCCACGGTGGCGAGTACTGGAGCTAACCGACTTGAGCCCAAAACGGTTATAGCAGTTACTAGGGCGATGCCTAGACAGATACTGATGCCTAAACGTTTGCCCAACGATTGGCGCACTGCGCTCAAAAAGCTAGCTATTAGCCTATTCATAACCATCAAAACCTCACCAAATATTTGCTCGCAAACCTACCACACAAAACCTTAGGCATTCTAGGCTCGAACCCTCGCCGTAGATAGCCGTGCAGAGTGGAGCGAGGCTTATACAAAGTTTGATTTCAATATTTCTAATGCAACGAATGTAGCGTCTTAGTTGTAAACAAGGGTTGCCCTGCCCAATCAGAGGTAGACAGACTTCAGTATTGCTAAAGACTACGATTGAGAAGCTTAGCTACTAAGTTGAGACAGTTATTGTCGCCAAAGATTTTTCTGAAATTTACTGGTCAAGGCGATCTTGGCTTTCAAAGTAGGGAATACAAACCTATAGGCAGTAGGGTGTGGAGGTCTGGATGCGCCATGGCTGAGGTGGATGATCTAAGGCGCTTAGTGCAGCAGCTACAGACAGAGAACGCTGACCTGCAACGGCAGGTAGCAACTCTGCGGAAGGCAGGCCACAACCAATGCCAGGTTTTGCCACAGGATAACGGCAACGGCAAATCGCAGCCGATCTCCAATTGTTTGCAGCCCCAAATATCTGATCCGTTTCAGGATTTTGTGACCTATGCGCCGATTCTAGCCTGGATTACCGATGCCCAGGGCATGATGACCTACGCCAACCCAGATTGGCTGGCGATGGTAGATCTAACCGAGCAGGAGGCCGTGGGCCAGTCTGTCGAAGCCCTATTTCCTGCCGCTTTGGCCCAAAACTACCTCCAAAACAACAAGTGGGTGCTGGAGCACCAGACAGTTCTAGAAACGATAGAACAAGCCCCCCTACCCGATGGCACCATCCACACCTACCTGGTGCGGAAGTTTCCCATGCAGGCGATTGGGGCCACAAGCACTTTGGTAGGAGGCATTGGGGTCGATATCACCGAGCTAAAACAAACCGAAGCGGCCCTGCGAGATAGCGAAGCCCGCTGGCAGTTTGCCATCGAAGGCTCTGGCGATGGGCTATGGGACTGGAACACTCAGACCAATGAAGTATTTTTCTCCCACCAATGGAAGGCAATGCTGGGCTATGCCGACGATGAAATTGGCAGCAGCATGGACGAACGGAATAGCCGCTTGCACCCTGCTGACAAAGGTCAGTGCTATGCAGACTTGGAAAAGCATTTTGACGGTGAGACTCCCGTCTACCAAAAGGAGTACCGGCTCCGCTGCAAGGATGGCAGCTATAAGTGGATCCTAGATCGCGGCAAGGTGATGGAGCGGGATGCCGATGGCAAGCCCCTGCGGGTAATCGGCACCCACAAAGACATCAGCGAGCGCAAGCAGGCCGAAATCCACCAGCAGCAGCTAACGATCATTCTGCGCGAGAGTGAGGCTACCAACCGGGCCATTGTTGAAGCGATTCCCGACCTGCTGTTGCGCGTAGGGCGCGATGGCACCTGCTTTAGCTTTTTGCCCCCTGCCGATGTGGCGGCGGGTACTTTTTTGCCAGTGCAAAACAATCTGTCAGAGGTCTTGCCCCCCAAGTTATTCGATCATCAGCTCCAGCGGATCGAGTGCGCGCTGAGCACCGGTGAGCTTCAAACTTGGGAACACCAGTTTGAAAAGCATGGCCAGCTTTGCCACGAAGAAGTGCGCTTAGCCCCCTGCGGTACAGACCAGTGCCTAGTGATTGTGCGCGATGTTAGCGATCGCAAGCAGATCGAGCTGAAGCTCCAGACCACCGCCGAAGAGCTCGATCGATTCTTCTCAGTTTCCCTTGACCTGCTCTGTATTGGCGATACCAGCGGTTACTTCCACCGCCTTAGTGGCCAGTGGCAAAGGACCCTAGGCTACTCAGCCCAGGAAATGCAGGGCACCCGATACATCGACTATGTGCACCCCGAGGATATAGACGCCACCCTGGCAGCGCTCTCGTCGCTGACCCAGCAGCAGGAGATTCTTAACTTTGTCAACCGCTATCGCTGCCGCAATGGTTCTTACCGCTGGATCGAGTGGCGATCGGTGCCTGTAGGCCATCTTGTTTATGGTGCAGCCCGAGACATCAGCGATCGCATACAGGCTGAGACAGAGCTGCAAAACACCAAAGACCAGCTCGATCTAGTGCTCCAAGCCTCTGCCGAAGGCTATTGGGATTGGAATCTGGTCACTGGAGAGATTTACTTTTCGCCCCAGTGGAAGGCGATGTTGGGCTACGCCGATCACGAGCTAGCCAACAGCTTTGCCGCCTGGGAATCAGTAATTTTTGCTGAAGACCGAGCGGCAGTCCGTCAGCTCGTAGATGACTACACCAGTGGCCGCAGCGATCAGTTCTCCATTACCCAGCGGTTTCATCACAAAGATGGCTCTACAGTCCACATTCTCTCCCGCGCCATTCGCCAAAAGAATACTGCCGGGCAGGTGATTCGTGTGGTAGGCAGTCATCTAGATGTTACTGCTATGGTGACTATTCAGGCCGCTCTGCAAACCTCAAAAATGCAGCTATCCAGCGTGCTTAATAGCTCTCTCGACGGCATCATGGCCTTTAAAGCGGTGCGCGATGAATCGGGCATCATTGTGGATTTTGAGTGGTTACTGAGCAACCCTGCCGCCTGCAAAATGGCGAAACGCAACGCCGCATACCTAATTGGTAAGCGCCTGCTAGATGAAATGCCTGGCAACAAAACCGATGGGTTGTTTGACCTCTACGTACAAGTTACCGAGTCGGGTGACCCGGTGCGGCGTCAGTTTCACTACAACCATGACGGCATCCACAGCTGGTTTGAGAACATGGCCGTCCAGCTGGGCGATGGCTTTGCCGTAACCTTTAGCGACATTACTCCTCTCAAGCGGTCAGAGCATGACCTACAGCAGGTAAATCAGCAGCTGGCTACCCGCGTTGACGAACTCAACCAGCACACCCAGCAAATGCGGCTGTTGAGTGAAATGAGCGACTTTTTGCAGGCCTGTCTGACAGCCAAAGACGCTTACCAGTCCTTAGGTGTCCTGGTGGCACCCCTGTTTCCCGGCAGCAGTGGCAGCATTTTCATGTTGACCAATGCCGTCGACTATTGCGTTGAGCAGGTTGCCACCTGGGGGGCACAGCGGGCATCAGCTACCGAGTTTATTCCTCCAGACTGCTGTATCTTGGGCAGGGAGCGTCTGCACCAGATTGACCACGACTGCCTGAGTCTGGGGTGCGGCCAGGCCGAAAGCACCCATGCCTTGACTACCCTCTGCATTCCGCTGCTAGCCCAGAGCCAAACCCTAGGGCTGTTTTACCTCAGTGCCTCCGAGCTATCTCAGCCAGTGCAGCAGTTGGCTCGCACCGTGGCTGAGCAGATCGCTCTGGCGCTGGCCAACCTGCACCTGCGCGAAACTCTTCAGCAGCAGAGCATTCGTGACCCACTGACCGGACTGTTTAATCGCCGCTACCTAGAAGAAACCCTGACCCGAGAAGTACAGCGAGCCCAGCGTCAGTGCCACACAATTGGCGTAATTATGCTCGATATTGACCATTTCAAGCAGTTTAACGATACCTACGGCCATGATGCGGGCGATCGCGTCCTAGAAACCGTCGGGCAACTCCTCCGCGATAGCGTGCGCGGTTCTGATGTGGCCTGCCGCTACGGGGGCGAAGAGATGCTTCTAATCCTGCCAGAGTCACCCCCCGAGGCCACGATGGCAAGGGCTGAAGAAATTCGCCAGGCTCTAGGCCTGATCCAGATCAGCTACAGTGGCCTGATCCTCAATCCGCTGTCAGCTTCGCTGGGGGTAGCCAGCTTTCCTGGCCACGGCTGGCAAGCTGTGGATGTCTTGAAGGCTGCTGACGACGCCCTCTATCAAGCCAAGTCCCAAGGACGCAACCAGGTAGTGGGAGCGACGGTGCCTGCCGCGAAAGTGGCTGAGGAGACAGGTGCGCCTCTACCCAGAGATATATCCTGAAAGTAGGGGAAGGCTAGGTAAATAGTAGGTATCAGGTACTACCTCATGCCGACTCGGTAGTGCGTTTTTACAGGATATTTAGGGACTATATGGCACAGGCAGCAGTGAAGCGATTGGCATCGGGTTCGTTAGCCCTAGGGGCACTACTGGCGGGGATCACGGCGATCGCCCCTGTCCGCTTGACCCCGTTAGGGGCTACCCCAGCGCTGGCTCAGTCACCTGTCGATGAAGCCACCACCATTCGGGTATACGATCAGGTCAGCCCGGCTGTGGTGGCCATTGATACCCGCGACGGCGGCGGCAGCGGCAGCATTGTCGACGCCAGTGGACTAATTCTTACCAACGCCCACGTGGTTGGTACTGAGCGTGTGGTGACGGTGCGCTTGTCTGACGGCCGCAGCTTCCAAGGCGATGTAGTGGGCTACGGCCAAGACCGGCTAGACCTAGCGGCAGTGCGTCTGCGGGGCAACCCTACAAACCTGCCGACGGTAACCCTAGCGCCCCCCAACTCAGTGCGGGTGGGGCAGAGCGCCTTTGCTATCGGCAGCCCCTTTGGCTTGCAGGGCACCCTCACCGTGGGCATTGTCAGCCGCATTGACCGCGATCGCAACGTGATTCAAACCGATGCCGCCATCAACCCTGGTAACTCAGGCGGCCCGTTGCTCAACAGCGCCGGGCAGGTGATCGGCGTCAACACCTCTATCTTTACCACTGGCGACAACGGCGGCAGCGTGGGCATTGGCTTTGCCATCCCCACCGACGCGGTGCAGACGTTTTTGGCCTCGGTGCGATCGGGCACGGCCACGGCCTCAGCTCCCGCCGATCGCACTAGCCGCGAACCTGCCCCTATCGCCCTGGGCGCGACGGTGCAAGGTCAGCTCAACGACACCAGCAATGTGCTGCCCGACGGCAGCTTCTACAACCCCTACCGGTTTGAGGGGCAGGCGGGGCAAACCGTCACTATCGCCATGAACAGCCAGGAGGTTGACCCCTACCTGATTTTGCTGGCCTCCGATCGCGACGATTTTTCCGTTCAAGACGATGACAGCGGTGGCGATCTCAGCGCCCGGATCTCAGTGCAGCTGCCCTACACCGGGTCTTACATTATTCTCGCCAACAGCTACGGTCAGGGAGAGGCGGGCCGCTACCAGCTTCAACTCAGTCAGTCGGGCGGTGGTCAGGGTGGCCCTACCCAGACTGCTCCAAGCGGTGCGCTACTGCGGCAGCAGGGCAATCTAGGGCCTGATGATGACACCCTGCAAGATGGCTCCTACTACCAAGAATTCAGCTTTAGAGGTCGGGCGGGGCAGAGAGTGCGCTTGCGGCTAGAGAGCCCTGACTTCGACACCTACCTGATTTTGCTCGACGAAGGTCGCAACCGCCTCGCCGAAAACGACGACGCCAGCCCCGACAATACCAATTCTGAACTTGCGGTTACACTACCTAGCGACGGCACCTACTCTGTGATAGTCAACAGCTTCGAGGCAGGCGATCGCGGCCGTTTTCTGCTGACGGTGGAGTAGGGTTCAAATCGAATCCCAAGCTCGGGGACTAAGCTGAATGTGAGCATTGAGTTAATAGGCTAGCAGGATTCAACGTTGAATCCTGCTAGCCTATTAACTTGCAGTTGCACGTTAGATCAGCAAAATTTTTCCCTGACTTGGCGTGTATTTTCAGAATAAAGCCGTTCACTCTACTGAGACAGCTTTGAATGGGGCACTGCCTCTCGCTCTAGTGCGGCACAGTACGATCGCCAGCCGCCGTAGGTCGAAATCTCGCGCTGGCCTTCACACAGCACGGGTTCACCCAGCACGCCCAGCACCGTTTCGCCGGTAGATAGAGGCACTTTGCCAATGCTCAGCCCCGGCGGCTCTTGCAGCAGCACCTGCACCAACCCATCGGGGGGCACCTGCCACACCTCTAGCGCTACGGCGATCCCCCCCTGACTGACCCGCACCATAGCCGGGTGAACATCGTCGATGGACCACAGGCGGTAGTAGGGAGTAGTGGCCGCTTCGTAGAGAAACTCGGCCCCGGCATTGAGCAGGTTGGGGTTCAGCGCCAAACCCCGCATTAAAGTACCGTTGACCGCTAGTTTGATTCCCTCCGCCATGGTGGCGCACTCCCCCAATAGTGAACATCGTGTTGAACTGACCCACTGTAGCTTGCGCCGATTCTTCAGATTCGGCTGGAAAGGGTTGGGCTGTCGCGATAGCATAGAACTAACACATGAATTTTTGTAACACCCTTGGCCTCTGCCCTACAGCCCATCATTGACCCGGCGGTGCCCAGCGACTGGCACGCCCTTGCCCCCCGCTGGCAGGCCGGGCAGCCCACTGTGCAAAAAGGTCTGCCCCACGACCAGCTTGCTCCCGCTTGGCAAATTTTACTCTTGGGAGATGGTTCGCCCACTCGCCATTTGCAGCTGTTGACGCGCGATCGCACCGAGGTCGATGTCATCGATATGACCCCGGTGGGCATGGATCTCGACGGTGCCCCAGACATCATTCGCGTGGTGCCTGGCCCCCGTCTGCGTCGCCAGGTGTGGCTGCGCACCGCCTCGGGCCAGCGGCTAGCCTACGCCGCCTCTTGGTGGGAGGCCAGCCATGTCGATGAGTACCTGCAAAACAAATCATTGCCCATCTGGGCTAGCCTAGCCCGCTTGCGCACCGAGCTTTACCGCGACATTCAGGGCCTCTACTACGGCGATTCGCCAGCGCTGGAAGAAGCCTTTGGTCAGGCTGGGCCGTTCTGGGGCCGACACTACCTGTTTTGGCATCGGGGCAAGCCGTTGACGCTGATTTATGAGGTGTTTTCGCCCTACCTGACCCGTTACCTGGGGCCAATGCAGAGTGGGCCAAATCCGGGCCTGTAGGCGCAAGAGAATTTTGGCTTTAGGTGATCGATTTGCGATGGGTTAGCCGGTTAGTTCATTGATTAAGTCGGGCCGATCTGACCAAAAACTAAAAATCGCTAATCTAAAACCTTCTAACCCCAGTCACTACCGCCACCGTTTGACGAGGGCGGTAAGTAATTTGGCATGCCTGGCTCCATAAATGCGTCCTGGTAGGGACGGGCAGATTCGACCCAGACTTGGGTACGGAGGGGGCCATAGCGGTGGCGAAGCTGGGCATCGATCTGTTCGCCGATAATTTCTGCCGATTCCACAAATTCGGGGTGCAGCACCAGATGAATCTCAATCCATACCTGGCGACCCACCATGCCCCGCGAGCGAATGCGGGTACAGCGAGTTACACCCTCTACCTGGGTGGCAATGTGGGAGATGGCCTCGGGGGCGATCGCCGTCGGGCGCAGCAGCATCGGCAGCTGTTCATTCAGCACTCGCCACAGGCTGCGGCCCACTAGGGGCAGCAGCACCAGGGCAAAGAGCGGGTCAAGCCATCGCTGGCCCTGCCAGATCGCCAACAGCACCCCGACCATGACAATGCTCAGCCAGGCATCGGCTAAAAAGTGGCGCGTGTTGAGCTTGAGGGCTTGGCTACTGAGGCTGCGGGCCTGATAGCTGGCGTAGATGCCCAGGGCCACATTGAGAATCACCATCGCCGCCGTAAACCGCAGCACAGCTGAGTCAATCGCTACGGGAAATGGGGTTGCCCCTCCAGTGAGGCCGCTAAGCAACTGACGTAGGGCAATCAGCAGCAAACTAACCCCGGTAAACCCCAAAAAAGCGCACAAGATTAGGGTGCCTGCCACCTCAGCGCGCCCATGACCCCACACCTCACGGCCCATCTGCCGCTGGGGCGAAGTCACTGCCACCAGGCTGAGCACGGTGCTGAACCCATCTACCAGGGTGTGCAGCGACTCGGCCAACAGGGTCAACGACTGGCTGGCCCACCCACCAATGGCTTGCACCGCCAGCAGCAGCAGGGTTGCCCACAGGGTCGTCAGCAACAAGCGGTAGCTAATGCGGCGTTGGTACTCGCCCTCGTTCATGGGCAGACAGAATTCCACTAGGCTCAAGGTCTGGGCTCAATGGTACTGCAAGGGGCGGTTCTACAGCCGGTTAAGACGATAGCTAGAGCAGTCGCAGCTGCTGGGCGGTTTCTTCAAGCACTAGGCTATCCAAATCATCTAGGTCTATGTCGGCGGGCTCAGGGGGCAGGTCAACCTCAGTTTCGTCGGCTATTAAGGCAGCGGCGGCAGACATCATGGCCTCGGCTAGGTCGCTGAGGTCGTCGCGGTTGGCCAGGTAGGTACCTAGGGCTGATAACGGGTCAAGGGCGCTGTCGGTGCCTAGTTCGGGCAGGCGGCTGCGGTTGGTTTGGGCCTTCAGCTCGGGTTGTAGGGTGTAGGTGTGGGCGTTGGCCAGAATAGTCTCTAGGGCAGACTGGTCGACTTGGTCAACCTGGTCGGTTCGCAGGGTGTAGAGGCAGCGCACGACGGCATTGGTGATGTCCGCTTTGGCGATCGCCCGCTCCAGCCGAGCCTGGGGATGCTCGGCCTCGGTGAGGTTGACCTGAATGGTTTTGAAGGGGCGCACGGGCAGGGGACAAAACTTGGCCTGGGTGTTTTCCTTACTCACCTGAACCAATAAATAGCCTTTTTCTTCGGCTTCTTCGCTGAAGTCAACCCGCTCAATGCTGCCGGGGTAAATCATTAGCGGCTGTTCGCAAAGCACCTGGTAGCGATGCACATGGCCCAGGGCCACATAGTCAAAGCAGGGGCGGGCCAGCATTGCCATGGGAATATTAAAGCCCCGCCCGGTGGCCAAAAATCGCTCGGCCCCGTAGGTGGCGGTATCGACCATGGCGTGGGCCAGCAAAACAGCGGGAATATCGGGGTCGAGGCGGCGAATTTCGCCCTCTAGGGCTACCCGCAGGCGATCGAGCAGTAGCTCGTTGACCTGGGCCATAGAGAAGCCCTCGGTTTCGGGGCGGGTCAGCAGGGTCGATTTGGTCAGCCAAGGCAGAGTGACCACCTGCACCGGGCCGTTGCGAGTGTCGATGCGGTGGGTTTCGAGGCGATCGCCCACCACCACATCCGGCACACCCAGGGTTCTGTAGATCGACAGGCTGGCTCCGCCTAGGCCCTGGGCATGCTGGTCATGGTTGCCCACCAGCAGCACGGTGGGGATGCCTGCCGCCGACAGCCGACAAAACTGGCGGGCCAGGGCCTGCTGCACTAGCGGCGGCGGCGTGGCATCGGGAAAGGCATCGCCGCCAAACAGCACCAAATCGACCGGCTCGGCTAAGGCGCGATCGATGCAGCGGGTAAGAGCGGCAATGAAGTCTTCTAGGCGGGTGTTGAGGCCGGTTTCGGGGTTGAGGCGACCGTGGGCAAACCCGCTACCCATGTGGATGTCGGAGAGGTGGAGAAGGGTGATCATGGGGCCATGATAGCGCCGACAGGATAGATGCCAATGGCAATTTGAATTCCCTGCTGGATACGCCGCAGCGACAGGGGGTTGATGCTGCCGTAGGGGCCTTGCTCTAAATAGGTTTTGCGGACGGCAAGCACATGGTCGCAGGTGGCCAGAGAGTCTGTTTCTAACCCTCCTTCACCGGCTGTAAGCAAGATGCGGGTGGGTGTTTCGCCGCTGCGAGTATCGCTGGTGAAAGGTACTACCAACACGGTTTGACTCAGCTCGTTGCGCACATTGATTGAGACCACCACCGCTGGCCGCTTTTTTGTATCGCCCAGGCTACGGATTGCTTTAATTAGATAAATTTGACCTTGCAAGGGGTAAGGCTCAGCCATCGCCTAAAGCCCTTCATGATCTAGAGCTTCGTCAAGCTGGTGGTAAGCAAAATCGGCCCACTGCCCTTCGTGATCTAGGTCAGATTGGCTTTGGGTTTGATAATACTGCTGCAATTTCTCGTTGATTTTTTGAACATGCCAGAATCGCAAGGCTTCTTCGATCACCGCTGAGCGATTGTCAGAGACTTGATCGATCGCTTCCAACAAGTCGGCATCAATGGTGACTGAAACTCGACGCTTGTTTGATGAGGTACCCATGGTCTATGCACAGGTTAAGTGTGAGAAAACATATTACTTATTATGCTCTGAAGACCGAACCCTTGTAGGTGCATCCTCTGAGAGGGTGCACCTACAAGGGTTGCCTAACTGCTAAAATCCTGCCGCTACCCGCCGAGAATAAACAAACCCAACATGGTGGCGCTGTTCCAAGCGCTGTGCAGCACCATGGGTGAGATCAGGGTGCGCGATCGCGTATACACAAACCCCAGAATCGCCCCTAGCAGAGTTAGAGGCAGCACCTCCGACAGGCTCAGGTGAGCGGCGGCAAAGATTAGGGCGCTGAGGGCGATCGCCCAGCCCACCGACATATAGCGAGTCAGCGAGGGCAGCAAAAAGCCGCGAAACAGAAATTCTTCAAAGAGGGGCGCGGCGATCGCCGCCGTCAAAAAGAACACCAGCAGCGCCACGCCGTCCTGCTCTTCGAGCACCGTTTGCAGCAGCGGATTGCTGCCTCCCTGCCCCTGCCAGATCTGCTGGTTGAGCAGCGCCACCCCAAACATTAGCGGCACGGCCACAAAATAGCCCCCCAGCCCCCACAGCAGCCCAGTTCCCGAGGGCTTCAGGCTAAACATCTCCTTCGGCACCGGTCGGTAGGAGCGAATCGACCACCACAGCACCGCCAAAGATCCCGCCGCCATCAGCAGGTAGTAGACCAGTGAAAAAATTGCCCGCCCTCGGCTGCTGAGGCTGCCGCTGCTAAAGCCCAACCCGCCCAATACCAACGGCAGCAAGATCTGACCGACAAAGAAAAAGCCGACGATCAGCACCTGCCAAACAATTTCGCCCGTCCAGGGAATTTCCCAGCCACGGTCGGCGTTTTGGCGCAGCACCGACTGGCTGCCCCGCAGCACTCGCTGGGCCACCAGCCAAATGATCAGCCCGATGCCTACAATCGCCCCGAAGGTCGGCAATGCGCCCACCAGAGCCAGTTTGACCAATTTGGCCTGGGCGGTCTCTTGCTCCTGGGTTTGGAGCTGGGTACGATCGCCCTCTCGACCTTCCGCCCCGTAGAGCTGGTCGAGGGCGCGGTACTCAAACCAGCCGTTGAGCGCCTGCTCTAGCCAAGCCTCATCCTCGGGGAGCACGTCACCGTCTTGCCAGAGGCGAATCAGGGTATCAGCAGTGCGCACCACCGGGGCAGGGGCGGTGTCGCTGTCGCGCACCTGTTGCCAACGCTTCAGGGCGGCCTCGGGCTGGCCCTGGTAGGCATCCATCAAGCCCAGTCGCAGGTCGAGGCGATGAATGAGCGCCTGCTGCTGGTCAAAGGCGCTTTGCAGTCGCCGGGCCAAGGGCTTGCCCGCGTTAGTGCCATCGGCGAGGGAATCGGTGGGGGCAGTTTGGGATCGCCAGCGATCCATGCCCTCAACGGCTCCCTCCCGCACCTCCTCATACTGCTTTTTGGCGTTGTCTACAGGGTCTTTGCCCAGCAGGCCCTCGCGGATTACCGGCCACTGATCTTCGGGCAACCCCTCTCCCTTCCAGGCACTGCCCTCTAGTAGCAGGTCGGTTTGATACAGCTGGAGCTGGCTTGCCACCTGGGGTTCATTCCAGCTACTCAGCAGCGATTGCACCACTACCAGCCCCACCAGGGCGGTCACAATTATCAGAAAAAGCCGCTTGAGCGAAAGCCAGGGCTGCATTGAGTCGGATTCAGGGGTCATGGGAAGGCGGTTAAAAGGTCTGTAGCGAAAAACGCTACCCTCCCATTATTCCACTGGGTTTGACTTCGGGTTGAGCCTAGAGGAATAGGCGGTTCCGTTAGCGATGGCGGCTAGCTACTCCTGTGATCGCTTCGGCCAGCCCCGTTTTACCAGAGCCAGCCAAAACACCAGCACTCCCGCCGCGATCAGCGCCATCCAGCGAATGGCGGGAATATCGCTCTGGCGCACGGCGATCGCTACCAACGCCCAGACGAACACTAGGGTAAAGGCGATGTCGCCGCGCTGATAGATCACCACTTCGGCCACAATGGCAGCCACCACAATCATGGCCACCGTCCAGGTCACCGACGAAATGCCCCAACCGCTCCAGCTTGACGCGTAGAGGGCTGAGGCCACGTTGACGATGGTGGCCACCGCAATCCAACCCAGATAGAGACTAAAGGGAATGTGCGCCATCCAGCGACGGCGGCGAGAAACACGATGGCCCAACGCTGGTCGCTGACCATCTAGACCAATATTCAGCGTCAGATAAATGCCAATCAGGGGAACCAAAATGCCCAGCATGGCCAGAATGGACCAGCCAAACTGCTGGAGAGAAAACAGCACAATCCAGATCGTCTGGACCACACAGGCCACAATTAGCAGCTTATTGACTTGCTGAAGCTGAGGCTCCCGTCGCCGCTCAGGGTGAAACTGATAGATCGCGTAGGCAAATAAGCCCAGGTAAATAATTCCCCAGATGGCAAAGGCGTAGTTGGCTGGAGTGATCAGCACCCCCTCCAAAACCGTGTTGGCGATTTGACCCACGTTTTGCCCCCCAGGCGGGAAGCGGTTGAAGAGGGTGTTAAACACCACCGCAGCTGCGATCGCGATCGCAGTGGCAATAGCCAGGCCCGTGCCCGAGTTAGCGCGATTGGAGGGAGCATCCATAGGGAAAACGTAGTAATCGTAGCCCCATACTCCCCCGAGCGGTGCTCAAGCGTCACTACCCTCAGTGAGAGCCAGTGGCTAAACAACCACCGCTGGCCACAGCTTTATTCATCCTCAAGTAGGGCTTCAGCAGCGTCATCAGGGGCTTCGGTATCGTCCTCGGGCTCTTCGACCGTGACAGGGGCACCGTTGATGGCCAGCTTTTCACGCACCTCGGCCTCCACCTTGGCGGCGAAGTCGGCGTCTTCGATCAAGCGCTGCACTGTGTTGTCGCGGCCCTGGCCGACGTTGTCGCCACCGTAGCTATACCAGGCCCCCTTGCGGACAATCACACCGGTTTGCTCGGCCAAATCGACCAGGCAGCCCATGGTCGAAATCCCCTGGCCAAAGAGAATGTCAAATTCGGCAATGCGGAAGGGGGGCGCCACCTTATTCTTAGCCACCTTGACCTTGGCGCGAATGCCGTACTCTTCGGTGCCCTTTTTGAGGGTCTGAATGCGGCGAATGTCAAGGCGCACTGAGGCGTAGAATTTGAGCGCATTACCACCCGTAGTAACCTCTGGGTTGCCGTAGGAGATGCCGATTTTCTGCCGCAGCTGGTTCAAGAAGATCACAGTGCACTGCGACTTGCCAATGCTGCCGGTAATTTTGCGTAGCGCCTGGCTCATCAGGCGGGCCTGCAAGCCCACGTGGGCATCGCCCATTTCACCCTCGATTTCGGCGCGGGGCACCAGGGCTGCTACCGAGTCAACCACCACTACATCGACAGCGGCAGAGCGCACCAGCTGATCGACTATTTCCAAGCCCATTTCGCCCGTGTCAGGCTGAGAGATTAATAGCTCGTCAATATTGACTCCCAAAGCCCTGGCATAGACGGGGTCGAGGGCATGCTCAGCGTCTACAAAAGCCGCTACGCCGCCGTTTTTTTGCACCTCTGCCAGGGCATGAAGAGCGACGGTGGTTTTACCAGAGCTTTCTGGGCCATAGATTTCAATCACTCGGCCCTTGGGCAGGCCGCCCCCTAGAGCCAAATCCAGCGTTAGCGCTCCCGTCGGGATGGTTTCGACCGTCATGCGGCTGGCTTCTCCCAAGCGCATGATGGCCCCTTTGCCAAAGTTGCGCTCAATCTGGCTGAGCACCATGGTCAGGGCCTTTTGCTTTTCGGAACCTGCGTTGTTTTTAGATGCCATAGCTGCCTGGGGGTGAATCGGGTTAGCGGAATGGAGTGGGCCTGGAGCGAGGCCGGGAAGATGACCTTAGTAAACCCCACTTCAGCCTAGAAGGGTAGTCACCCTCAGGGGAAAAACGCTGCAACGAAGTGGGGTCATGACTTTGGCTGTAAGTCCGTTGTCTTCGTTTAATTAGTATAGTACACTTGAACCAAATTGAGCCGCCCCTGATAGATAAGTCAGCGGTTGGACTGACGCGTGGGTTTCGCTTAGCGGAGCGCACAGGCCGGGGTTTCATAGGCGTCGAATGACAGGCTGAAGGGGCCAATACCGATGGATAACAGTCGTTTGATTCATGTTTCGGTATTCCCTGGCTGGGTGGCTGGGGTGACTTATCACCAGGGTTGGGGCTACCGCTGCTGGGTGATTAACCCAGAGATGGCTGTGCTCAATGACGGCGAAACTTACCCTAGCAGCGAGGAGGCGATCGCCGCTGGGCGGCTTTTCATTCACCATTCTCTTGGGGCCGAGCCCGACCGGGGCAGTAGGGGATAATCAGCAGAGCTTCTCTTTAAGCGAGAAGCTCCCGCGTTGGAGAATCCCATGGAATATGTTCTAGCCCAGGCGGGGGTGGCGGTGTTTGCTATCTCTGGGGTGCTGTCGGCGGCCCGGCAGCGCCTCGATATCTTCAGCATTGTGGTGGTGGGGCTGCTGACGGCGATCGGCGGCGGCACCCTGCGGGATGTGATTCTCGATGTGCCAGTGTTTTGGCTAGAGGATTTGACGGCTTTTTGGGTGGCCATGGGGGCGTCGTTTGCCGCATTTATAGGCATTCGCTTCATTCTTAAACTGCCACTGCGCCTGCTGTCGTATTTAGATGCCATGGGCGTGGCTCTGTTTGCGGTGCAGGCGATCGACAAAACCCTAGCCTTTGGGCATTCGGCGGCGGTGGCGGTGGTGATGGGTCTGATTACCAGCATTGCCGGGGGCATTATTCGCGATGTGGTGACCCATCGGCCGACACTGCTGCTGTCGCGGGAGCTGTATGCGACGCCGATTGTGCTGGGCGGCATGCTCTACGTGGCGCTGCTGCACCTGATGCCGTCTCCCTTCTGTCGATTGGTTGCGATGGGGGTAATTTTTGGCATCCGTGCGATCGCCATCCGTTGGCAGCTGTTTTTGCCCCTGCGGCTCACCCTCAAAATCGACTTGGATCAGGAGCAGGGTTAGGCGTTGTTTGGGGCTCTGGAGGGTGTTGGCGCAGCCTCTCCAAAGGAGAATCGCATGCCATCCAAAAATGCCTTTATGCTCTGCTCGCCGCGCTGGGCGTTGCCGGTAGTCAAAAAGTCGAGGGTGGCCCCCTGAAATAGGTGAAACAGCGATCGCGCCACCGCTTCATCGCCTATCAGCACCGTCAGTGATTCAATCCACTGCTGGGTTTCACGCTCCAAAAACTGCTGAGTTTCGGCATCTCCCTGCATGGCCCGCAGGTTGAGATCCATCGTCAGCTTCAGCCAGCCCTGCATCGCTGGGGTGGTAAATTGCTGCCACATCGCCAGCAGAGACTCGGCAACGGTATCGGCATCGGCGACAGCTGTGCTTTGCAGCGACTGTAGCTGTGCGCGCAGACGCACCTCCAGCCGGGCGATTACCTGGCGCTCTAGCTCTTGCTTCGAGCCAAAGTGGTAGACCAGCATGCGCCCGCTGGTGCCGATGCGTTTGGCGATCGCGTTAATGCTAGCGTCTAGCGCACCCGTCTCAATGGCTACCTCCAGGCATTTTTCGAGCAACTCAGCTTTCTTTTGAGGTTCAGTCGGTCGACTCATGTTGACAGTTAGCGTAATAGTTATTACATTTATCATTAACGTAACTGCTATTACGTTAACATCGTTTCATAGGTAACCACCATGAACACAAGAGATCGTTTGAGCCTCGTGTTGGTTGGATTTAGCATTTGGGCAGCGGCCACCATGGCCTACCGGCAGGTGGGCTCGATTTTCTTTGAGCGATCGGTGATGGAATATTGGCTTAACGTTGCTAGCACTGGCGCACTGTATACGCTGGTCTTTGTCGGGCTGATGCGATGGCGGCGCATTGAAACCAAAGACTGGTTACAGGGCGCAATCTGCCTCGCGCTGCCTGGCATGCTAGGGGAAATTCCCATTTTGGCTGGCTTTGCCGAACTGATGAGCAACATGCAGCCCAAAACTGCTGGACGCTACGCGGCATTCCTATTTTCTGGGTACTCGATCTTGCTGGGCTTTGCCTGGTTCAAGGCAGTTAGAGAGGTACGATTGCTTACCTCTGAACGGCTGCACTAAACTAACTGCTCGTCTCGGCAAGGTGCGGTTTGCCATTCCACCTTCGGTCAAGACAAGGGTTTACAATGCCTACCGCAACCTGCCGAGGAGCAAACCTGCCGTTTTTATCAGTCCTAGCGATCTAACCCCTTACCATCCCAGCTCGAAACACCACCATGTCAATAGCAGAGTACATCACTAAAGCGCTGACGACCTGGTCAGTGGGGTTCTTTCCCTACGCTGAGGTTTATGCGGCCGTCGCGGCAGGCATGGCTCTGGGGTTAGACACAGTTTCAGCAGTATTTTGGGGAGTGCTGGGCAATTTTTTGCCTATTCCACTGATGCTGTGGGGCTACGATCGCCTCATGCAGATTCCTCAACCGCGCGCTTGGCTACTGCACCTTGAGAAACGCGGTGGGCAGCGCGTTAGACAAGCTTTTAAGCGCTACGGTGTCTGGTTTCTCATCCCCATGACTCCGCTTTTAGGAAGTTGGACAGTTGCTATTGTTGGTCCGCTTACGGGCATTTCACCCCGGCAACTTTTAGTCTTTTCACTCATTGGCATCACGCTGTATGGCGCTGCAACAGCCGTTGCCATAACTACCGGCATCAGCTGGTTTTCTGCCTCTTAGTTTTTAAGTATCAACCCGACAAGTTGCCTCAAAAGCGCTGAGCGCTTTAGCCACCTCTAGCTGGCCCGCTTTGCCTTGCAAATTTTTAGATATTAGGAGATGTATCGTGCAAAATTCTGAACTTTTTCGCAATCCGTTTGCGTGGTATGCCGAGATGCGCCGCGACAGGCCGGTCTTTTACGACCCAGCGCACCAAAGCTGGATGGTGTTTCGCTACGCCGATGTTAAGCAAGTCTTTTCTGACTGGAAAACGTTTTCATCTAAAATCCCGCAGCCGCCCGAGCAAACCGATTTGACTGAAAGCCTAAATTTCACCGACCCACCGAAGCATAGAGCGCTGCGATCGCTCGTAGCCCAAGTTTTCACCGCCCGACGAGTAGAGTCCCTAGCTCCCCGGATCAAGCAAATTACTCATGAGTTGCTTGACGGGGTTCAGCATCAAGGTGAGATGGATTTTATGCACGATTTAGCGATTCCACTGCCGGTGATTGTGATTGCTGAAATTTTGGGCGTACCGGTAAGCGATCGCGGCGATTTCAAACGCTGGTCAGACGGCATTGTGGTCTACGACAAGGCCGCATTAACCGCCATGGCTGACTACTTTCGGCACCTGCTAGCCGAGCGCCGCAAGAATCCCAGTCAAGACCTGATTAGCGATTTAATTGCGGCCCACGAAGCAGGCGAGACCCTCTCAGCCCAAGAACTCGTGGATTTTTGCATCGTGCTGCTTGTGGGCGGCAACGAGACCACCACCAATCTCTTGGGAAACGCCATGCTCTGCTTTAACGATTATCCAGAGGCTTTCACACAGCTCAAACAAGATCCTCAACTGCTGCCGCTGGCAATCGAAGAGGTCTTGCGCTATCGATCGCCAGTACAGGCTATGGCACGGTTCACTCAGGTCGAAACTCAGCTCCAAGGGCAGACTATTCCAGCCGGGGAAATGGTCACCGTTTGGATGGGTGCGGCCAATCGCGACGAGGCTCGGTTTGAGCACGCCGACGCGTTTGTAGTCGATCGCGATCCCAATCCTCACTTGGCCTTTGGCAATGGCATTCATTTTTGTTTGGGTGCGCCGCTGGCTAGATTAGAGGCCAAAATTGTTTTAAGCGCTGTGCTAGAACGGCTGCCCAATCTTCGCATTGTGCCTAACAGAGAACTGGAGTTTATTCCCTCTGTCGAAGTCCATGGGGTTAAATCTTTGCCGGTGTTGTTCTAATCAAAAATCTAACGACTGGCGACAGAACCGTTTCACGCCTCTATCTGGAGCAAAACTATGGGGATTAATTCCTTCAAGTCATTTTTGGCCCAGCAGTTGGGCGATCCCTCAGGGTGGTTTGGGCGGCTCTTGCTGAAGTTTCTCAATCGCCGCAATGCTGCTCTCAACGACTTAGTTCTAGAGGCTTTACAGCTTCAGCGAGGCGATCGCATTCTCGAAATCGGGTTTGGCGGTGGTGACCTCGTCCACAAACTGGTAGCGACAGGCAAACCATCTCAGGTGGTGGGGGTGGAGCGATCGCCCGACGCTATGCGGCTCTGTGAGCGGCGCTTTCAAGGTCCAATTAACCAAGATCTAGTCGAACTTCACCAGGCCAGTGCCGAGGCATTACCCTTTGCCGATCAGCAGTTCAGCCAGGTTTGCACTGTCAACACCCTATATTTTTGGGCCAACGCGCCCCAGGTACTGGCCGAGTGTCGGCGCGTGCTCAAGCCCGGCGGTCGCTTGGTGATTGGCTATGCGTCAAAGGCCTACTTAGAAGACCAGGGGCTAACCCAGCACGGATTTACCGCCTATGAGGTCGCCCAGGTCGAAGCCCTGCTAACAACGGCAGAGTTCACCGCCGTTAGCACAGTGGCAAGTCAGGCCGATTCACCCGACAGCGTGTTTTGCACTAGCGGGGCAGCTGCGCTCTAAAATATTGATATTGAAGGACCAGCTGGTGATTCACCGGGGCTTCTGGGCCATAATGGGGCCAGCTTTGACTTCTCCCCTGCAATGGCCGACCTGACCCACCGCACCGATTCTCTTGCCTGGCAAATTCGCCAGGGAGGACAAAACGTGGGGGAATGGTTTGAGTACCAGTTTTCTCAGGTCGATATTGACCAACCCGATGTGCCTAATTGGGGCTGGCTCGGCCCACTCGCCGAGGGGCTGTTTTGGCTGGCGATCGCAGCCCTGGCCCTCTGGATAGGCTGGCTGCTCTACCGCGCCATTCTGGCCTATCTCGAATACCGGCAGCGGCGGGTTAAATCAAGCGCGACCCAGTTCTCAACCCCCACCGAGGCCGCTCTCAAACAGGCGGCCCATTGGTGGCGTGAGGCCCAGCGGCTGGCCCAGCAGGGCAACTACGCTGGAGCCTGCCAGGCCCTTTACATGGCGGGTTTAGCGCGGCTCAACGACACTGAGCGAGTGCTTTACCGAGCTAGCCGCACCGATGGCGAATACCTCGACTGCATCGCTGCTGACCCCAGCCGCCCCTATGAGCTGCTGATTCGCACCCACGAGCGCATTACCTACGGCGAGGCCCTGGCAACAGAGGAAACCTACCAGCGCTGCCGCCGCGCCTACCAGGAGATCGCCCAATCGTGACGCGACCGCTCCCCCTCAACCGCCGCAGGTGGATTTTGGCATCGCTGAGCCTGGCGCTGCTGCTGGGGCTAACGCTAGTTAGCGCTCCCGCCACCAGCCATTCAGATAGTGGCTCGACCTGGCACCGAGGTCCGGCAGGCTATAGCACCTGGTACAGCTCCCTAGAGCAGCAGGGCATCACCGTGCAGCGCTGGCAGCGCCCAGTAGACGATTTGCTCCAGCAGCTCGGCGAGGCCGAGGAATCCTCAGTTACCCTAATTCAAAATCGGGCAGCCATCCCCGAAACCCTGGTAGTGGTGCTGCCGGGGTTTATCGACGAGCCAGGTCTATCGGCCCTGCTGCCCTGGATGCCCGACTGGATAGAAGCCGGTCATCGGCTGGTGGTGCTGGGCATTAAAGTGCCAGCGACGGCAGCCCCCTTCTCCCAAACCCTGACCAGCGAAGCCGGCCCGGTAAAGGTTGACACTCGACGCCGCTACAGCCAAGGGCCAAAGCTGGGCGTTGGCCTCGAAGACGAGTTTGGGGCGGTGGTCTGGCAGCAGGCCTTAGCCTCGGGGCAGGTGACGATGGTGGCCACGCCCCACCTAGCCGCCAACGCCTACGCCAACCAGCCGGGAAATTTTGCCCTATTGACAGAGCTGGTAACCAGCGCGGGCGGGCGGGTATGGATCGATGAGTATCTGCATGGGTACCGAGATGAGGAGGCGATCGCCACCGAGGTCGGCAGCGACGACGCAAGCTGGCTCAACTACCTGGCACGCACACCTCTGGCCATTGTGGTGCTTCAAGCCCTGGCGGTAACGCTGCTGGCGCTGCTGGCCCTCAACCGCAGACTGGGTCAGCGGCAAACCCTGCCCGCGCTACAAGTAGACAACAGCCGAGCCTACATTCACGCCTTGGCTGGGGTATTGCACAAGGCAGGCAGCCGCGACTTTGTGGTGCAGACCCTGAGCCAGGCTGAGCGCATTCGCCTGCAGAAATCGCTGGGGCTGGGCAATACGCTGCTGCCGGTAGATCAACTGCAAGCCGCCTGGAATGCCCAGACGAACCTACCCGCCACTGACTTGGCGGCAATTCTGAATCCCCCTACCCTCAAAGGCGAAAGTCAGCTGCGCGACTGGCTCAAGCGGTTACAATCCCTTCATTACCCCGGCAACACCACAGGAGACACCAGCGGGCCATGACCGAGCGCCAAACTGATCGACAGAATGATCTCCAGGGGGCGATCGCACGCATCGGCAAAACCCTCAGCGGCGTGGTGGTCGGGCAAGAACCCCTGGTGCAGGAGCTGTTGGTGGCCCTGCTGGCGGGGGGGCACGTCATTCTCGAAGGAGTACCCGGCACCGGCAAAACCCTGATGGTGCGCGCCCTGTCGCGGTTGATCCAAGCCGACTTTGGCCGCATTCAGCTCACCCCTGACATTCTGCCGTCGGATATCTCGGGCACCAACGTCTTTGATCTCACCAGCCGCACCTTTACCCTCAAAAAAGGCCCGGTGTTCACCCAGGTTCTTTTGGCGGACGAAATCAACCGCACCCCGCCCAAAACCCAATCGGCCCTGCTCGAAGCCATGGAAGAACAGCAGGTGACGCTAGATGGCACCAGCCATCCTTTACCCGACCTGTTTTGGGTAGTGGCTACCCAGAACCCGCTGGAGTTCGAGGGCACCTATCCCTTGCCCGAGGCCCAGCTCGATCGCTTCCTCTTCAAGCTCGTGGTCGGCTATCCGGCCCCAGCGGCAGAAAAGCAAATGCTGCTCAATGCCCAGTCCGGGTTTGAGGCCAAACGGCTGGATATTGGCCAGCTTAAACCGATCGCCGCCGCCAACCACATTCTCGCCGCTCGTCAGGCCGTCAAAGCCATGACCGTTCAGGAAAATATCCTCGACTACCTGCTGGCCCTAGCTCACAAAACCCGCCAGCACGCCGACCTAGAGCTGGGCACCTCCCCCCGATCCACCGTGCAGTGGCTGGCCGCTAGCAAAGCTCACGCCTGGATCAACGGGCAAGAATTTGTCACCCCCGACAACGTCAAGGCCGTGGCCATGCCCTTGCTGCGCCACCGATTGATGCTGGAGGCCGAGGCGCAACTGGATGGGTTAACCTGCGATCGCGTCATTCAGGGCGTACTCGACAGCGTAGCGGTGCCTCGCTAATGGCAATCATCCCCACCGGGCGCACCTACGGATTACTGCTGGGGGGTGGGCTCGTCGTCACCCTGCTCACCAATTTTTTTGACAGTCCCAACCGGCTTATCGTGGCCCTGCTCGCCCTGCTGTTGTTCAATGTCGCAGTCATAGCCGTGATGTTTTGGGATGGGTTCCGAGTCAAATCTCGTCTTGCCACAATCAAACGGGATCCGCTCCACCGCCTATCGATCGGACGCGATAACCCTATTTCTTTACATGGGGAATCTTCTACTCCTGTGCGCCTGCGTCTGTTCGATAACTACCCCACCGCCTTTGACGGCACCACCATGCCTCTGGCGATTCACCTCAGCGGCCGGGAACCCGAAACGCTCACCTTTACCGTCAACCCCAAGCAGCGGGGCAAATATCCTTGGGGCGACCTGCAAATCCAGCAGCGCAGTCCCTTAGGCCTGGCCTGGGCAGACTGGACGATACCCGCTACCGAAACTGTCGCCGTCTATCCCGATCTAATCGGCCTCAACCAGCTTTCCGTCAAACTGGCCCTGCAATCCACCGGCACCCTTAAACAAAAGCGGCGCATGGGTGTGGGCACCGAGTTTGCTGAGCTACGCGAGTATGGCACCGGCGACGACCCCCGTTTCATCGACTGGAAGGCCACCGCCCGCCTCAGCCAACCTCTAGTGCGGGTACTAGAGCCAGAGCGCGAGCAAACGTTATTAATCCTTTTAGATCGCGGTCGCTTGATGACCGCCCAGGTGCAAGGACTCAACCGCTTCGACTGGGGCATGAATGCGGCACTATCGCTGGCGCTGGCGGGGGTGAGCCGGGGCGATCGCGTCGGTCTGGGCATATTCGATCGCACCCTGCACACTTGGCTCCCTCCCAAGGGCGGGCGAGCCAACTTTCAGCAGATGATCGATCGCCTCACCCCCATTCAGCCCGTGCTCGAAGAATCTGACTATCTGGCTGCCGCCACCCACGCCGCCCAGCAGCAGCACCGCCGCTCCCTGGTGGTGCTGATCACCGACATTGTGGATGAAACCGCCAGCGCCGAACTGCTCTCGGCCCTGGCCCGGCTGCGCCCGCGTCACCTGCCCTTCTGTATTACGCTGCGGGATCCGGCGATCGATCGCCAGGCCCACCAGTCCACCACCGAGGTCGATGCCGCCTACCAGCGGGCCGTTGCGTTAGATTTGCTCAGCCAGCGCGAGGCCGCGTTCGCTCGCCTAAAACGGCGCGGGGTGCTAGTGCTCGACGCCCCAGCCCACCAAATTTCAGACCCGCTGGTCGAAAGCTACCTGCGCATCAAAAGCCAGGGCAAGCTATGACACATCTAAACTTTCAAGAACTTATGTAGGGCGCACCGACATCCAGCTCAATGCTCTATGACCTGTGGCTCAACCCTACAGCGTCGGCGATGTTAGACAGCTGATGCTCCTCTAATTTAGCCAACAGTCCTGCTAAAACCCGCCGCACCATCCAGGGTCCTTCGTAGATCCAGCCGGTATAAACCTGAAGCAGCGTAGCCCCAGCGGTGATTTTCTCCCAGGCATCGGCGGCGGTAAAAATCCCCCCTACCCCCACAATCGGCAGAGTGCCCTCGGTGCGCTGGTAGATATAGCGAATCACCTCGGTCGATCGCGATCGCAGTGGAGCGCCGCTAATCCCTCCCGCCTCGTCTACAACGGCGTTACCGGTCTGTAGCAGGGTCTTGGTTTTGAGGCTCTCCTTTGCGATCGTGGTGTTGGTGGCGATAATTCCCGCCAATCCGTAGGCTTGGGCCAGCTCGACAACGGCATCAATATCGGGCCAGGCCAGGTCAGGGGCAATTTTGACGAGCAGAGGTTTGCGATCGCTGTTATCCTCCTGTAGCGCCGCCAAAATAGGGCCAAGCTGGTCGGCGGCCTGGAGCGACCTGAGCCCTGGCGTATTGGGCGACGACACATTCACCACAAAATAGTCGCCGTAGGGGTAGAGCTGTCGGAAGCTAAACCGATAGTCTTCAGCGGCATCGGCCAGCTCAGTTACCTTCGACTTACCCAGGTTGATGCCGATCGGGATTGTAGGCCGCTGGGTGCTCCAGTAGGATCCGAGGCGATCGGATAGAGCCGCTGCCCCTTTGTTATTGAAGCCCATGCGGTTGAGCACCGCCTCATCCTTCACTAGACGAAACAGGCGGGGCTGGGGGTTGCCCGGCTGGGGATGGCGGGTGACGGTGCCCAGTTCGACCAAGCCAAAGCCGAGCTGAGACCAGGCTCGCGCCGCCAAACCATCTTTATCAAAGCCCGCTGCCAGACCCAAGGGGTTGGCAAAGTTCAGACCCCAGCAGGTCTGGGCCAGGCGCGGGTCAGTGAGGCAAAACTGCTGCCGTAGCCAGGGCCGGAGTTGGGCCACCACTGCTCCCTCTCCCGGGTGCCCTAACCAGCTGAGCAAATCCATGGTGCGGTGGTGCAAAAACTCTGGGTCAAGCGTCACCCCGTGAAACAACAGAGGACGCACAAGCTGACGGTAGGGATCTTTCACAAACGGCAGTGGTGTATGCAAATAGAGGGCGGGTAGACTAATATTCTGGCTAGGGGTGAGATCTGGTGATGCCCACAACCTGCGCATTACAGAGCACGCCAGGAGCACATGGTCAACGGTCTTTGGGTTAGCAGCACCGCGTCGTCTGTGGTTGGCTTTCCCCATTAAAGCAGCCCTGGACGGCCGCTAAGACTAATTGGCAGATCTGGGTGGAGTCTACAGAGATTAAGTCACTGCACTCGGCAGGTTATGGCTCCAGCCAGTATCCTGGCCGAGGGGTAGCCCGGCGACTCGGTTAGCTCCCTGGGCATCTAGGGATCGGCCTGGTGGGCCAGATATCTGTTTCTAACCCCCTTTCCTGCAACCGAGGAGATTGTTGACGCCCATGGCGCAATCCCAACCCCACGATTCTTCCTCTGACCGGCATGACCATCAAATTATGGCCCTGTCGCGCATTCTCAAATCGCTGCGGGGCAGCACCACCGCCGAGGAAGCGGTGACCCTGGCCCTCGACCATGTGCGCCAGGAGATGGATTTTGAAGTGGCCTGGGTAGGTCTGTACGATCGCGTTAACCACCGCCTGGTCACCAAGGGATGCCACAGTCCCCGACCGATGCGAGCGATTCGCACCATGATCAATCTCACTCCAGGAGATGTGATGGAGCAGGTGGTGGTGCAGCAGCGCCCCCTAATTGTGGCCGACCTACAAAACGAAATTCGCGCCGGGGAGTGGGGCACGATCGCCAAGCAGATGGCCCTGCAAAGCGCCATCATCTTCCCCATCAAGCGTCAGGATGTTTGCTTTGGCCTGCTAGTGCTGGCGTCTCCCGACTGGGGCAAGAGTGCCTCCCTAGGGGAACGCTCCTACCTAGCCATTGTTATGGGGGAACTGGCTGAGGCGCTGCACCAGTTTGAGTCTGAGCAGCAGCGGCAGCAGACCAAACGCCTTGAGCAACCTCTACTGGCTCTAATTGGCCGCTTGGGCAGTTTGCCTGATATCGATAGCCAGCTCAAGGAGGTGGTGCGCGAAACCCAGCGGTTTGTTGCGCCCCAGCGGACTCGCGTTTTTTGGTTTGAGCCCAAGGGCAACTACTTTTGGCAGCGCACGCCCGGGCTAGCGCCCCGCCCTACATCGCTCGAAGACGAGCGATCGCTGCACATTGCCGTCGATGAGGTGCGCGGTCTCTACCAAGCCCTCTGTAACCAGCAGCTCGTGGTGGTGGGCGAGAGCCGGGGTGCCCTCAAAACCATCATCTCCGATCGCCTGATGCAGCAGCTCAAGGCCGAATCTCTAATGATTGCTCCCATTAGCCGCCAGGGTGACCTGATGGGCTTTGTCTCGGTAGAGGG
The DNA here is from genome assembly GCF_014696135.1 of Nodosilinea sp. FACHB-141. Taxonomy (NCBI): domain Bacteria; kingdom Bacillati; phylum Cyanobacteriota; class Cyanophyceae; order Nodosilineales; family Nodosilineaceae; genus Nodosilinea; species Nodosilinea sp. FACHB-141. The sequence goes on along the minus strand of NZ_JACJPP010000007.1, from coordinate 271,804 downwards.
CACCACCCCTCGCATTTGGAAGGAGCCCGAAAAGCAGTTTTTGATTGGCGCGGCGCAATTACTTACCGTGGCGCTACCCGCCGCCACCGCCAGAGAAACCGTGCGCCAAACTGAGCTCGATCAGCATCTCACCACCGGCGTTATCCAGGGCATCCATGGTGATGTTGATTGGCACCACACCCTGCAGACCTGCTTTGAGGTGCTGCAGGACCGGCTGAGCATTCAGCAGTTTTTTGTGCTGCTGTTTAACCCCGATCGCAACGGCTACGATCTCTGCTTTCAGAGCCAGGCCAACCGCCCTCGGGGGGTGCCGATGCTGTGGCCCTGTCTCGACGATATCGACTGGGAAATGCTCGAGCGCAGCTCCTCGGCTATCAGCATTGATAACCTCTCCCACGATCTCAAGCTCATGGCCTGGCGACCCTCCCTGCTGGAGCTGGGTGCCCAGGCGGTGCTGGCGGGCAACGTGGCCCCGGGCAACGCCCCCGAGGGCATGGTGCTAATCTGCGACACCATTAGCCGCCAGTGGACCACTACTGAGCAGTCCTTGTTTGAGGCCGTAGCCCGACAAATCGGCGTGATTTTGCACCAGTGGCAGCTCCAGCGCCAGCTCGACCAGCAACAGCACATTTACGAATCAATTCAGTGGGGCTTGCAGGCGCTGCACAAAGGGCTGCACCCCGATCAGCTTGAGCAAACTACTCTCCAGCACGTCATGCAGCTGCTGCACGGATCGGCAGTGCTGCTGCTCAGCTGGCCGCCTGGTAGCCCTACCGCTGCCGTCACTCAATTTGTTAGCCAAGATACCAGCGTCAGCGTTAAGAGCAACCATCCAATTCCGGTGGGCTCTGACGCTGTGATCAATTGGGCGCTTCAGACCGATGGCATGCTGCCCCTGACGGTCAATGAGCTGCCCACCGAAACGACCGACTGGTTTATTGCGCCTCTAGGCAGCCGCCTGCTCATTACCGCCTTGAGAACGGCTCCGTCCCATGTGGTTACGGGCGTAGTAGTCGCCGTATCGCCCGCTCATCGGCAGTGGGCCAACCACCACCTCACCATCTTTAAGCTGCTCACTAGTCAGCTGGCCTGGTCACGTCGGCACCTGGCCATGACGGCAATGCTGACTCAGCAGCGCCAGGATCTCGAAAATCTCAATTGGTACAAACACCACCGCTTGGAGGATCTCTACCGAGTGCTGGGGCAGACGGCTCAAAATTTAGCCCATCTTCAGGCCAAAGACTCAGCGATCGCGGGTGAGCTTCAGCTGCTCCACGATCAGCTTACCGCCGTGATGGAAAACGCCGAAACCATTCTAGTAGGCGAGCGCTGGCAGCTGCACCAACAGCACCAGACCATGCCATTAATTAGCTTGCTTAACCGCCTGATCGATCGAGTCAACCCGATTCTAGAGACCCGTCAGCTCTGGTCTAAGGTGCACAACGAGAGCAACGTCGTGCTGGGCGGCGACATGCTCAAGCTAGAGCTAATTCTCTATGAGGTGATGGTGGCCGCCTGCAACCGCTCCCCGGTGGGAGGACGCATTGATCTCTGGTGCCGGGTGCTCAACCTCGACTGGCTCGAGCTCTCGGTCACCGATGACGGCCAGTGCTCACCGCGCCTGCTCGAAGAACTCAGCCAGAGCCATCCCGCCGATGTGCTGGCCCCCTCGGCTTTAGACGGTCCGCCAGGGCTGCACTTGGCCATCTGCAAACTGCTGATCGCTCAGCTGGGGGGTGAAATTAGCTTTTCGATCCTTGACGATGGTCGCACCCACAGCCGGCTGCTGCTGCCCCTCGCCGCCTATCCTGAGGCGCACCAACCAAAGCCTCAGCTCAATTCGGTGATGCCTACAGAAGCTAGCTCCACGAGTCTAACCTGATCCATTTGACCAGATTGGGCTGCGTAGTGGAGAGAACAACAAAAGCAAAAGAATGGGAATAGAAGAGCGAAAAAATGCCCAAGAGGCTTGAATTCGAATCTTTTGGGGCTGTCCTAACCCGGACTTTACCTGGCTTACCTTAAGCAATTGCCGCCCTGCCTTGAACAGGGCGGCAATCAACCAGATACTTAGTCAACTTTTTTGCATCGGCTAAGGGTTCAAGGATGTGCTCTACACCTTGAACCCTTGACCCTACACTTCAGCCCTTAGTTCTGCGCAGTATCAGCGATCGGGCTCACAGCTACCTGCGCACCATGGCTCTGCAACATGGGGGTTTGAATAACTGCATTGTTGGCAATAGTAAACAAGGGGTTCGACAAAATACCCGCCAGAGACGTTGCCACTACCGCCAAGATTAGACTCACCTGCATGGGACGCAGACCAGGAAGATCCCAGCGAATGGCGGGGTAGTTCTTCACCGCATCAGACATTTCCTGGGGTTCTTTGACCACCATCATCTTGATAACGCGGATGTAGTAGTAGATGGAGATCACGCTGGTCACCAGGCCTACCAGCACCAGACCGTAGGCTCCAGCCTGCCAACCCGCCCAAAAGATGTAGATTTTGCCAAAGAACCCGGCCATGGGCGGAATGCCTCCAAGAGAGAGGAGGCAAACGCTGAGACCTAGGGTGAGCAGAGGATCTTTTTGGTATAGGCCGCCGTACTCACTGATTTGGTCAGTGCCCGTGCGCAACGAGAACAAGATCACGCAGGTGAAGCCGCCCAGGTTCATAAATAGATAGACCAGCAGGTAGTAGAGCATGCTGGCATAGCCTGCGTCGGTGTCTACCACCAGACCAATCATCAAAAACCCAGCCTGGCCGATGGAGGAGTAGGCCAGCAGACGCTTCATACTGGTTTGAGCCAGGGCTACCACGTTGCCTAGCACCATGCTGAGAATTGCCAGGGCGGTGAAGACAAAGTGCCACTGCTCCGACACTAGGGGAAAAGCGGTGACCAGCAGACGGATGGCGAGGGCGAAGCCAGCGGTCTTGGAACCCACCGACAGAAAAGCTACCACTGGGGTTGGGGAGCCTTCGTAAACGTCGGGAGTCCACTGGTGGAAGGGAACGGCGGCAATTTTGAAGGCAATACCGGCAATCACGAACACCAGAGCAACCACCAAGCCGATAGGGGCTTGAGTGCCGTCGCCGACGATGCTGGTGGCGATCGCCTCTAACCGCGTCTCTCCCCCGGACAAGCCGTACAGCAGAGACGAGCCGTAGAGGAAAATCGCCGAACTCGCCGCCCCGATCAGCAGATACTTGAGCGCCGCCTCGTTGGAGCGGGGGTCGCGCTTCATGTAGCCGGTCAGTAGGTACGACGAAATACTGAGGGTCTCTAGGGCGACAAAAATCATCACCAGCTCGCTGGCCCCCGAGAGAAACATGCCTCCCAGGGTAGCGGTGAGCAAAATCACCAAAAATTCGGCTAGGGAGGTGCCCGACTGCTCGACGTAGCGAATCGCCATCGGCACTGTCACCACAGCTGAGAGGGCAATAATGCCGCGAAATACGATGCTCAAATCATCGGCATTAAAGGCCCCTAAGAAGCCAACGGGGTTGACCATCGACCACTGCAACACGAGGGCAGCGGTGGCCCCCAGTCCTCCGGCCATAGCCGCATAGGGGGTCCAAGAGGAAGAGGAGCGACCCTGGATCAGATCGCCGACCAGAATCACCAAGATCGTGACTACCAGAACGGCCTCTGGCCAGATAGTGCCAGCGTTGAGCTGTGCCCCGAGGTTGACGAGATCCATGGGTTCTTTTTCCCGCAAGATTATTTTTTACCGTACCAGGTCAACCGTACGGTGACCAGGGGCTAAGACTCAATGATCATCCTCAGGTTGACGATCGCCTGTCGCCCCAATTCCACTCAACATGCAAGGGAATTGATGGCGTGCCCTGGGCCGATGGTAACGCGATCGCAGCCCTCCGACCAGAGAACTTTTCCTTTGCGCTGCCCTAAGCCGCAAATTGAGTAGGGCTGGACGATAGCTAACAGAATGATCTATTTATGTAGCTTATGGTTGATTCGCTCAACCTTAAGCACTGCTGAAGGCTGCCAATGATTAAGTTTTCATGGCTAAACACACCAGCAGTTCGGTAGGTGTGCAGTACAGTGTTGATCATCTGGCCACCACACCTGCGCCGCAAACTATATAGATAGGTTTGCTAAAAGCCGCTATAAAGCTGTAGGTTACCGAGCCCGCCCGCGATTGCTAACGATTACCACCGAAGCGCCAGCAGACCTATGTCAACCCTTGTCATTGTCGAGTCACCCACTAAGGCTAAAACGATTCGCAACTACCTGCCGTCGGGGTACCGGGTTGAGGCATCTATGGGGCACGTGCGCGACTTGCCGCGATCGGCCAGCGAGATTCCTGCCAACGTCAAGGGCGAGAAGTGGGCTCAGCTCGGGGTGAACCCTGAGGATGATTTTGCGCCGCTGTACATCGTGCCCAGCGACAAGAAAAAGGTGGTCAAAACCCTCAAGGATGCCCTCAAGCAGGCCGACGAACTGCTGCTGGCCACTGACGAAGACCGCGAGGGCGAAAGCATCAGCTGGCACCTGCTCCAGGTGCTCAACCCCAAAGTGCCGACCCGGCGCATGGTGTTCCACGAAATCACCCAGGAGGCGATTCAGGCCTCCCTCAACAACTGCCGCGACATCGATAGCCAGCTGGTCCATGCCCAGGAGACCCGCCGCATCCTTGACCGCCTGGTGGGCTACACCCTCTCGCCTCTGCTGTGGAAGAAGATTGCCGGTGGCCTGTCCGCCGGTCGGGTGCAGTCGGTGGCGGTCAAGGTGGTGGTCAAGCGCGAGCAAGAACGCCGCGCCTTCCGCCGAGGCTCCTACTGGGATCTCAAGGCCAGCCTGCTCAAGGATAAGAACGCCTTTGAGGCAAAGCTCTACTCCCTGGGCGGCACCCGTCTGGCCAACGGCAGCGACTTTGACGAAGCCACCGGTCGCGTAGCCGAGGGCCGCGATGTAGTACTGCTGGATGAAACCCAGGCCCGCGAGCTGCAAACCCGCCTCCAGTCCGGTCTATGGACCGTCAGCAACCTGGAAGAGCGGCCCAACAACCGCAAGCCCGCCCCGCCCTTTACCACCTCGACCCTCCAGCAGGAGGCCAACCGCAAGCTCAGGCTCTCGGCCCGCGACACGATGCGGGTGGCCCAAAACCTTTACGAACAGGGGTACATCACCTACATGCGTACCGACTCGGTGCACCTGTCGGAGCAGGCGATCGCCGCCGCCCGCGCCTGCGTCACCACCAAATACGGCACCGACTACCTCAGCCCCAAACCCCGCCAGTACGCCACCAAATCGAAGGGTGCCCAGGAGGCCCACGAGGCCATTCGCCCCGCTGGCAGCACCTTTAGAACCCCCAAGGAAACGGGGCTTACTGGCCGCGAGGCCTCCCTCTATGACCTGATCTGGAAGCGCACTGTAGCCAGCCAGATGGCCGAGGCCCGCCAAACCAACATCACCGCCTCCATTGAGGTGGAAAACGCCCTCTTTCGTGCCACGGGCAAGCGCATCGACTTTCCCGGCTTCTTTCGGGCCTATGTGGAAGGCTCTGACGACCCCGATGCGGCGATCGAAGACCAAGAGGTGCTGCTGCCTGCCCTAGCCACGGGCGATGCCCTCAGCTGTACGGATTTGGAGGCGATCGGTCATGAAACCCAGCCCCCCGCCCGCTACACTGAGGCCACCCTGGTCAAAGTGCTCGAGAGCGAAGGCATTGGCCGGCCTAGCACCTACGCTACGGTGATCAGCACGATCATCGATCGCGGCTACGTCAACCTGGTCAACAACAGCCTGATCCCAACCTTCACGGCCTTCGCGGTGACCGAGCTGCTGGAGCAAAACTTCCCCGACCTGGTGGATGTGCACTTTACCGCCCGCATGGAGCAGACCCTCGACGACATTTCCACTGGCGAAGTCGAATGGCTGCCTTACCTGAAGGCGTTTTACTCCGGTGACCAGGGCTTGGAGACCCTGGTGCAAGAGCGCGAAACTCAGATCGACCCCACCGCCGCCCGCACGGTGCTGCTCGACGATCTCGATGCCAAAATCCGCATTGGTCGCTATGGCCCCTATGTCGAAATTGGTACTGGCGAAGAGTCGGTAAAAGCCTCTATTCCTGCCGATGTGCCCCCCGCTGACCTCGATAGCGAGCAGATTGAGCGCATCATCAAGCAGAAGGTCGAAGGCCCTGACAAAGTGGGCCTGCACCCCGATACTGGGGAACCGATCTTTCTGCGCATTGGCCCCTACGGCCCCTATGTGCAGCTGGGCGAGCCCACGGACGACAACCCCAACCCCAAGCGAGCTTCCCTGCCCAAGGGCACTCAGATGGAGGCTGTCACCCTGGAAATGGCGGTGGGGCTGCTGCAGCTTCCCCGTAATCTAGGTGCCCACCCAGAAACGGGCAAGTCCATTAAGGCCGGTCAGGGACGTTTTGGTCCCTACATTGTCCACGACCAGGGCAAAGAGGGCCGCGACTACCGTTCCCTTAAAGGCGACGACGACGTGCTCACCGTCACCCTTGAGCGCGCTCTAGAACTGCTGGCCCAGCCCAAGGCCGGGCGCGGGCGCAAGAAGGTCGATCCGCTCAAGGAGCTGGGTGCCCACCCCGACGACAATGAGCAGGTGGCGGTGTTTAACGGCCCCTATGGCCTCTACGTTAAGCACGGCAAGGTTAATGCCTCGGTGCCCGAGGGGGTCGAGGTCGAGGCCGTCACCCTAGAGGAGGCGATCGGCTGGATCAACGCCAAGGCATCGCCTAAAAAAGGCAAGGGTGGCAAGGGCAAGGCGACCACCTCGCGCACCACCAAGACGGCAGCAGCTAGCAAAGCCAGTGGGGCTAAGAAAACGACTAGAACGACTACCGCCAAGTCGTCTACGGACACCAAGTCTACTGGCACGAAAAAATCTGCGGCCTCAAAAACCACTAAGACCACAACCAAGCGATCGCCTACTAAATCTGCGTCTAAAAAAGCCGACTCAGCTCCTGAAGTCGACGCTTAATTGCGGCAACCAACCAATTAAACCGGCAGAGATTCAACAAATCTCTGCCGGTTTAATTGGTGATAGCGTTATCCAGATTTAAGGACGAACTCAACGCCTCAGGCTACGCTGGCGAGCGTTAGTAAACCACTCCCCGGTAGCGGCGCACGGTACTACCATCGGCTAGTTTCTCATCGGTAGTTGAGGAGTTGGGTAACGCACTCGGCTTGGGTAGCGCGCTTGACTTGACCGCTGGCGGGGGTGCGAACGACTCTTTAGCAGCCTTGCGAGTTAACCCATCGCCCAGGGCACGGAGACCAGAAGCGACCCAGTCAACATCGTTGAGAGGATCGGGGGCCGTAGACGGAGTTGCTGGACTGCTAGGCACATTTGGAGACGGCTTAGCACCGGCCAAGGTAAGCCCAGCACCTTTGACCTGAGGACGCTCTGAACGATTGGCAAGAGCTCCGGTGGCTTGGGTAGTACCCAACTGACGACGAATATTGAGCAGCACCGTGAGTAGCGCCTTCTCGTTGAGAAAGGGGTAGTCAAGGCTGGTCAAGATGCGTTTGACATTGTCGGTGGCACCGCTCATCAGGGTATCGCGGTCAAACCCGCAGAGAAAGTCTGTGGCTCCCTGCTGCTTAGCCCAGCGCCGCTCAGTATCTGAGATATGAAGCTGACGGCACCGGGTCAGAAAAATGTGCATGGTGGGGAAGGTGGCGCGGCACCAGCGACAAAACTCGTAGGGGTTGAGCTCCGCTGCTTCGGCATCTAGCACAATGACATCGGGCAAGGTCAGCCCAGCGCTAGCGATTTGGCTAATGCAGTCGGCTAAGTCACCCTTGGCAGGCTCTAGAATAACGGCCAGCTTTTGGGACTTCAGCAGCGCCTGCCACATGAGCCCCTGCAAGCGGTTGGATTGAACAATAAAAGCCAGCTTCTGCGGTGCGTCCACGGTGTGTAAAATCCCCTAAATGTGCGTCCAAATTAATTTGTAAAGGCTTGATTATGTTTATCTCGGTTCGGGCCAGACACCAAGTATGAGGCTTAAAAAGCCCTAAATTTTTGCCACCTCAGGCAGCATCTAGCTGGGGGCAAGCTAGCTAAAGCTCGATTTCAAAATCGGTTTGTCGGGGCTCTAAAGTCAACACCTTGGCGATTCGCGAAGCGATTCCACTAGGAATTACAGCCCCAAGCAAAGTTTAGGTGGCGTAATCAGGAATATTAAATAAATGTACGGGCGGCTTGTCCTTCAAAAAAGACAACCGCGCTACATAATCAAAATATTTGTGGAAAACGAAGCTCGACAGGCCATAGTTTTTAGTAAACAGCCCTCACCTAGCGCAAATTAAGCGTGACTCTGCTTGGCGGGCTGGAGCTGCTCACCCTGTCGAGCGGTATTGTTTATGCCCAAAACTGCACCGGAGTGATAGGCGCAAATAAAGGTTTCAAACTGGTCAACTAGTACTGGGTCGCGCCAGCCTCGCTCTACTTCCTGGCGTATGATCTGGAGCGATTCTTCCATGGAGAAGGCGGGTTTGTAGGGGCGATCGTGGGTGAGCGCATCAAAAATGTCGATCAGCTGAAAAATCTGAGCTAGTCGCGGAATAGCCGCCCCGACGAGGCCATCGGGATAGCCGCTGCCATTCCAGCGCTCGTGGTGGTGACGAATGATCGGCAGTACCCCCTGCATGGTGCGTAAGGGACAGCAGATGGTCTCACCGATGGCGACATGCTGCTCCATGATGGTGCGCTCGGCCACGGTGAGGGGACCGGTTTTGAGCAGCACGGCATCGGGAATGCCCACCTTGCCAATGTCGTGCAGGTAGCCCGCCCAGGCGAGATCGCGAATGTGGCTTGGGCAAAGCCCCAGATATTCGCCAAAGGCACGCCCGAGGCTAACCAGGCGATCGCAGTGATCCCCCGTATTCGGGTCGCGGCTCTCTATAGTGCGAGCAATGGAAAACAACACCTTTTCGGCATGGTCGAGATCTTCGTTGAGACGCTTTTGATGAATTAGCGACTTGACTCGGGCCGAAAGTTCGAGCTGGTCGAAGGGCTTGGTTAAAAAATCGTCGCCCCCCGATTCAATGCCTTGCAACCGGGCTTCGCGATCGCCCAAGGCCGTGACAAACACCACCGGAATTAGCCGCGTGTTTTCGTTCTCTTTGAGCTGACGACACACCTCAAACCCGTCGAGGCCGGGCATCATCACATCCAGCAAGATCAAGTCAGGCTGGTGCTGCAAGACTCGGTTTAGGGCACTCTGCCCGCAGCTAGCCTGCTCTACCTGGTAGCCATCGATGGTCAGCAGCGCTACAGCAGTCATGCGGCTGGGGGCGTGGTCGTCGACCACAAGCACGCGGGGTGGCAGAGGGTTTCGGTAGGGCACAGTAAGAACCTTAAAAATGGCGACAACCGATCAACAGAGCGAACCTACAGCCTATCGAGGAGACAGCTTTTTTTCATATGGGGGCAGCCACCGCTTGCGCCAGCGCGACGTTGGTACTAGGTTTGATGCAGCCTGCTCCTGCTGGCGGCGCTGCCGAATCGCATCGGCGCTGGCGCTCAGGGTAGGGTCGCGGTAGGGGACTGCAGCACGAGTCAGCAAATGCTCCTGCTCTTGCAGCGACAGCGGCATCAAGCCCTCGGGGTTTACCTGAACCAGAGTACCCGGCCAGCGGCGGCCAAGAGCATTCACCGGCCCAATGGAGAGCCCGGCCAGCTGAAAAGCCACCCGCACCGCAGCAGCGCTGGAATAGGTGACCAGACGACCCTGGGGGTGCAAACAGGCCGCTACCTGCTCAATAAACTCTACCGTCCACAATTCGGGACAGCGGGGCGGCGAAAACGGGTCAAAGAAAATCGCGTCGGCTTTAAACCCCGACGAGGCGATCGCTTGAATGCGCTGGCGGGCATCGCCCCATAGTAGGGTGGCATCGAGCCCAGGGCGAGTCGCTTGGCCAGTAGCGGCCAGTTCCCGCAGGCAGGTTTGCACGCTTGTAGGCCACCCGTTAATTAAACCGGCCTCTATAGCCTGACGTGGCACGCGAGCATCGAGTTCTAGAGCCACCAACCGCACTTGGCAGGCAGGGTTGACCTGAGCAACAGTAGATAGAGCGGCGGCGGTGTTATAGCCGAGCCCATAGCAGACATCGAGCACGGTTAGGGTTGGGTTTAAGGCCAAACTGGCCAAGTCGGTGGCGTCTACATAGGTGGTTTTGGCCTCGGCGTAGGCCCCGTCGCGGCTGTGGAACCACTCGCCAAAATCTTCTGAAAACAGCGTCATCGACCCATCGGCGGTGGGTTCAAGCACTAGAGCTCCAGTGGGAAGTGACATGGGTTGCTACGCAGGAAAATAGGAAAAACAACCGAGCTGAAAGACTCTCAGCCGAACTTAGAGCAAGTTGAGGACTATTCTGCAAAAGCTATTTTTGCTCTGGAAGCGCTCCAGGTTGGCAGCCATTCTGGGTACCAGGGCGACGAGGGTAGATGTCCTATAGGCTTAATTCTAGGGTATTCAAAATTTGCCTTTTCTCTATTGTCAATGGTTACCGATCGCAATCAAAGCGATAAGGGATTTTGACCCCAAGCCTCACGGTTTTAAGCGAGAATACCTATAGTTAAGAAACGTTTTTGTTGCTAAACCCCTGGCTTGCACTCCGGGTTGGCAGCACCTAGATTTTGCAGGAGGTTCTCCATGGTTGTAGCGGCACCAGCGCAAAAGCGCCTCACGGTTCAAGTCGAAGGGGTAGCTGACGACACCACCACCATTCGCTCGCTAGACTGGGATCGCGATCGCTTCGACATTGAGTTTGGCCTGCAAAACGGCACCACCTACAACTCCTTCATCATTCGCGGCGAGAAAGTCGCCCTGGTCGATACCTCCCACGCTAAGTTTCGGGAGCTGTATCTCAAGACCCTGACCGGCGAAATCGACCCCAAAACCATTGATTACCTGATCATTAGCCACACCGAGCCCGACCACAGCGGCCTGGTGCGCGACGTGCTAGAGCTGGCTCCCCAGGCGGTGGTGGTGGGGGCTAAGGTGGCGATCGCCTTCCTCGAAGACCTGGTGCACCGCCCCTTTGAGCGCCTGATCGTCAAAAACGGCGACACCTTGGATCTGGGCAACGGCCACACCCTGGAATTTATCAGCGCCCCCAACCTGCACTGGCCCGACACGATCTTTACCTACGACCACAAAACCGGCGTGCTGTTTACCTGCGACGCCTTTGGCCTGCACTTTTGCAGCGATGCTCCCTACGATGAAAACCTAGAGCTGATTTCCCCCGATTTTCGCTTTTATTACGAGTGCTTGATGGCCCCCAACGCCAGGTCAGTGCTCGGTGCGATGAAGCGCATGGAAGCCCTACCCCCGGTGCAGATGGTGGCCACGGGGCATGGACCTCTGTTGCGCTACAACGTAGCGGAGCTGACCGGCCGCTACCAGCGCTGGAGCCAGGAGAAGACCAAGGCCGAAGACCTGGTGGCGGTGTTTTACGTATCAGATTACGGGTATAGCGATCGCCTCTCCCAATCCATTGCGCGCGGCATCACCAAAACTGGCGTCGCCGTTGAAATGATGGACATGCGCTCTGCCGACCCTCAAGAGGTAACGGAGCTGGTAGCTCGGGCTAAGGGATTAGTCGTCGGCATGCCCCCCGCCTCTGGGGTCGGGGCCAGAGAAACCCAGACTACCCTGGGCACCATTCTGGCGGCGGTGCACGGCAAGCAAACTATTGGTCTCTACGAGTCCTACGGTGGCGACGATGAGCCGATCGATCCCCTCGCCAACAAGTTCCAAGATCTGGAGCTGATCCAGTCTTTTGCGCCCATTCGCATTAAAGATAACCCCACCGAGGGCACCTATCAGTCGTGCGAAGAGGCCGGTACTGACCTGGGTCAGGGCCTCGCCCAGGCAGGCAAGCTGAAAAAGCTGAAATCCCTTGATGTCGACTTAGAGAAAGCGCTGGGCCGCATCAGCAGCGGGCTTTACATCATCACCGCTAAAAAGGGTCAGGTTTCCAGCGCGATGCTAGCCTCCTGGGTGGCCCAGGTTAGCTTTCAGCCCCTGGGCTTTTCGGTGGCGGTGGCAAAAGACCGCGCCATTGAGTCGCTGATGCAGGTGGGCGACACCTTTGTGCTCAACATTCTCGAAGAGGGCAACCACCTAGGCCTGATGAAGCACTTTCTCAAGCGGTTTGCCCCCGGTGCCGATCGCTTTGCCGGAGTGCGCACTCGCCCCGCCAACAATGGCTCGCCTCTGCTGGCCGATGCCCTGGCTTACATAGAGTGCGAAGTCACCAGCCGCATGGAGGTGAGCGACCACTGGATCGTCTACTGCACGGTGCAGGACGGCAAGGTGTCCGACCCTGATGGCCAGACCGCTATCCACCACCGCAAGGTTGGCAACTACTACTAAGCCGAGTCGGTAGGGGCTAAGACAGGCAGGATGCTTATCCCACAAGAGTTGAGAGATATTCAAAGTTTTGTGGGATAGCCGTCTAGGCTGTCCTACCCCTAGCTGTTTACCGTTATGTGCAGAGCAAAGCTACAGACAACTCGACCTTGCAGTGCCCTGGGGCAATGATGTCTTCTAAGATGAAGTACTCCAGGTTCTTTGAGGTCTATTGTTGCCGTCCTTTGCTGCGATCGCTGTCACCCCCGCCGGACTCAAATCTCTGCTGCCCCTGGTTACAGGTCTCCCCGCTGACCTATGGCTGCCTCACAGCCTAGCCACCGAAGCGGAGACTTTAGCGATCCAAGCTCAGGTTTACGAAGGTTCCCTGCCCGAGACCCTTGCCCAGCTCTGGTCCACCCACGACGGGCTCATCTTTGCCCTGGCTACCGGGGCGGTGGTGCGGCTAATTGCGCCGCTGTTGGCCGATAAAGCGATCGATCCCGCAGTGGTGGTGGTGGCTGAAACCGGGAGTCAGGTGATCAGTCTCTGCGGCGGCCACCAGGGCGGTGCGGATGCACTGACCCATCAAATTGCCCTGCTGCTGGGGGCAGAGCCAGTGATTACTGGATCCGCTTCGACCCACGGACTGCCGGGGGTGGATGTGCTGGGGGTGCCCTTTAGCTGGAGCAAGGGTAGCGGCGATTGGACGGGAGTGAGTGCCGCTCTGGCCCACAGCAAACCCATTGAGGTGCTTCAGGACTGCGGCACCACCCTCTGGCAAGACCACCTGCCACCCGCCCATCCCTTTGTTTTTGAGTCGGTCCGCAATCCTGCAGCCCGGCTGTGGATCAGCCCGATTCAGCGGCAGTTTGCCCCCAACAACGATTTTCCTAAAGCTCAGTGGCACCCGAGAGTGCTGTGGGTGGGCATCGGCTGTGAGCGCGGTACGCCACAGGCGGTGATTGAGGCAGCGATCGCGCGGATCTGCCAGGCCGGGCACTTTGCTGAAGGGGCGATCGCAGGTATCGCCAGCCTCGACCTCAAATCCGACGAAGTTGGGTTAGTTGCCCTCTGCCAAGAACGTCAGTGGCCCCTGCGCTGCTTTACCGCCGAAGAATTGAAAACCATCCCCGTGCCCAACCCTTCCACAGTGGTGGAACAGGCAGTGCAGACCCCCAGCGTGGCAGAGGCAGCAGCGATGTTGGCGGCGGGGGGCGATCTGCGGGTGACCAAGCAGGTAGTGCGGGTGGAGGGGCAGCTCGGGGCGGTGACGGTGGCGATCGCTCAATCCGAACGAGAATACATTCCTAAGTCGGGGCATCTAGCGCTGGTGGGCACCGGCCCCGGCGATTTGAATCAGATTACACCAGCGGCTAAGGGGGCAATCGCCCGCGCCGACGTCGTCATCGGCTACGGGCTCTACATTGACCAAATTCGCCCCCTCTGCCACCCAAGTCAAATTGTTGAACCCTGGCCCATTACCCAAGAGCGCCAGCGGGCCGATCGCGCCATTGACTTGGCTCGCTGGGGCTTGAGTGTAGCGGTGGTGTCCTCCGGTGACTGCGGCATCTACGGCATGGCCGGGCTAGTGCTAGAGCAGCTTCAAGGCACCGGCTGGGATGGCGAAACTCCCTCAGTGGAGGTGTTCCCCGGCATCTCAGCACTTCAGTCTGCTGCGGCTCGGGTAGGAGCACCGCTGATGCACGACTTCTGCGCCATTAGCCTCAGCGACCTACTCACCCCCTGGCCGGTGATTGTGAAGCGGTTAGAAGCAGCGGCCCAAGCAGACTTTGTGGTGGCGCTCTACAACCCCAAATCAAAAACCCGCACCGAGCAGATTGCGGCTGCCCACCGCATCTTTATGGCTTACCGATCGCCCGACACGCCGGTAGCAGTGGTGAAGTCGGTCTACCGCCCAGACGAGATGATTCACCGCACCACGCTGGCTGACTTGCTAGAGGCCCCCATCGACATGCTGACGGTGGTGCTGATCGGCAACCAGAGCACCCAGCGCCACGGCTCCTGGCTGATTACCCCGCGCGGCTACAACGGCAATCTAGAGCAGACCATTTAGCACGCCTGTAGATTACCCGCAGAGGTGAAGCGGCCCGGGCCGATCTGCAATTAGGATTGGGAAAGGTGCCTAGGCAATAGTCGATAGTCCCTTCACTCCCCCCGAGGAGGTTGACAATGCCGCCTGAGGATCTGACCTCTGCTTCCCGTAACCCCGAGGTGACCGCAACGCTGATTAGCGGTTTCAGCGCCTACGGACGACTCTATGGGTTACCCAATTCTCCCGAGCAGGTGCAGGGCCTGCTTGGCACCCTGTTACGGCTATATCTGCCCGAAGAGCCCGCCGCTCTGATCGACGTCGTGGCTCAACAGGTACTCGACGGTCTCACCGCCGATGATCTCAAAAATGCCATTGTCGATCGCGCTACCAGTGCCTTAGCTAAAGAAACCCACCGCTGGCAGCAGCGTCTGGAGCAAGAGGCACAGAATATTCTCACTGCCTACGTGCAGCGCTATAGGCCCGATCTCGCTCCAGAAGCTCTAAGGACAATAGTCACCGCTGTCATGCCGCTGCTAGGCAAGGCAATTGCCGACCCTCGGCCCCTGACCCGTGCAGAAGCCTTGGGTCTGATCAGCCAGCTGGTGCAGTCCTTTAATGCCAGTGGAGCGATCGCCGCCACCATTGACCCTGCCTACTTCGCGATCGCCGAAACCCTAGCCACTGCCCTAGCCCAGCGACCGATGGCCGAGGCGGTAGGCGAAACCGTGACCGCTTACGTCAAAAGTCAAGCCCCAACCCTGATCAACATCGGAGCCGACCTGATTGCTGCGGCTCTGAGCGCGGTGCTAAAAAACCAGGTCGATTTCAACATCGACACTCAGCTCAGCGTGATTGATGAAAGACTGCTGATTGAGCAGGTCTATTTTCAGCTGAATATTTTGCAGCAGTCGCCGCCCCCCTCAAAGGCTGCCTGGGCGATCGCTGACCAGGTTGACGCCGCTGTCGAGCAGTACCGACACCGCAAGCGCGAGGGCAGCGTCGATGTCACCACTGGCCTGGTCAGTGAGGATGGCCTCTCCATCTCCAGTCCGCTGACCTCCACCCGCCGGCCGGGCGACCGGCTGCCCACCAACTCACCAACTTCGGGATAGTTTGGCGTCTGTTCGCAGCGCCCCCAGGCTGTGCCACAGCTCCCCGCTGTGCAGCCAACCCACATAGCCCGAGTACAGGCATTCATCCTCAGCAGAGGCCAAAAATACGTGGTGAATGCCAAAGGGGCTGAGCCACAGGCGAATATTGGTGCCGTCGGCGAACGTGTGCCAAAGGGTGGCGCGGGCAAAATCGCGCTGGTGGGCGTCGGTCATACCAGGGATTTGACGCAGCTGCTCCACCAGGGGATGGGGCAATAGCAGCGCACTCAAGCTGTCGCCCTTCCAAAACTGTTGAATCTGCTCCACCACGCGTGGGTGACAGCGCAGGGCCGCGTGGCTGATGCCCCCTAGACAGACAAATTGCCCGTTGGGCACCCGCGTACTTTCAATGGTGATGGTGCCATCGCTGCCCCGATCCACATCGCCTGCGATCGATAGGGTGGTGATGGCAGCAGCGATGCGGGCGGCTAGGGGGCGGCGATCGCGCCCCAGGTCAGCGGCAATGCCGACTCCCAGCTTTAGCGGATCAAGAAGGCGGCCCAGGTCGGCCCCACCCACAGGGGAGCCTACCAACGTCAAAAATTCCACCCTGGGCCACCAGTCTGGATGGCGATTGAGCACCTCTAGCCAAATCAAGCCGCCCATCGAGTGGCCCACAATTCGGACCAGTAGATCGGGCTGTCGCGCCAGGGTCGCCGTGGCCAGGGCATCGACCTCATCGACCAGGGGAGAAATCCGCAGCCAGGTCATGGCGTAGTTGAGGCAGGGAGCCACAATTTGCGCGCGATCGCCCGCCAGCTGCTCCGCCAGGGTCATCATTGACTGGTTGGTGTCGGCCCAGCCGTGCTGAGCAAAGAGAATGTAGTCTCCGGGCATGGACGGTCCTAGGCAACTTCCCTACGGGCGGCCACCGCTGCCCCGAGCAGCGAAGCCCCGCTAAACAATAGGCTAACGCCAACATAAAAGCCAATTAGCCAAAGCGAGCCAAACGGCCAGCGATTAATGACCAAGATCCCCAGAATCAGCGTGATAATTCCATTGATAGCCACAAACCACGACATGGTGCGCCCAGCCCGGTAGGTAAACGCCATGACGATGGTAAAAATGCCCTCGGCAATAAACAGCAGACCAAAGGCTAATGTCAGTGCCGCCGTCGCTTTGGACAGGTTAAATAAAATATAGAGTCCCGCTACGAGGTAGAACACGCCCACCCCTAAGCTCAACCACAGCGCTCTAATCGCTTGGGCCTGAAACGCCTGTAAAATCTGCAAAATTCCGCTGACTACGGCTATCCACCCTAGGGCGGAGGTGAAAACAGCAGCGGCGATCGCAGGCATCAAAATTGCCAAAATCCCCAAAATAATCAGGCCTATACTGAGGGCCATGACCCAGCCCGTTGCTGTTTTAGTCTCAGTACTCGGTTGAGTGTCCATAGTCATAACAGCGCCTCGTTAAATAGGATCTGCTGGTTAAAAAGGTTGACTGTACTCTATTTGAACACCCACATCTCGTATCGCCCGCATTCCGCACCAATAGGTCCCACGACGACTAATGTTGCCAGTTCAGCAACCTTATACCCTACTTCTACGATGCACCGCCATCTCTCGCTAGACCAGACTTTAACCCCTCAGGCTATCCCGTTCATCTAATCTATGACCTATCCTCGCGATCTAGTAACTGCCGATTGGCTAACCCAACACCTAAGTGACCCAAAAGTTGTGGTCGCCGACTGCCGCTTTGCCCTAGCCGATGCCGAGCAGGGGCAGCAGCAGTATGCCGCTGGCCACATTCCTGGAGCTTGGTACCTCGACCTCAACCGAGATCTATCGAGCCCGGTGCAGCGTCACGGGGGTCGCCACCCGCTGCCCAATTGGGACACTTTCAGCCAGCGGCTTACGGCGATAGGGGTAGAGTCTAACAGTCCAGAGCCCACTCTGGTCGTGGCCTATGACGATAGCCGCTTTGCCTTTGCCTCGCGCCTCTGGTGGCTGCTGCGCTACCTGGGCCACGACAATGTAGCCGTACTCGACGGCGGTTGGTCAGGCTGGGTAGAGGGTGGCTATCCCACCAGTACTGAGATCCCTGCACCTCGCTCGGGAAACTTTGTGCCCGCACCGCGCCAAGATTGGATTGTCGATATTGAGACGGTGCGCGATCGCCAGGAGGGAACGCTGCTGATCGATGCGCGATCGCCCGATCGCTATCGGGGTGAGGTCGAACCCATTGACCCAGTAGCAGGCAGCATTCCTGGCGCGGTGAACTACTTTTGGCAAGATGTTTCTGCCGAGAACGGGCACATGAAACCCGCCGATGAGCTAAGCCAACACTGGGCCGGTTTGAACGATGCCGAGGAGGTGATCGTTTACTGCGGCTCAGGGGTGACGGCCTGCGTCAACCTGCTGGCTCAAACCGTGACGGGTCGGCCCATGGCTAAGCTCTACCCCGGCGGCTGGAGCGACTGGTGCTCCTATCTCTAGCGGCTTGGTGCGGCTAACGATAGGGCTTTTTAGTCTTGCTGGAGGGGGAGTGCCGGGGTGGCCTTTTCCTGATTGGAGGCAGCTTCCGCAGGAACATTGCCCTGGGCCTCTAATTCAGAGACAGTGGACACTTTGCCATTGCCTAAATGAGCTGATTCAACGCTGGCACTCTCTTCGACGCGCTTCGAAAAGCCCCAGGCAAACACGAGGGCAATCACCAGCACCATCGTCCACTCTGGGGGTACTAAATTGGAGTCAATCACCCGCACCAGCAGACGAACGCCCACAAAGGCCACGGTGATAAAGCCCGCGTCTTCTAAATGTTCAAACTCCTCGAGCCAGCGAATGAACAGCCCTGCCATAAACCGCAGGGTGATGATGCCGATGGTGCCGCCCAGCAAAATTACCACTACATCCTTGGATAAAGCCAGGGCGGTAGTGACGCTATCGAGTGAAAAGGCTAGATCGGTGAAGGCAATCACCGGAATCGCCTGCAGAACAGTGGCAAATCTCGGGGCATGGTGCTGGTCTGCGTCGTCGGTTGCAGCGGTGAAGTGCTTGTACACGAGCCACAGCAGGTAGGCCGCTCCCATCACTTCAAACTGCCAGAACTGAAGCACCCAACCCGCCGTCAAAATTAGCCCAACCCGCAAAACGAAAGCGATCAGCAACCCAAAGTTGAGCGCCCGGCGCTGCATGGTTTCACTCTCTAAGCCTTGAGCGATCGCCGCTAGGGCGATCGCGTTGTCGGCCGACAGCACCGCTTCCAGGGCAATCAGCACCGGCAGCAGCAGTAGGGTATCGACCCCAAAGTTATTAGAGATATCGAGTAATCGGTCTAGCATTAGCTCAGTTCAGCCGCCTAGAGTAGCAATTAAAATATTCAGGGTATAAGCACCGGCTTGTCAGCCGGCCTGACCCATGGTCGCACGCCATTGAGGGAAGTCCCTCGCCGCCCTCAAGCAGGCCAGCGTCACAATGGCTTCAGTCTAACGTGCCCTACTTCCTTAGAATAGTACGGTTACCATCCACCCGCAGGGGAGACCGACTGAGTGCTAAGTTCACTGCTGACGCAATTTCGCCACCAGTATCCCCAGGGCAGCCTGACGTCAGATTTGCTCACCATTCACGACGGAATCTACGTTGTGCGGGTCTACGCTGGAGTAGACAACCTAATTCTGGCCAGCGGGCTGGGGGCAAACACTGCCCTAGAGATGGCCGAAGATATAGCCACTACCCGCGCCCTAGAGCGCCTGGGCTTAACGGTTGAACTGCCCAACCTACCCCTTCCTATAGAGGTCGATAGGGTTGAGGCGCCTGAACCAGCGATCGCCAATCTCAGTCAGGGCTTAGCCAACCTAGAGGCGATCGCCCCTCCGGAACAGCCCAAGGTTGAGCCCCTGCCAACAACTCATCCAGAACTCGCCCCACCGCCGCTCAGCCTAGTTCCCCCCGTTTTAGACCAGGGAAATATCCCAGAGCAACCGGCTACTGAGCTGCCCCTAGCGACCGTGGCAACTCCAGCCCTGCCCCCCCAGATCACTCTGTTCCAGGCAGATCTGCCCGATACCATCGAGGCCCCGGCTAACGAGGTTGTGGATCTGGGCGCAGAACCGGCAGCGGTCGATTTATCGGACATCATTGCCCAAACCGACGTAGAGCTCCAGCGGTTAGGCTGGAGCGTTGCCCAGGGGCGTGAGTTTTTGAAGAAGACCTACGGCAAGTTATCGCGCCACGACCTCACCGACGACGAACTGCTGGAGTTCTTGCTGTTCTTAGAAACCCAATCCCCGCAGGGCAGAGCCTAACTTCCAAGGCATCAAGCCCTGGAAGTTAGAAGGTTTTACATCGCTGTAAGGGGGCGAGAACCAACGGAGGTGCGATCGATCACCTGGTCAATGAGACCGTACTCGACAGCTTCTTGAGGGCTCATAAAGAAGTCGCGCTCGGTGTCTTGGGCGATTTTATCGATGGGCTGACCAGTATTTTTGGCGATCGCATCGTTCAGCTGCTTCTTCAGGTAAAGAATTTCCTTCGCCTGAATCTCAATATCGGTAGCCTGGCCCTGAGCACCACCTAAGGGCTGGTGGATCATAATGCGGGAGTTAGGCAGACTCATGCGCTTGCCCTTTTCGCCTGCGGTGAGCAAAAACGCCCCCATGCTAGCCGCCAGGCCCACGCAAATGGTGCAGATCTGGGGCCGAATATGGTTCATCGTGTCGTAGATGCCCAGGCCCGCCGACACCGACCCACCAGGAGAGTTGATGTAGAGATAGATATCTTTGTCGGGGTCTTCGGCCTCAAGAAACAGCATCTGGGCCACAATCAGGTTGGCCGAGTCGGCGGTAACTTCTTGGCCGAGGAAGATAATACGCTCTCGCAAAAGCCGGGAATAAATGTCAAACGCGCGCTCGCCACGCCCGGATTGCTCAATAACGGTTGGGATCATCGTGATAAGCCACTTCGTACGGGTTTACCTGATTCTAGCGAGTTGTGTTGCTCAGAGGGGCGGCAGATTGGAGGGATAGCCGAATCAGGGTTTGTTATCCTGACAACCATATCCCTTTCCAGGCACAGCCATGGCCGTTAGCGTTGATCGAATTTTGCGGTGGAAGCAAACGGGCACACCCGCCCAACCCATTACCGTACTCACTGCCTGGGATGTGATGTCGGGGCAAATTGTTGACCAGGCCGGGGCCGACATTGTACTGGTGGGCGATTCGTTGGCGATGGTCGCATTAGGCTACGACACTACCCTACCGCTAACCACAGAGGACATGCTGATCTGCGCCAAGGCGGTGCGGCGGGGGGTTAAAAATGCACTGCTGGTGGTCGATCTACCCTTTCTCAGCTATCAGACCAGCGTTGAAGACGCCATTCGCGCCGCAGGGCAAATGCTCAAGGAGGCTGGAGCCCAGGCAGTCAAATTGGAGGGCGGCCACGAAGGTATGGTTGAAACCGTGCGCCGACTGGTGCAGTGGGGTATTCCGATAATGGGGCACGTGGGGCTAACGCCCCAATCAATCAACCAATTTGGCGGTTTTCGCAAGCAGGGCAAAACCGAGGCCGAGGCCGATCGCATCCTGGCAGAGGCCAAAGCCCTAGAGCAGGCCGGAGCGTTTTCCATCGTTTTAGAGCACATTCCTGTAGAGCTAGCTCGCGATATCACCAAGGCGCTGCGCATTCCCACCATTGGCATTGGCGCGGGGGTGCACTGCGATGGCCAGGTGCTAGTCACCGCTGACGTTCTTGGACTTTCGGCTTGGCAGCCACCCTTTGCCAAGGTCTACGCCAATCTCAGACAGCAGGCCGTTGAAGCTGCCCAGCAGTTTTGTACGGAGGTGCGATCGGGTCAGTACCCGGCGTGAGATCTGGGGCCCTACAAATTCCTGCCAAAGCATTACGACAGTACCCCCTATACAATATCGGGGCAGTCCCCTGCGTGAAATTCCGTTAAGCTAGAAACGCTGGCAACTGGCACAGAGACGATTTATTACGGTTGATACCCTCGCTATGACCACAACTCTTCAATTTAAGTACGACGTTAAGGATATTTCCCTGGCGGCCCAGGGCAAACAGCGGATTGAGTGGGCCGGGCGCGAGATGCCCGTGCTGCGCCAGATTCAAGACCGCTTTGCCCAGGAAAAGCCCCTGGCAGGCATTCGCATTTCGGCCTGCTGCCACGTCACTACTGAGACAGCTCATTTGGCGATCGCCCTCAAAGCCGGCGGTGCCGACGCTGTGCTCATTGCCAGTAACCCCCTCTCAACTCAAGATGATGTTGCTGCCAGCCTAGTAGTTGACTACGGCATTCCCGTGTTTGCCCTGCGCGGTGAAGACAGCGCCACCTACCACCGCCACGTCGAGACCGCCCTCGACCACCGCCCCAACATCATCATCGACGACGGCAGCGACGTGGTCGCCACCCTAGTCAAAGAGCGTCAGGCACAGCTTTCCGACATCATCGGCACCACTGAAGAAACCACCACCGGCATCGTGCGCCTGCGGGCCATGTTCAAGGATGGGGTGCTCAGCTTCCCCGCTATGAATGTCAACGACGCCGACACCAAGCACTTCTTCGACAACCGCTACGGCACTGGCCAATCGACCCTCGACGGCATTATCCGCGCCACCAATGTACTGCTGGCCGGTAAGACTGTGGTTGTGGCTGGCTACGGCTGGTGCGGCAAAGGCACTGCCATGCGGGCTAAGGGTATGGGGGCTAACGTCATCGTCACCGAAATTGACCCGGTGCGGGCGATCGAGGCTGTCATGGACGGCTTCCGGGTGATGCCCATGGCTGAGGCTGCTACCGTAGGCGATCTGTTTATTACCGTCACCGGCAACAAGCATGTCATTCGTCGCGAGCACTTTGACACGATGAAAGATGGTGCCATGGTGTGCAACTCCGGCCACTTCGATATCGAGATTGACTTGGAATCTCTGGGCGCAATGGCTAGCGAAGTCAAGCAGGTGCGCAACTTTACCCAGCAGTACATGCTCACCAGCGGCAAGTCGGTGATTGTGCTAGGCGAAGGCCGCTTGGTCAACCTGGCCGCCGCCGAAGGCCACCCCAGCGCGGTCATGGATATGAGCTTTGCCAACCAGGCTATGGCCTGCGAATACTTGGTGAAAAACCGGGGCTCCCTCGAACCCGGTCTGCACTCCATCCCCGTTGAGGTAGATAAGGAGATTGCTCGCCTGAAGCTGGTTGCCATGGGTATCGAAGTCGATAGCCTGACCCCCGAGCAAGAGATCTACATCAATTCTTGGACTGTTGGCACCTAATACGAAATCCGCCCTGAGAAACCCCGGTTCAAAATAGGGATCTCGTAGGGGCATTGCAGTGCAATTCCCCTACAAACCGGGTGTAACCAAACAGGATTTGGTATAAGCCATCGTCTCCCTAACTAAAGCCCCAGGACGCTGCGAGCATCCTGGGGCTTTTCCATTAAATAACCCCCGATGCCGAGGCACCGGGGGCTGCTTAGAATAGGGAGTTAGTTATAGTGCGAAGCTCGTCTTATCTGTACTTAGAATGCCTCAAGGGCACGGCTGAGTCATCCCTTGCACCCGCATCTTCATGGCAGGTTGTTTGAGGGGCAGCCGCCCTCAAGAGTTTTGCGAACTGTGACGCCTGTCACTTACAAGGCTCTGCAAGCAAGTGTTATGAGGGTCGGCTGGCTATGAGAATATCCCAACGGCTAAGCAAACGGGGAAACATCTAGGACGAAGCCCGGCAGCACGGACTCTCCAGAGAGCTGAGTAGGTAGCGATCGCACCTCCGCTTCCTGCCCAGGTCGATAGATTTCCACCTGCTGATCCTTTGGATTAATCAGCCAGCCCAGACGAACACCGCTAGCCATGTATTCCTGCATCTTCTCACGCAGAGTCGCCAGGTTATCGGTGCTCGATCGCACTTCCATTACAAAGTCAGGCGCAATGGGAGGAAATCTACGCCGCTGCTCTGGGGTCAGCGCCTCCCAACGGGATAGCTCTACCCAGGCAGCGTCGGGCGATCGCTTGCTGCCCACGGGTAGCTGAAAAACGGTGGACGAGCTAAAGACTTTGCCAAGCTGGGTTTGCTTATTCCAGAGATACAGTTCACCACCAACCTCCATTTCTTGATTGCCGTTCTCACCGCCAACAGGGGGCATAACGATCAACACTCCTTGGGCATTTTGCTCGATCGCCATCTCCGGGTTGTGAATGCAGAGTTGGTAAAACTGCTCATCGGTAAAATGAACAGCCTCAAGGTTGAGTTCAAGGGGCAAATCCAGGGTGGTCATAGGATGCTCCGAAGGGACTGGGCAATCTCTAACTGACGGCGGTGTCTCTTAATAGTAGCGCTCGTCTATTTTGTAGAAATCGTCAAAAACCGTTGCAGGCGAACAACTTCACTGAGTGAACTGTCTAAACTGTTCACTAACTTGCGTCATCGGTATTGACTCTGCACGCGATTCATCGCCGATTTCAGCTTAATCTGCTTAGCTTTATCCTCCGGTTAAACCATGAGCTATAGCTTTGACATCATTGGCATTGCCCCAGTACTGCAATTCTTCAACCACCAGCAGCAGGTGGAGGCGCGGCGCGATCGCAGCCAGGCCTTCCTCGGCAGCTATTGCTGCACCCTTGATGCCTTTATTGACGCCACCGAGGCCGTGCACCGCAAGCCCGATTGGGATTGGGATGCGATCGTCAGCACCATTGTCGCCTTCTGGCTGAGTCAAGAGCACGACGTGCGCCACTGGAAACAGCAGTTCGCCGCCGCCCAGGGTGACCAAAATCTAATTGTGGCCCGTGTGGTCAACTACGATAGTCTGCGCCACGAGTTTGAAACCCTCTTCGAAGACTAGCGCTAGGGCTAAGATGCGAAGAACATGCCAGAATAAAGGCTGAATTCAACATTCAGTATTCCATAGGTTCCGTTGATCAGGCTTCTGGCTAAAATTCGCGATATCTTCCTGCACTGGTGGGGCGACTTCACCCTCCAAACCCGGCTGATGGCTGGGGCAACGCTGGTGGTGTCAATGATTACGAGTGCCCTTACCTTCTGGGCCGTCAACACCATTCAGATGGATGCCCGCCTCAACGACACCCGTTTTGCCCGAGATCTGGGCCTACTGTTAGCCGCCAACGTCGCCCCTCTGGTCAAAGAAGCCGATCGCACTGAGCTGGCCCGCTTCTCCTACAGCTTTTACCAAAGCACTTCTAGCGTGCGCTACATGCTGTACGCCGACGAGAATGGCGACATTTTCTTCGGCATCCCTTTTTCCGAAGCAGCGGTCCAAAACTCTCTCACGCTGCGGCGGCGAATGCAGCTGCCTGAGGGCTATGCCCAAAATACCGATCGCCCCCTGGTGCGCCAGCACCTTACCCCAGCTGGTGAAGTCACCGACGTCTTTGTGCCCCTCAACTACAACGGCATTCACCTGGGCGTCTTGGCCATGGGCATCAACCCCAACCCCACGGTGGTCGCCTCCTCGCACCTGACGCGCGATGTCACCATTGCGGTGTTTGTCTCCATCTGGGTGATGGTGATTTTAGGGGCTGTGTTCAACGCTCTCACCATCACTCAGCCGATCAAAGAGCTCTCGCTGGGGGTGAAAAACATTGCCGATGGCAACTTTAGGCAGCGTATCGACCTGCCTTTGGGGGGCGAACTCGGTGAGCTGATCTACAGCTTCAATGACATGGCCGAGCGCCTAGAAAGCTACGAAGAACAAAACATTGAAGAGCTTACCGCCGAAAAAGCCAAGCTCGAAACCCTAGTTTCTACCATCGCTGACGGGGCTATTTTGCTCGACAGCGACATGCATGCCGTGCTGGTCAACCCCACCGCCCGCCGTATCTTTGGCTGGGATGATCAGATTTTGGACGGGAAAAACATCTTGGAGCATTTCCCTAACGCCGTACGAGTGCAGCTAACCCGGCCGCTGTTTCAGGCTGTCAAAGGCGACTCAGAGGCGATGGAATTTCGGGTGCCGATCACCGAGCCCAGCCATCGCACCCTGCGGATCTTGCTCAACACCGTGCTTGACCAGGCTAAAGAGAACGTCAAAGGCTTGGCCATCACCGTGCAGGACATTACCCGTGAGGTGGCCCTCAACGAGGCCAAGGCCCAATTCATCAGCAATGTCTCCCACGAGCTGCGCACGCCGCTGTTTAACATCAAGTCGTTCATTGAAACCCTGCACGAGTACGGCGAAGACCTCAGCGACGGCGAACGCAAGGAATTCCTCGAAACCGCTAACCACGAAACCGATCGCCTCACCCGCCTGGTCAACGATGTGCTCGACCTGTCGCGTCTCGAGTCGAGCCGCCAGTACCAGCTCGACGCGGTGGATATCATTCAGCCGATTGAGCAGACCCTGCGCACCCACCGCCTCAATGCCCGCGACAAGAAGATCGAGCTATTACAGGATGTGGAGCCCAACCTGCCTCCGGTGATCGGCAACTACGACCTGCTGCTCCAGGTGTTTAGCAACCTGGTGGGCAATGCCCTCAAGTTTACTGAGTCGGGTGGCCAGGTGATGCTGCGGGCCCACCAGATTGTGCCCCCTGGCGACGACCCCAACGAGGGCGGCTACATTCGCATTGAGATCTCTGACACCGGCATTGGCATTGCCCCCGAAGACCAGCAGGCCATTTTCGATCGCTTCTTCCGCGTTGAGAACCGTGTCCACACCCTGGAGGGCACCGGCCTGGGCCTCTCCATTGTCAAAAACATTATTGAAAAGCACAGCAGCCAGGTACACCTGGTCAGCGAAGTGGGCATCGGCACCACCTTCTGGTTTGATGTGGCCGCCTACCAACCTGAGGTGCTCACGGTGTCAGCCAAAGACAGCACCCATCACGCAGCGGACAGCAAGGATCTGGCAATCGCCGCCGTCAGCCCTGCAACTCCCAGTGCGTCACTGATTGCTCCCCAAGCTGACCAAAGCTAGCTTTGGTCTACACCTCAGCGCTGATCGGTAGCCAGGGCTGTAGCTGCTCAAACAGGTGTTGAACCAAAGCCAGATCCTTAACGCCGGGATGCTGTTCAACGCCGCTGGAGAGGTCTATGCCGTCGGGGTTGAGGGTTGCAAGAGCCGTTGGGATATTCTCAGGAGTTAGCCCGCCGGCCAGCATCCAAGGGCAGGCGGGCTTAAACGACACCAGAGCATCCCAATCGAGCGTCAGGCCGGTGCCGCCGAGCTGTTGGGGGTGGTAGGCGTCGAGCAGCAGCGCATCAACGTAGGGAGCGTAGGTTTCGGCCCGCAGTAGGTCGGCGGCGGTGCGCACTCGAATAGCTTTGATCAGAAAGATACCGGGTAGCTCGGCCAATAGCTGCTGGCAATGCTCAGGGGTTTCCTGGCCGTGCAGCTGAATGTGGCTGAGGTTAGCCCGACGAACAATGGCAACCATCTCCGCTAGGGAGGCATCGGCAAAGACTCCCACGGTTTTAGTCACTACCCCAGCAGCATCTAAGGCCTCGGTGATCTCGGCAAGGGCAGCAGGAGTGAGGTAGCGGGGCGACTGGGGCACGCAGATAAAGCCCAGGTGGGTGGCACCGTGGCGGGCGATCGCGATCGCCTGCTCAGTCTGGGTAATGCCACAAATCTTGACCCGCATGTTAACTCTGTTGAACATTCCGTTAGGTGGGTGTCGCCGGATTTTTATAATCCAACAATGGCTGAATGCCTAAATTAAGCGCTTAGCGATCGCCTGAGATTCTGTTTCTTTAAGACTCGATTTAATTTTCAAGACTCAATTTCGATTCTCAAGACCTAATTTTAGACCTCTAGCGGAGAAATAACATTGCTGTTTTCTACCCTGCTTGCTGCCTACACCGTGCCCACCACCCCCGAGTGGTCGTATAAAGTGGCGCTGATTATGATTACCTGCAACCTGTTTGTGCTAGCCATTGGCAAGTATGCCATCCGTCGGCCTGGGGCCGGGCCAGCGCTGCCCGTGGGCTTGCCAATGTTGTTTGAAGGCTTTGGCCTGCCTGAGCTGTTGGCGATCGCTAGCTTTGGCCACATTCTCGGCGCTGGCATGATTTTGGGGCTGGGCAACGCCGGGCTGCTCTAGCTGCCACCCACGCCTTGGACCAACGACTTTCTAGGGCGATTGATAGAATAGAACCAGACCCCAGACCCAAGTGCCCTAGTTTTGCTAGTCACTTTTGGGTCTGGGTTGGTATTAGACAGCATTCATAGGAGCTAGGCAATGCAATCCAACTGGCGCGTTGGGGCCATTTTAGGAATTCCCCTATTTGTCGATAGCTCCTGGTTCATCATTTTGCTGCTGGTGACCGTGTCCTATGGGTTAGAACCCAGCTGGCACTCGGCCTGGGGCAACCTGGCTTGGGCGATGGGCTTTGGCCTGGCGCTGCTGCTGTTTGCTTCGGTGCTGCTGCACGAGCTGGGCCACAGCCTTGCCGCTAAGGGACAGGGCATTGCAGTCAACTCCATTACGCTGTTTTTGTTTGGCGGCATTGCCTCCATCGATAAAGAGTCGAAAACGCCGGAAGACGCGCTCAAGGTGGCGATCGCCGGCCCGTTGGTCAGCTTTGGGCTGTTCTTGCTGCTCACCGGTATTTCCCAAATTCCATCGCTACCGACCCCAGTGGGCGTGATCACCGGCAGCGTGGCTCAGATCAACCTGGTGCTGACGCTGTTCAATATGATTCCCGGCCTGCCACTCGACGGGGGCCAGGTGCTCAAAGCCGTGGTGTGGAAGGTGACCGACAGCCGCATCAAGGGCATTCGCTGGGCGGCGCGCTCCGGTCAGCTCTTGGGCTGGCTGGCAATTACCTTTGGACTGGTCATGGCCCTGTTCTATCAGGCGTTCTCTGGCTTTTGGATTGCCGCGATCGGCTGGTTTGCCCTGCGCAATGCCGCTGCCTATAACCAGGTGACCAATCTGCAAGAGGCCATGCTGGCCCTTACCGCTGCCGACGCTATGGCCCGCGACTTTAAGGTCGTTGATGCTGGCATGTCGCTGCGACAGTTTGCCGACACCTATTTACTTGAAGAGAACCGCCCCCCGGCCTACTTTGCGGCCTCTGAAGGGCGCTATCGGGGCTTGGTCACGGTTGAAGATATGCGGGCGATCGAGCGTAGCCAGTGGGAAACCTTGCCCCTAAGCCACATCGCCAAGCCGCTGCTGAGTATTCCTTCGGTGCGCGAGGGTACGCCGCTGACCGAGGCCATCGACCAGCTCGAAGACTTGCAGCTGCCTCGGCTCACGGTGCTCACTCCCGCTGATGCCGTGGCCGGCACGATCGATCGCGGCGACGTGGTGCGCGCGATCGCAGATCGCCTTGGCCTGCGAGTCTCTCCTGCCATGATTCAGCGCATCAAAGAAGAAGGCCAGTACCCCCCAGGGTTACAGCTATCCTCGATCGCAAAATCAGTGATTGAAGAGGCGCGGGCCTAGGGCTGCAAGATCTAGGGTGTAAGGCTTAGGACTGCTCTTACACACTAGACCTCACACCTTATACCCCTCTAGCTCATGCCAAATTCGGAGACTAGCGCCTCGTCGGAATCGTCGGCGATGGTAGCCACAATGGTCATCAGGCGAGAGATTTCGGCGGGGGAAATGTCCTTCAGAATACGGCTTGAGATCACCAGCACCTGATTACCCGAGATGCCGAAGCGAGCTTCGAGGGTTTCGTTGCAGTTCTTCTCAAGCAGCAGCTTCATCATACGAGGCTCGTCTTTGGCAGGCAGCACGAGTACGGGGGACCATACGGTTAGCGTATCGGTCTCAGTTTCGCCAGTTAGCTGCGCGTACACATCGACACTGCCATATTTGAATCGCCACAGATGGCCCTCATCGGTTTGGCTAACCATAGCCCCATCCCCTTGATCCAAAGAGGCAATTACTGCCTCAATGGTGTCCACGTAGGACACAATATCCAACCCATCCTCAGCGGGTGGGGGGGAACAGGATAGATCCATATCTATTGCGTCGTCAGCCATAACAGACCCTTAGTAGCTATTGATCAACAATTCAATTGTGCGGCCGATCTGCGGTGAGGGGCGTAGTTCCTCAACTGTCAAAGCGACCGGCGGTCAACAACCGTCAAAACGTTGCGGCGATGGTCAGAGACCGGCTCGGGGCCATCGCTGCGCCTCCCCAACTGTAGCCCCTTGCGCTATCGCTGACTATCCCCCAATCGACTTTCTCGCGGCTTAACGGCAGCTGTAGACCAAGCGCAGATTACTTGAGTAAATCGCCCTCGCTAGCCCGAGCAGCCCTACCACCTTACCGCTGGAGTGATATTAAATAATTGTGGCTGCCCAACGCGTCATCCAGAGGCGGGAGATTTGTAGCCATTGCCAGGTGGTTGGGACGTTTTGCATAACTCCTTAGAGCGATGACTATATGCCGGTGCACTGCCCAAGTTTTTCCGCGGTATGACTCGTGTTTTAAGCGCAGTACCCAACGCTATACCCGATTCACCCCGTCGTTTCGACTTCCTGGAACTGGTCCTCTAGGGTGTCGAAGCTGTAGTCGCGCACCTTGGGCATCTCGACCGGCACCTCAAACCCCGTAACGGTGCAGGCCTGGCGGCGCTCGGGCCGCGACGAATAGCGGCAGAGGTGTTCGATAAAGTGGAACACCACTTTGGGGTCAGACCACTTCATCTCGGCCCGCTGCTTGAGAATAATCAGCGCCTCTTTGTCGCTCATCGAGCTACGCCAGCCCTTGCGCTGACGGCACGACACCCAGGCGTTGAGCACCTGAAAAATTCGGGCTAGATGATTGTGAGGAATGGCTCGCAGGTGGTACTCATCGAGAACGTCGGCGACCTCCTGGAGGCCAGCATCTTTGGCCAGCTGGGCGCTGGCGTTAAACAGCACCTCCATCTGGACGATGGCTTCACGATGGTCTCGGTACTCTTGTCTGAGGTGATGGTCTTCGAGGTAGATGGCCCCTAGATTTTTGAAGTGGGCAGCCAGAAAGAGGGTCTTTTTGTCGCGATCGCCCAAGCCGGCAATGGTGCCATAGGCGAGGCACAGATCGGCCAAAAAAATGGATTCTTCGAACAGCAAAGGCTGCCTGCGCTTGAGCAGACTGCGCAGCAGTTTAATAAAGCTGTGGAAGCTTGGGTAGCTCATGGGTAAATGGTTCCCTGAAACAGCTGGCGGCAAACAGAAAGTTCACCACTAGATGAAGTGTTGTGGACTACGCAGACCAACCGTAGACTATCAACCGGTTAGATGTTAAACATCGCCAAACTGACCGATCTCTCTACATCTGGCTGCACCCAATCTCTATGGCCGAATCAGCAGAGCCAGGGCGGTATTTTCAGGGAACACCCCAAGTCTAAGTCAAAACTATGGGGCCGAGACGCCCTTGACCAGGTCTTCAAACACTAGCGAGCTGCCCCTCAGACTTAAGGGGCGGGCAGATTTAATGAGGTCAACCAGTCGGCTAACCCGTTCAAAATCAGCTGTACCCCAATGGCCATGACAAATAGGCCCAGCAGGCGGCTCATCGCCTGAATGCCGCTCGCCCCCAAGGCTTTTAGCAGCAGCGTAGACGATCGCAGCGACAGAAAAATTACGACACCGATCAGCCCGATCGCGACGGCGATCGCCAGCATATTGATCGCGGTGGAAACGGATAGATCGCTGCCCGCCTGAGCGGCTAGGCCAAGGGTGACAGCGATCGCCCCCGGCCCCCCCAGCAGCGGAATGGTCATGGGCATGAACGAAATATCTTTGTGCTCGCCAATGCGATAGACAGCATCCTGATTGTCCACCTCGTTGAGCTTGGGGTCAGAGTTCATCGCCTTCCAAGCCGCATGGAACACCACAATACCTCCGGCGATGCGCACCACCGCCAGGGACACGCCAAAAAACCGCAGCACGCTGCCCCCAACCAGGAGGGTACTGATCAGCAGCAGAACGACATTGCGGGCAATATTCAGGGCGTACTGGTTGCGCAGCGCGGCGGGCACCCCAGTAGTCAGCACTAAGAAGATCGGCACCGACCCAATTGGGTCTACCACCGGAAACAGAGCCGCAATGCCGCCCACCGTAAAGTCAAGAAAGCTTCGCACCGCTGTTTAGCCTGAGAAAACCTGGTTTTACTCTACGGCTATTTTTCTTCTCGTAGCGGTGGCTGGGCTACAGACAACTAGACTATTTCCAAGCGCGGTTTTCTAGATCTCTGACCTGGCGCTCTAGGCGATCGAGCCGTCCGCGCAGCTCGTCCATTTCAGCCTGACGGGGTACACCCAGGTCTTGCAGCGTATTGCGAAACAGCCGCTGAAACTGCTCTTCGAGCGCGCCGTTGCCCTCGTTGAGCTGGGCCATCACCTCATCCATCAGAGTACGGGCCTGCTCAGGGTTAAACTTGCCCTCGCGCACCCACTCCTCGCTGACCTGCTTGACCCGCTCAGCGACCAGAGAGGTGGTGCCCACGCCAATCATCAGCAACTGGCGTAAAAGGTTGTTGGTATCCATTAAAATCTCCTTGCTATTTGCGGGGCGCGATCGATGGCGGCATCAGGCGATCGATCCAGGGGTTTTACCAAGGCTTAGGGCACTTAGAGCCATGCCTTGAACCTTAACCTTTGACCTTGCATCCAATTAGCCACCCATTCATTCTGTCAGAGATCTTGTTGGCCCCTGGGTATTGAAAGCCGAACTCAACCTGCCGGATGCCCTCAGCTGCCTGACAGTTCATTGACTTTAGCCCGCACTGCTTGAATGTCTTGCCACATCAACCACTTGGGGCTGCCCTTATCGCGCGACGGGTTGCGCAGTAGGTAGGCCGGGTGGAAAATGGGCATACACAGGCGGCCTTCCCACTCCATCCATTGACCGCGCACTTTGCTAATGCCCGACTTCACCCCCAAAAGCGCCTTTAGAGCGGTTGCCCCGGTGAGAAGAATGATCTTAGGATCCACCATACGAATTTGCTCTAGCAGGTAGCCCTTGCAGGCGGCTACCTCCGCCGTGGTGGGCACTCGGTTCTCAGGCGGGCGACACTTCACGATGTTGCAAATGTATACATCGGTCTCGGTGTTAAACCGCACTGATTCGAGAATTTTCTCCAGCAGCTGGCCCGACTTGCCCACAAAAGGTATCCCCTGCTCGTCCTCCTGCTGACCGGGGCCTTCGCCAATAATCAGCACCGGGGCGGTGGGGCTGCCCCGACTGACCACCACATTGGTGCGCGTTTCTGACAGGTCGCAGCGTACACAACCGCGACAGTGGGTGCCCAGAGTCTCCAGGTCAGGGTAAATGCCGGAGGGAATGGGCACCGAGCCATCAGTGGGAATGGCATCAAAGTCTACGGTGCTGGGGTCTGCGATCGCGCCTTCGGTAGCGCCAATGCCAGCGTTAAATAAGCTAAATTGCTCGTCGGCCATCGATTCTTGGGGGCAACATCATCCGCTTGGCATTTATTGTAAAGGGTCTCGGCCTGCCTTGCCGGGGCCATTGCTCAGCGGTGCCCCAGGCAAGGCGTTGTATAGTAGAAAGCTAGTTAAATTATGTTTGTTGTCCAGGAGCCTCACCCTTGACTTTCTCCGCCGAAGATTTTGCCAAAGCCCTTGAGGCCCACGACTACGACTTTCAGGTGGGCAGCACCGTGCGGGGCACCGTCATCTCCTTTGCTCCCGATGGGGCCACAGTGGATATTGGCGGCAAGTCAGCGGCCTTTTTGCCCATTCGTGAAGCAGCGGTGCGCGCCATTACCTCCTTTGAGGGTGTGCTCGAACCGGGCGGTGAGTACTCGTTTCAGGTGATTCGCGATCAGGATGCCGACGGTCAGGTGCTGCTATCCATCCGCAAGCTCCAGCTCAAGCAGCTGTGGAATAAGCTAGCCCAGCAGGCCGAAGAGGGCGCCGTCATGGATGTCAAAGTCACCGGCTTCAACAAGGGCGGTGTGACCGTCGATGTGGAAGGCCTGCGAGGATTTGTGCCGCGATCGCACATAGGCCGCACCTACGAAAATCTAGAAGATGCAGTAGGCCAGCGCCTCACCGTGGGCTTCTTAGAGGTCAACCCCGCCGCCAACAAGCTAGTGATGTCGGCCCGCACCGCCGCCCGCAGCCAGGTGATGAGCACCCTAGCGCTGGGTCAGCTCGTCGAGGGTACCGTGGCCAGCCTCAAGCCCTTTGGCGCGTTTGTGGAGTTTGACGGCATTAGCGGCTTGCTGCACATCAAGCAGATCAGCAAAAACTATGTCGAGTCGCTGCCCTCGGTGCTACAGGTGGGCCAGTCGATCAAAGCGGTGGTGGTGGGCCTCGACCCCGAGCGCAACCGCATTTCTCTCTCGACTAAGGTGTTAGAAAAATATCCTGGCGAGATCATTAAAGAAGCTGAAGCCGTGTTTGAAGACGCTGAGAACCGTTTGGGCGACGTCAGCCGTATGCTGAACGACAGCGAGGCCTAGGCGCTATGGGCACCGTGTGGGAACTCGACTTTTACTCCCGGCCCGTGCTGGATGAAAATGGCAAAAAACTTTGGGAAGTGCTGCTCTGCGAAGGGTTAGTTGGCACCGGAGCGAAAGCCGATCAGCTGTTTCGCTACAGCAAGTTTTTGCCCAGCAGCGACGTCAACTCTATTGTGCTCAAGGGAGCGATCGAGGAGGCGATCGCTGAGGCCACTAGCCAGGGCATCGCTCCCCCCAGCCGCATTCGGTACTTTCGCTACCAAATGCAAAACATGATTCTGCGAGCTTGTGAAGACGCAGGCATTCCGGCTCGGCCCAGCCGTCGCACCGTAGCCTTGCAGCGGTGGTTGAGCGATCGCAACCAAACCGTGTACCCCCAGATGGAGGGCTACACCAGCGCTCCTTCCCCCTTCGTAGCAGCGCCACCCCCGAGCCCCCAGGCTCTACCCGATGCCCTGCTGGGGCAGCAGTGGACCTTTGTCACCCTTGAAGCCGCCGCCTTTGACGATCTACCCGATTGGGAGATTGACTTTGGGGAATCCTTTCCGCTAGACATGGTGAATCTAGCCCCCAATACCCCAATACCCGGACTGCTGATTTTCTCCCCCCGCGCCACCGCCCTCGCCGCCTGGATGTCGGGCCTAGAGTTAGCCTACTGGCGCATAGAATCCAGCAAAACTCCCCAAATCATTCTGGAAACCGGAGCCTCCGATAGTTGGGTTTTGGCAGGTCTGCCTGGCCCTAAGCTGCTGGCTGAGGCCCAAGCCTTTGAAGCTGCCAAAGCCAAGGCCAACCAGGTACACTTCATTGGCATCCAAGACAGCCGCGAGAGTGAATCTTTCGCCGGATTTTGGCTGCTGCAAGAGCTGCTTTTGGGGTAGTTAGAAAAGGCCCCATCTCAAACGTTTCTCGCTAGCCGTCTCAAAGGTTCTTTTGAATTCTTTGGCTCCAGTCTCCCAATGCTTCAGGCAGGTGTACCCATGCCCAATCGTAAGCAGCAACCCATAGTTCAATCCCTTACCCGGTGGCCTCACTGGCGCAACTTGGGTATTTATGTATTGCTGTTGGCGATCGCCGTGATCATGGTTTTCCCGTTGCTATGGCTGCTCAGCACATCCTTCAAAGGATCAGCGGAGAATCTGCTAGCAAACCCACCCCAGCTCCTGCCCCAGCAGCCAACCTTGGCTAACTACCGACAGGTATGGCAGTCAAACCCCTTTGGTCAATATTTCCTCAACAGCACCGTGGTGGCGGTGCTGACGGTGGCAGCAAACCTGCTGCTGTGCTCGCTAGCAGCCTATCCCCTGGCACGGCTATCGTTCTTGGGCCGCGATACCTTGCTGGCACTGATTGTGGCCACCATCATGATTCCGTTTCAGGTGGTGATGATACCGCTGTATATTTTGGCGGTCAATTTGGGCCTGCGGAACACATACCTAGGGCTAGTGCTGCCCTACCTGGCCTCGGCCTTTGGCATTTTTCTCATGCGTCAGGCATTTCAGGGCGTGCCCAAGGAGCTAGAAGAAGCCGCTCGCATGGATGGCTGCTCTGACCTCGGCATCTGGTGGAATGTCATGCTGCCCGCCACTCGCCCTGCCCTAGTAACGCTCGGGATCTTTGTGTTCATTGGCACCTGGAGCGAGTTTCTTTGGCCCCTGATTTTGCTCGATCGCCCCGAGCGTTACACCCTACCCCTAGGTGTCGCCCGGCTAGCGGGCAGCTTCTCCCTCGACTGGCGGCTGATTGCGGCTGGGTCGATTTTGTCGGTGCTGCCCGCCATAGTGGTGTTTGTGCTGCTACAGCGCTACATTGTGCCCACGGAGACAGGGAGTGGGGTCAAGGGGTAGTTGGGGCGCCGTCCGGTATCCGTAATTACAGCTTTATTGGTTCCTTAGATTCATCACTTAGATTGGTGCGGGCGATTTATTCACCATCGCTTCATCAGGGCCGTTGTCTAAGGCCTGCGGCATCCTTTTTCTCAGTGAGAACTCTACCAACTATGAAACTCAAAACCCTGGCTGTTGCCCTGCTCTCCACCGCTGTTGCCGTTGGCCTATCCATGTCTGCGGCCTTTGCCCAGGTCGCCGAGGTCAACATCGATAGTCTCAACGTGCGCTCTGGTCCCGGCCTTAACCACAGTGTTCGCGGCACCATACCCAGGGGTGCCCAGGCCAAGATCATTCAAACCCAAGGAGACTGGCTCTATGTTGTTACCGGCCCGATTGAGGGTTGGGTCTACGCCCCCTACGTCACCGTTTTGGATCAGCCAGGGCCGGGCATCGACTCTCCGGTAACCACCGTCATGGTCTGCAATGGCACTAACCGCACGACGGCCCGCGTGTACCGCCAAAACGGCGAGCTCAAGCTGCGGGTGCACGATCGCCTCGACAACCTCACCTGGCTCGATGTCCCCGCCCGGTTGGAAACTGGCTCTGGGGCCACAACTTACATCAACATTCGCGGTGAGCAAACGACTCGGGTGCTCCAAAGCCAAAGCTCCCCGGCCAACTGCTCGATTCAAACTACCAATCGCCCCATAGAGGCTGGGGTGGTGACCGAAATAGAGCAGCCCTAGCATCAGACGCTCAAGTCCAGTTTGAGCCGCTAAAACTCTACAGCTACACTACTGCTTTAGCAACCGCTAAAAGCTTGCCGAGCTTGAATGGAGAGTAAATCTGAACTCTGGACAAAACAAAGTTGCTCGGATGCAAGGTTCGAATATTTGAACCTTGCATCCGAGCAACTTAAATAGCGTATCTAGGAGTTCGCCCTAGCTAAAAACTCTGCAAAAGTATTGGCCTAGGCTGAAAATCTCTCACTCTATTTGTCGCCTGTGACTTTTTCGACTAGGTCTTTGGCACCTTCAACTAGGCTCTTTTGATCAGGGTTTTCCTGCTTGTACTGCTTTAGATTTTTTTCGTAAGTTTCTTGCACGCCGTTGGGATTATCAATGACCTCTACAGCCTCTTCGTAGGCCTGGTCACGGGGTTCTTCGGTCATCGTTTGATCTACCGATGGGGTCGCAGTGCCCCTGTTGTTAGCAGCGAAAGCAGGCTGAGTAGCCAATGTTAGCCAGCTCATTAGCCCAGCTAGGCATACTAGGGCGATCGCGCGTAAGCGGCGGCTAATAAATTCTTTTGAGAGCATTATGAGACTTTGCATAAAGTTCTTAAAGTCCTTAGTAATAGGTGGGGAAAATCCGGTTCTGTAAGGAAGCGACAGAATAGAGCCGCTGACAACTAATAACAGATTGAACTGTATAATATGAGACTTAATGCTGGCAACTCTCTACCCCCAGGCACATCTTACGGGCTGAGTTTTAGCGGCAGATAGGACTTGCTTGAACAACTTAAGACTTACAGTTTCAAATCCGCTCCTAACACAGAACTTGGAATCGAGAGAAGCCCATAGCACGGTTTCTGCCGAGACACCCCAGTCATTTACGTTGGGGGAGCGACTGCTGTAGGATGGGTGCCTATGTAAAATTTCGGCTAGGTTCAGGCATTAGCGCTAGATTCTTAGTGCGCTCTAGGGCTCGGGCTACCGGAATGCTTGGTGTGTTGCGCCGGTGCCATGATTCCCCCATCCCAATTGCAAAAGCTTGAGCCTTGCCCCAGCGGCCTATTGCAAATTGAGCCGTTGCCAGCTCTAGCTGGGGATGATGGGGTTGCGCTACAAGCCCTAACCTTGTCCTTAGCTATACCTACCTACAACGAAGGCCAGAACATTGGCCCCCTAGTGGAACGCCTGGTCACACTACTCGACAGCGCGATTCCTCAAGACTACGAGCTGATTGTGGTTGACGACAACAGCCCTGACCTGACCTGGAATACAGCTCTAGAATTGCAGGCTACCTATCCCCAGGTGCGAGTGCTGCGACGGCAGGATGAGCGAGGCCTGTCTTCGGCGGTAATTCGCGGCTGGCAGAGCGCCCGAGGGCGCATTTTAGGGGTGATCGACGCTGATTTGCAGCATCCCCCAGAGGTGCTTCTGGGGCTGTTGAAAGCCATTCAGCAAGGGGCTGATTTGGCGGTGGGCAGTCGCCACGTCGAGGGCGGCGGCGTTAGCGAGTGGAGCCTGGCGCGGCGAGTGCTGTCGCGGGGGGCGCAGACGGTGGGTCTGCTGCTGCTGCCCCGGGTGGTGGGTCGAGTGAGCGACCCCATGAGTGGCTACTTTATGGTGCAGCGGAAGGCGATCGCCGGACCTCTGCTCAACCCCAAGGGCTACAAGATTTTGCTAGAGGTGCTGGGGCGCGGCACCATCGACACCATCGCCGAGGTGGGCTACGTCTTTCAGGAGCGGCAGGAGGGGGCGAGCAAGGTCACCTGGCGCCAGTACATCGACTACATTCACCACCTGCTGCGGCTGCGGCTGGGGGGGCGGTTGTCACAGCTGCACCAGCGCTTTCCTATGCAGCGATTTGTGCGCTTTGGCGTGGTCGGGCTCAGCGGCGTGGTAGTGGATATGGTGATTCTCTACCTGTTGCACAGCCCCCTAGGGCTACCCCTGACCCGCAGCAAAATTGGGGCGGCCGAAGTAGCAATTATCAACAACTTTATTTGGAATGACGCCTGGACCTTTGCCGATATCAGCATGTTGCAACAGGGCTGGTCGGCCCGGCTAAAGCGGTTTCTTAAGTTCAACCTGGTATGTCTGGCGGGGCTGGTGCTGAATGTGCTGGTGCTCAACGTGATCTACAACCTGGTGTTTGACCAGCGCTGGCCCTACCTGGCAAATCTGGTGGCGATCGCGATTGTCACTTTCTGGAACTTCTGGCTCAACCTCAAGCTGAGCTGGCGGGTGACGCAGGTGAAATAGAGGGTTTAGGGTTTGAGGTGTAGGGTCTCAGGCCAACCCCTTGAACTTTATACCTAATACCCTCGACCGGCCTTTCAACGGCAGTCGAGGGTAGCAAACACCTGGTCAGCGGTAGTTTGGGGCGCATCGCCGTGGGCCAGCACCCACACAAAACGAGCGTCGTTGTTGTGCTCGACTAAGGTCAACAGGCTGGCGGCATTGTAGGTTGTGGTTCCGTCTTCAAAGCTGCCTGTCTGAATCACGACCGATACGGGTTGGTCGCAGAGGGTGCGCTCTTCAACCCGTTGCTCAGTGAGTTGATAGTTGCCCTCAGTAGTAATGCTGTTTTGAAACTCCTCGACAAAGCTTTGCTGAGCGTCGTTGCCTTTGAGGTAGCTGGGTAGCTGGCCCATAGTTAGCAGTATCGAGGGCGGCGAGTCGGTGTTTGCCACCTGAATCATCTGCATACCAAACATGCCCATGTTCAAAATAGTTTGAGTCTCGCCGGGAATGGTGTAGGTAAACAGCTCTTGGCTATCGACTGAGCCTTGGTCGGGGCCAACGGTAAACCGCATAGTGCGGTTGATGAAAAACGCTAAGGTTAGCCCAGCTAACACCGTCACGCCGAGGCAGCCACCGCAACCCAGCGCCACCCATTTAGCTGTGTTGCTTCCACCTGAAGGGGTTGGGGGGACAGGGGCAGCCTGAGGCATTAGTTAACCGTTATACAAAATGTGGTGTTGCCATCATATTGCCCCAGTTTTGGGTCGCTGCCGCCAATGATGAATCTGTGCGATCGCCCGACTGCACGGCTAACCCTACCTCCGCGCTATCAAGTCTGAGGGCGAAGGGCTGAGCGGGCAA
Source organism: Nodosilinea sp. FACHB-141 (assembly GCF_014696135.1). Lineage (NCBI taxonomy): Bacteria > Bacillati > Cyanobacteriota > Cyanophyceae > Nodosilineales > Nodosilineaceae > Nodosilinea > Nodosilinea sp. FACHB-141. Next base: position 232,232 of record NZ_JACJPP010000007.1, on the reverse strand, counting down.
TCAAACGGCATAGCCAGCGGAGGTTTTTGAGCAAAAAAGCCCCGGTCTGGCCAAAAATGTACCTTTAGCGACTTAAAAAATCCATCGCAAGAGTGTTTATAATGCTCAATGCTCAAAAGTACTCTCTCGATAGGTAGTTTTGCTATGGCTCTTTCTCGTCTACTTGGTATTAAATTGTCGGCCTCTGCCTGGGGTCGTCTGGGTGCTGCGGCAGCACTTTGCCTCGTGGGTGCCGTAGGCTGCACCACCCCCGTAGAAGTTATGGATCCCTATGAAGAGGCTCCCTCTACCGAGCAGCCCACGCCCGAAGAGCCTGGAGCCACGATTGATGTATTTTTCGGTGATGTCGAGAGCCCAGAGGGCGGTACGGTGAAACAGCTTCGGCTGCCCGGCCCCGAGACCGGCGTGATGGTGGCCTGCGACCAAGAGGGCTTTTTGCCCTTCGCCTACAGCGACATGGGCATGGATTGGGTGGGCTGCGAAGTGCCTAACCCCGATGATGCCGTCGGCCCCGAGTCGGCACTGACCGAGCCCGAGCTATCTGATGTGCCCAGCCCCGTCGGCGGCACGGTTTCTATGGTGACTATCCCTGGCCCCCAGAGCGCTGTTTCTGTACTCTGCGAAACCGGCACTCCCTTTATCTACGAAGACCAGGGAACTTGGATTGGCTGCCAGGGCAGCTAGTCCTTCAATCCGTAAAAGCGTTTGAATCGATTAACCCCCAGACTTTTCCAACGGGAAAAGTCTGGGGGTTATTGTTTGAAGTTGAGCCCTGCCTCAACCAGGTAGGCCTGTAGGAGCGAACGGTGTTCACCCTGATTGGGCAAGAACCCCGCCGGGCAAACAACCGTTTGCCCCTACAGAGACGGGATGCAATTTGCGGTTACGCTCCCACCGCTTCTTTGGCCGCGTACAGCACCTCGGCTGTGATGCTGGCAACCCCCTGCTCACGGGCAAACTTCTCGGTGTTGCGCTTCACCTTGCCGCGCACAAAGCCGGGGATTTTTTGCAGCTCGGCCAGGCCATCGGCGCTCCAGCCCAGGCCCGCCTCGACAGCGGCATCGGCGCTCATGGTTTTGGTAAGGATCTCTTTGGTGTCGTGACCGCCAAAGAACTCCAGCAGGTGGTCTTCCATGCCCAGGGTGAAGGAGTTGTAGACCAGGTCAACAATCTGGTTGGCCCCTTCATAGCCCATGAATGGGCGATAGCCCACTGGGAAGTTTTGAATGTGAATGGGGGCAGCAATCACACCGCAGGGGATGTCGAGCCGCTTGCCCACGTGGCGCTCCATCTGGGTGCCGAAAATAGCGGCGGGTTCGAGTTGGGCAATGCGATCGCCGATCTCCCCATTGTCTTCGCTGACCAAAATCTCGTCGCAGTACTCGCCCACTTCAGCGGCAAACCACTCGGCGTCGTACTTGCAGTAAGTACCTGCCAGCACCACGTGAATGCCCATCTCGCGGGCGAGAATCTTGACCATGGCGGCGGCGTGGGTGCTGTCGCCAAACACCACGGCCTTTTTGCCAGTCAGATTCTGACAGTCGATCGATCGCGAGAACCAAGCCGCCTGCGACACAAACCGGGTCTGCTCGTCGATGAAAGCATCGTAGTTAACATCAGCCCCCTGCTCGTTCAGCACCGTTTGAATGGCGCGAATGCAGCGGGCGGTTTCGACAATGCCCATGGGGGTGATGTCGACGTAGGGCATGCCCAGCTCGTCTTTGAGATATTCGGCCGTCAGCGGCCCCACTTCACGGTAGGGCACCAAGTTAAACCAGGCCCGGCCCATGTCTTTAATTTGGGTTACCAGCGCGCCCTCGGGCATCACCAGGTTCACCTCAATGCCGAGCTGGGCCATCAGGGTGCGCAGCTCACGGCAGTCGTGGTTGTTGTGGAAGCCCAGGGTGGTCATGCCAATGATATTCACCGAAGGCTTTTCGGTTTTGCCCTCGGGAAGGGTGCCCTGCTTGCGGGCTTTGGCTAGGTAAAACTGCACGATCTGCTGAAGGGTGCGATCGGCGGCTTGCAGCTCGTTGACGCGGTAGTGATTGACATCCGCCAACAGCACATCGCCTTGGGAATCTAGGCTGGCGCGCTGCACAAAGTTGGCCAGATCCTCTTGCAAAATGCTGGAGGTGCAGGTGGGGGTGAGCACGATTAAATCGGGCTGCTCTTCTTTGTCTTTGCGGACGATGTTATCGACCACCTTTTCTTGGGAGCCGCGCGCGAGGACGTTGCGATCGACGATGCTGGCGGTGACGGGGGTGAAGTCACGCTCCCGCTCTAGCATCGATCGCATCACATTAAAATAGTCATCCCCCAGCGGCGCGTGCATGATTGCGTGCACGTTCTTAAACGAGCTCGCAATGCGCAGGGTGCCAATATGCGCCGGGCCGGCATACATCCAGTAGGCCAGTTTCATCGGGTGAGTCTCCTTGGTGGCGGTGGTCAGCGTGAGTTTGCCGAAACACCCTGAGCCGCGCAGCCCTGGTAGACCCAACGGTCTTGATTGTCGCCAACATAGGGGTGAGCCGGGGAACTCTGAGAGAATTCTTTACCTGCCGCCAAAGAAAAGCTCGACAGACTATAGCCCTCCAACGATTAACCCCAGGCTAGCGATCGCTCAACGTTCTGCCCTTGCGAAAGGTAAGTTCTTGGCAACAGACTGTCGCTTTCAGTAGTTCAGCCACTTGCATAGCAGGGCTAGGATCTAAGCCCGGATAATCCGTTTGCAGATAGTCAATCACCGCATCGGCTGGCCAAGGCCCCAGCGAAGTTTTGTAGTCTGAGAACTCTGCTTGAATCTCTTGCCAAGACCCATACTGCTTTTTAGACAGCAGCATCTCGGTCTCGGTATAAATGATCTGAAGTTCCATCTACAAAACCGCTTCTAGGGCTTGGGCAAAGGCCTCTGGGGCATCGAGCATGAGCCAGTGGCTGGTGTTGGGTATGGCTGTCGTCGGCAGCGCTGGCCGCAACACGTGCAGGCTAAGGGGCATCGCGTTGGATGGAGCCAGAATGGCATGGGCCTGAGCACCGGGCGAAGCCAGATACTTGTCGAGGGCAGCGGTGGACTGAAAGGTGAATAGCTCACGGCCGGTGCCAATTAGGGCTGCCTTTGCAGTGCGATTCAGGCGCGCCAAGATGTTGGCTTGGGTTTCAGAGGTACCACCGGTCAGAGCGGTGCGAAAGGATTGTTCAAGCACCGCTCGCCAGTCCTCCCCGACCATGGCTTGCTGCATCGGGGCCATCTGTGCCTCGTAGACCTCTGGCGAACACTGGGTGCAGTCAATCGGCGGATCCACCAAGATGAGCTTGGCGATGCGGTGAGGTTGAGCGGCGGCAGCGGCAAGGGCAACGCAGCTACCGTAGCTGTGGCCAACCAAGATGATGCTTTCTAGCTGCAACGCATCCATCACTGCAAACAGGGCATTTGCACAAGCGGCAGGGGAATAGTCGTTGTTAGATGGAGGGGCAGACGCACCATGACCTGGTAGAGAAATCGCGATCGCTGTTCTCTGCTGGGCTGTCTGCTCGAGTTGCGCTTGCCACAGATCGGCGGCGCAGGCCATGCCGTGAACAAATACCGCTGGCAGCGCTGAAGTTTTGGTAGCGGCGTCAGCCACCAGCACCTCAATACTGCCGGTAGCACTGGCAATGGTGATGGAGCGCATTCCTCATTCCTCATTTAGTGCCGGGCAAACGTTGCCCTTACACCTGATGCTATTGCCTCAACAGAGCGTTTGGGCTTGACCTTGAGTTATTCAGCAAACATTTCAGCCAAGGTTTCAAGCAGCATTCTCTGTTCCCCAACGCTGATTTGACCTAGGCGTTTGACCAACCGGGACTTATCAACGGTGCGGATTTGGTCTAAGACAATTTGGCCGTTTTTGCCCTCAAAACGGCAGGTAATGCGGGTGGGATAGAGCCTGCCCTTGGTTGTCATTGGAGCCACGATCGCAGTGGTAATGTAGCGATTCATCTCGTCGGGCGAGATCACCACGCAGGGTCGTGTTTTTCTAATTTCGTTGCCAACGGTGGGGTCGAGGTTGACGAGAAAAACGTCAAAGCGGTTAACTACCATTCCCATTCAGCGTCGTCCCAGTCGGTGGGGTTGAGGTCGTCGAGCAGTGTGTCGTCGTGGCTGTCTGCCATAGCGGCAAAGGCGGCATCCCATCCGGCTCGCTGGCGAGGGGCGGTGCGAATTACCAGGTGATCGCCCTCTACCTCTACTTCTACGTCTGCATTCAGCCCGCTCTGCTCTAGCAACAGTTTGGGAATGCGAATGCCCTGGGAATTGCCAATCTTGACAATGCGAGTTCTAATGGCGGTGCCCATAGACGGTGTATGCCCAGACGCGAAGTAATTACATTGTAGATACACCTCTTGGGGCCGTCAAGGGAAGAACTATTACAAATATCCATTGAGGTGAAGATAGGTTCAACGTAGGGGCATTGCAGTGCAATGCCCCTACCAGAGGATTCCGCTTGTCGAAGTGTCCTAACTAAATCAGCTGTTGCAATAGTTACAAACGGTTCTCCGTAACACTGCACCCTAGAGCATTTGAGAAAGTGTCTCCACTGTGGATGACGCAGCGGAAGGCTCGCCTAGGGTTGACGTAGTTATTCACACCGTTAGGAGTCAGCTGATGAATTCTGTGCAGCCACCATCTAGTCACAGTCAAGCCTGGGTTGTGCAAACCTGGCTCGCCTTTTTGCTGTCGGTGGGCAGCCTATCGCTGGGCATCTTTTGTCTGCCGGTAGATGCCTGGGTGAAGGGCTACATGGGCATGGGCACCTTGTTTGCCCTAGGGTCTACCGCCAGCCTCTCTAAAACAGTGCGCGACCTGCATGAGGCCAGGCAGGTCACCGCCCGCATCGACGAAGCTAAGGTTGAGAAACTGTTGGCCGAACATCATCCGCTGCGCTAAGGCCTGTAACCGCTGACGACCCAAGAATTAGGGTTACAGCCCCTAGCCTGTTTTTTGGGTCGGACGTGGCAACGCTGATGAGATCAGGATTGCAGCGAGAATTGATGACCTGCCCTAGGGCGATCGCTTATCGCAGGCGGCAAAGTAAAACCCCAGCAAAACTTCTCTAGCGTGCCACCGCTTAAAGGAGACTGAGCGCACAAATGCAATGTAGGACAACACTAAAGCCCCAAGGAACAACGCCACCTGCTCGAAAGATGCTGCTCCGACACGAAAAATGTTGACCCAAAACACTCCGCCTAGGATCAGCAACCCGAACGACAGGTTGCGGTACATGATATGAGTGGCCTGGTACAAATCCGCGGTAACCAGGGATGGTCTGTTATTTTCTTTTAAATACGAGCAGACCCTCGAATAGAGATGATTCATCGTTTTTGGCATGCCAACTCTATCGTGCAGCAGCAGCACTAAGCGGTTCTCAAAATCGAGGGTTTTGGGATCAGTATCTTTGGCCAACCCTTGCAGCCACTCGCCTCTGTTGAGAAGAATTTCAGCTGGGAAATAGTGAAATTCCCGCTTCGATAGGTTACATAGGGCCAAAAAAAACTTCCAGGTTACGCCTTGCGCTAGGCCCCCCAAGAGATAGCTAGCGAACGCCAGCGCAATTAACACCTGAAGGGAGATACTGGTTGGAATTAAACCAGCAAAATCCTGCACGCTAGTTGCCGGGTTATAGAGCAAGAAGATCGCCAGTACAAGGGGCACACCCCCAAGGATGGCGGCGAAAAACTCGTAGGGCCCCAGCGCAAACTTGAATAGATCCATAACCCCAGGATGGCTAAATCAACGGCAGATCAGTTTTAGAAAAAACCCTCAAAGGCTTCCAGGGCCTCGTCTTCGAGCACGGGACCAACCACTTCGACCGGGCGTTTGCCGTGCTTGAGCACCTCGCGGCTGCCCAAGGCCAGCTGAAAGGGAGATTCGCCCTGAAAACTGTAGAGGCGATCGCTGCCCAGCGCATACACCAGCCGTCCCACCCCACTCCAAAAGATCGCCCCGGCGCACATCGGGCAGGGTTCGGTGCTGGCATAGAGGGTGCAGTCTTTGAGGGTGTCTGGGCTGAGGCTTTTATCCATTTGTCGCAGCAGCACGGTTTCGGCGTGGCCGGTGCAGTCGCGCTCGGTGATCTGGTTGTTTTCGGCTTCGGCTAGCACCTGGCCCGAGGCATCGGCCAACACGGCACCAAAGGGACGGTTGCCAGCCTCACGGGCGCTGTGGGAAAGGGCAATCGCCCGCCGTACATGGCCTAAATCTTGCTCATTCACATCGCTCATCGGTCGCTCTCCGCTTCATCGCTCACCCAATCATGCCACTAGACTGAGGGCTGCTTAGGAAAGCCGTTGGGAATCTCAAAGCGATCGCCCGTGCGGCAATATTCGTAGCCGGCCATCCGCCCGATCGCCCCTACTTTATCGACATTGATGCGGTTATTCTCACCCAGCACGTCGTCGCGCACAAATAGGTGCACCACTTGGCCAATCACAATGTGAAACTCGCCCACCGGCACAATTTGCAGGGTGCGGCACTCAAAGGCCACCGGCGACTCGGCCACGCGGGGCGGTTTGATCACTCGGCTAGGGGCGGGCGAGAGATTTACGTAGTCAAACTCCGACTCGCCGTAGGGCAGCGGCTCTGAGCTTTCTGCCACCTGGTGGGCGTAGGACTCAACGGCCAGGTTAATTACGTATTCGCCAGTGCCGCCTTCGCTGGCAGGGCGCACGTTGCGCAGGGTGTCTTTTTCGCTGCCGTCGGGCTTGAGGCTAATGCTAAACATCAGCGCCAGGGGTTTGTGGCCCGCAGCGTTGAAGTAGGAGAAGGGGGCCAAATTGGCCACGCCCTCAGGCGACAGGCTAGAGACAAAGGCGATCGGCCGAGGCACGACGCTGCCAATCAGCAGCTTGTAGCGAGTTGAGGGGTCTAGCAGCTCGGGGTCAATTTCCATGGGGCCGGGGTGCAACAAAGACAAGGCGATCGCAGGCATTTTGCCACGTTTCGCTAACCGTAGCTGAGTTCTTTGTTGCTAACCCCGACCTATCACCCTGGATTTGGCACCCCGGATTTGGTTGTCATAGCCAAATCCGGGGTGCCTTGCAGTGAATGGCTCGGCGGTGCCGCTTACTGACTGCGCTGTTCAACCTGCAAGACCAGAATATGGACATCGGCAGGCTCTTTGACCGGTGTTTCTGGAGGCGTTACCGTAGGCCAAACGGTCTTTAGCTCTGCCAAGCTTTCGGCGATCGCAGTATGGTCTTCGGCGCGGGTCTGTTCCATCTCTTGGGCAATGGTTTGGTACAGCTGATCGGCATAGACCACGAACCCCCGCGAGTCTTGATATTCAACCGCTTCCACAATTTTGCCATCCACCACGGCGGCCTCATATTCTTCAGCAGCGGTTTTGAGAACCTGGGTGATGACTTCTAGCACAAAGTCAGGTGACTGGCGCTGGTCAGCGGGCAAGGCCTCGATCGCACCATCAATCGCCGCCATCGATTCGTCAAATTCGGTTTTAACCTGAGGGCTTTCGGGGGCAGACTTGGTCAGGTCAAGCAGCTCATTGAGCTGGTCTTTGAACGGCGTCACATTGCGCTCAGCGAGCTGAGACTCGACCCCGCCGTAGAGTTCTTCAACTGGGTGGCCAATGTGAGGTTCAGCTTCCTCATAGTCACCGGCGGCGATCAGTTCTTCTGCCACCATCAGGTGGCCTTTCATCAGCGCCAGGGTGGTCATATAGTCGGCATCAGGATTGCTGGTGGCTCCAGCTTCGCCGCCCTCGCCACCTTCACCGCCCTCGCCACCTTCGCCGCCCTCGCCGCCGCCATGGGCCGCATCTGCGGTGGGAGAGGGTTCGGTACCGGCTTCACCACCTTCGGGTGTTGGCCCGCCACAGGCTCCTAACGTCGCCGCTAAACCAACCGCCAGGAACAGCTCTACAGGCTTGAGTTGCTTTGCCATATCAGTGTCAATTGAGAATAAATTGCGTTAAATCTTATCTCCATGAGCCTAGGGCTATATGAGATCGCATGTCAATAAGATCCGAGGCGGTGGCGATGAGTCAGGCTTGAAACCTAGGCCGGCAAGACATCAAACAGCCCCATGCAGCCGTGCTCTGCGATCGCATCCTGATGGGGATGAAACATATATTGACCGGGATAAGGGTAGGCAAATTCTAGAATGTGGCGCTCGGCGGTGCCCATGGTGATCACGTCAGAGTCGCCGGTCGGGGTGAGGGTGCGCCCCGTCGGAAAAATTTGAAATAGGTTGGCATGAATGTGGAAGGTCACCGCTACGTCAAACTCAATCATGTTGAGCAGATATAGCCGCACCCGCTGGTTTTGGTAGATAGGAATCGGATGATCGCGATAGTAGTTAGGAACGCCGTTAAAGGCATACAGTTCATTGTGCTCGTCGTTATTAATGTCAAAGCCACCCATCACCAGCACCATTTCATCCGCAGGTGGACGGCCCTCGGGTGGATCCACAATAAATAGGCCGTAGAGCCCCTTGCTGATGTGGCGAGTCACCGGAGCGACGTGGCAATGGTAGGGATGCACGCCAAACGGCCCCGCCTCAAACTCGTACACCATCGTCTGACCATGGCGAATCGGCTGAACACCATCCATCTCAGCGGGGTGAATGCCGTGAAAGTGCATGCTGTGGGAATGCCCATCTTGGTTGTGGAAAATAATCCGCACCCGCTCCCCGGCTTTGGCCCGCATGGTGGGGCCTGGAACTCTGCCGTTGAGGTTCCAGCTCATGAAGGTAATGGCGCTGTTGAGCTGGAGGGGTGAACTGTTGGCCGTCACCTCAAACTCCCGTACAGGGCGACCGTTTTCTGACTTGAGGGTGCCGTAGTCAAAGTCTCGCAGCAGGGCGATGGGGTCAAAGCTATTGTCAGTCGGCGGCCCATAACCCTCTGGCAATGGGGGAATGCGCGCGGCCTGAGATCGCCCCACCCAGGTTGACCCCACCACTGCCGCCGCGACGGCCCCAACACCCCCAGCCCCCCAGCCCAGAAACTGACGCCGCGACCAGGCCGTCGGAAATTTTGCGAAGGGTTGTTTAGCCATGCCCGAGAAGAAACCATCTTCTTGAGAATAGTTCTTAATGGCTAGAGTTGTCAGTTTCCTGGCGGCTTGAGCCCTGGCTTATTAGCGACAGCAATTGTCAACAGGCTGTGCTGCCTTGGGCGCGATCGGTACCGCTAGCAAATCACAAACTCGCTTAACGTCCGAGCGGTTTGGGGCAAAGACGGTGCGATCGCAGTACAGCAACACCGTAAGTTGGGCAAAGCGCTAGCGGAACTCAACCAAGCCGAGTCTCATCCTGGTTTGCATTTCTCGTTAGCCCTTCCAGTGTTATTCGACTATATACGCCTGGTATATAGTCGTTGCAGTAGTACCACTATCAACGTGATTAGAAAGGTAATAGGAAGAGCGACTTTGAAGCCTTCTATAACTGAAGTATAAAGGCGAGGAGATGGAAGACAAAAATACACATCTGTAACCAGATCGCCGCAGACTAGAAACCGCAGAACCCTATTTCTTAGAAAAAAGCTAAACAACGAGAAAATGGCAATACTAATCCAGCCGGCCTTTTGTGACGATAAAATATCGCCCAAATATCGCTTCAGCTTCTGCAAAGAGTTTGCACCAGACGAAGTTTGCCTAGCTATTGATTTATGCTGAGCAGCTACATTTTTTTGTTCATACCACTGGGCAATGTTTTGCCCCGCCAGCCCACCAGCCCAGCCCGCAATAATAGATGCTATTACAGAGCCAAAGCCAATTGTTACAGCTGAATTAGGCGTGATTGCTTGCGATGAAAAATACCAAGGTCCAAAGACAGCAGCTCCGCCCCCAGCTATCAAAGCACCTATCACTTTGGCTATGAGGTGATAGAGCCCAACTGATCGTAGTGGATAAAAAAACAGGCACGTTATAGCACTCAACAGTAGCCCATTAATCAACCCCAATCCCACGCCCAAGCTAGCACCGATTATTCCTATCAAGATCAAGAGAAGTGAAAGTGGGAAAAAGCCAAAAAGGGACCCCAATATGGCCCCTGACATCAGCCCTATTACAGTGCTTCGCAGGCTAATATGCCATGCCAGTTGTTGTTTTGAAACTGACCGTTGGCCTTTTGGGCCTGATGTACCGTTGAGAGCCATTGCTTTGTTCTCAGGAGTTGCCTTCTATGTATCCATAAAGTAGTGACACACCTTACTGACTAACAGCAAAATTGTACTCTTCCAGGACTTTAACCATTTACCGTTATACTCTCAGCACGCTTCTAGAAAAATATTGTTGCGAGGAATGATTCTGCTGGAGAAGAGAGAGGTGGTAACCTCTTAAATCCTCGAATCGTCCTACTTTATGTCTAAGTTTGCATCCCTAGCGGCAGTAGTCGTTAGTCGGCTGCGCGGCTTGGACTGTGATCGGCGACCACTGACGAATCACGAACTCGCTCAAGCCCACATCGTCTGGGCGGGTTGGGTCAAGCGTAGTCCAGTCGGCGCGATCGCCCCAATCATACGTATAGCCCAGCTGAGTCCACGGATAGGGCAGGGCGCTAGGAGGTTCTGCGCCATTAATTGCGATCGGCTGCCCCTGATACTGATAGCGCTGATCGTACTGAGCATAAAACCAGTGTTGATAGCTAATCGGCACCGAGATAAATTCATTGGCGGTGCGAAAGCGCAGTTCAGCCTCATGGTCAGTAATTTCTGGGTCGGGGCTAGGGCGAAAGAGAAACTGTGGATCAACCCAGATCTCAACCATCCGGCGATTAGCTGCCTGGGCAGCCGGTTCAGGTGGTAAGCCGAGCACCTGGCCAAGGCGGGCCGCTAAGGGAACCTCAGCGGTTGGAGTGTAGGCTTTGCAGAAGCTTTGCAGGTCGGGGATGGCCGTCACCCAGACATCACGAGTGACAATCAGTCGATGCCCCACATTTTGGGTATAGCCCACCCAATCGGCCCAGGTCGCGACTAAAACTTGGCCCTGCTCATTCCAAGTCAGAGCGCTGTTTTGGTGCGTAATGGCCGTCAGGTTTCCAAAGACCTCGTTGGGTTCCGGCGTTTTGGCGTCTTCAACGGCATCCCAATAGGCTGGTGGTGGTGCGATCGCCCCTGCTTGAGCCCGAACTGGGTTAACGCTTGCCCCACAGACTTCGACTAGGCCCAGCAACATGACCCCAATAGAAATCCGCACCGTTTTCCCAGGGTTGACGACCATGCAAGACACCATAGGTATGCTCTAGCGACAGAATTTTGTCGTGTCTAGAGTACCCAGTTGCGATCGCAGGCTGAGCGGCAAATACCATTGCTCTTTGGGCTAATTATTCACTTGCCACCAAGCCCGCAAGTCCTGCACAGCGGCAATTTCATCATCCTTAGCAGTGCTTAAAAACTCGTAGAGCCGTCCTTAGACACCTGAGGAAATGTTGGGCTTAGCTCCACCTCACTGTAAACGCCGTTTTGCAGCACATACACTCGCCAAACCCTGCCGTTAAAGCGCCAAAACTCTGGCACCCCCAGGCTGGCATAGAACTGATTCTTAGCGAAGGTACTGGCAGACCGTTAAGCACCCAAAACAGGGTTGGCATCCAACCGTTCTGCTAGCCAGAGTTTGATAATGGCCTCGCGTTGAATCCCTAACCGCTGAGCTTCCTTATCCAGAGCCGCTACCATCCACTGCGGAAATGTAATTTCGATCGACTGAGGTTCTAGCCCAGGCCGCTTGAGGGTAGAGAGGTCAAAGTACTCTAGAACATCTTCCCCATCATCGAATTTACAATCTAGGTCTTCAGCGTTCATATAGTGATACCTCATTGTCGCGAGAGCGACGTACAGAAATAATACGAACGTTTGTATCTCGGTAGGTAATGATTGCAGACCAGTACTTGCTCCTAATCTTACCAATTACTAGGAAGCGCGGTTCTACTGCCGATGTGGCTTGGAGTTCTATTCGATACTGATCCTGCCAAAGCAGTTGAGCTGTCTCGAAATCAATGCCATGTTTTGCTAAATTGCTTTGGCTTTTATTGGGGTCATACTCAAACTGCACCGTCAAACCTGGTGAAATACTTAGGGCAATTCTTTCGTAAGCTACAGCTCTAACAAGTTACAGGCTCCAGTTTTTTCCCAAAACCCTGGAGCCGAATCCCTACAATGGGCGGTAGACGCGGTAGTTGATATTGGGGAAGATGTTGTCTACTATCTCGATCTTTTCTAGCCAACCAGAGTCAATTTTTTCGCGCAGAATGTCATCCCACAGCTTTTGAAAACGCATGAGGTGCGACCTGGTCCGCCGCACCGCATAGGGCACCATCGTCCCCGTACGCATAATGAAAGCCCAGTCAGACGACTGCGCCAGCAGCAGTTCCCGCGCCGCCTGGTTGAGGGCGCGCCACTCTAGCTCGTCAGCGGGTTCGCGCTTGGCTAGGTCGATCATGCGCTCGGCAGCTTTGTGCAGATGGGGGTAAATCCAGGAGTTGGTTTCGTTCAGCCAGTATTCGTGGAAACCCTTGTAGCCCCAGCTCGACTGGGAGGGACGGCAGACCTGTTGGGTGGGATGGCCCTGGAGGTAGTCGCTCAAGTGGGTCATCTCGTAGGTGCTTTGATCAAACCAGCTCTTGCGGAACAGGTAGTCGAGGAACCAGGGGCCTTCATACCACCAGTGACCAAACAGCTCGGCATCGTAGGGCGACACAATGATTGGCGGGCGCTGCATCAGGCCGTGGAGGTGGCCAATCTGCTTCTCTCGGTTGTACATGAAGTTGGCGGCGTGCTCGGCGGCTTTTTCTTTAGCCCAGTAAGGGTCATAGAGCTGCTTGTCGGAGAGGCCCAAGCCCTTGCCGGTGATCTTGTGATATTTGATGCCCACATTCTTGCGCTGGCCGTTGGGCATGATGTAGGGCTTGATGTATTCATATTCGGCATCCCAGCCCAGGTCGCGGTAAAACTCGCGGTACTCGGGCGCGCCGGGGTAGCCTACCTGGGACGACCACACCTGCTGCGACGACTCGTGGTCGCGGCCAAAGGCGGCGACGCCGCTCTCGGTGAAGATGGGGGAGTAGCTGCCAAACCGAGGCCGGGGCCGAGCGTAGAGAATGCCGTGGCCATCGGTGAGGAAGTAGCGCAGACCCGCGTCGGCCACCATGCGCTCGAGACCCTCGTAGTAGGCACACTCGGGTAGCCAAATGCCCTTTGGAGGCTGACCAAAGGTGTCTTCGTAGTGCTCAGCGGCAACCTGAATTTGCGCCCACACCGCTTCGGGATACATCTTCATCAGCGGCAGGTAGCCGTGGGTGGCCCCGCAGGTGATGATGTCGAGGTTGTTGCTGTCTTGGTATTGCTTAAAGGCGGTGACCAGGTCGCCGCTGTAGCTCTCCCACACGTTGCGGACGTGGTTGAACTCTTTGGCGTAGGTTTCAGCTAAATATTGCAGGTGGCCGTTGTGGACGTGGCGCTCAACCTCTAGCTCGGTGAGTTCTTCGAGCATGGCCAGGTGGGCGTCGAAGCGCTCTTGCAGCAGCGGATCGCGCAGCATGGAAATCAAGGGCGGCGTCATGCTCATGGTGAGCTTGAAGTCGATACCGTCGCGCTTTAGCCCCTCAAACATGGTGAGCAGAGGCACGTAGGTCTCGATAATTGCCTCGTAGAGCCACTCTTCCTCCAGTACGTAGTCACTCTCGGGGTGACGCACATAGGGCAGGTGGGCATGGAGTACGAGTGCGAGATATCCAGTAGCCATAAGGTGCCGTTGAGGGAAATGAACTAAGAGCCGAGCTGTCGGGAGGGTAACCGCCGTGACCAAATTCTAGAGCAAAAGGTAAGCGCTAACGGCTGGCTGGGCTGCATCCACCATCTGGGGCTGCTTGGGGGAGTTATTTATAGGCGATCGCAGAGCCGGCACTGGTATGCCATGAAACGGTAACCCCAAAAAGTTCAGGGAGAACTCTCTGTGGAAAAGGCTAACCGCTAGAGCCAGCCCCAGGAAGCCGCTGTTGGACTTTCACCCTGATGGATTATGGGCAACCCAAGGCTACGCTACAGCAGGGATGCGGGGCTGGCGTGCTGCATGGAATACATCGAATAGGAACCAGAGTAGTGGTGAGCAGATGGGGAGTAGAACGGTTTGGGGCAGGAGCCTATAGAGTATTAACCCAAGCCCCTCAACAAATCCAGCAAACACGGTCTATGGGAAAAGTCTCTGGTTGGATACTCTGCACGGCTTTAGTTCTGGCGGGCTGCCAGCGGGAGACGGCGGTGCCGTGGCAGTCCGCTACGCTTTCGACCGAGGCGCTGGACAATCTGGCGTTGCCAACCTTCCTAGTGGATGTGGCGACAGCGGCTCGCTACCGCCAGGAGGGGCTAGCCTTTCGGCAGCAGGGCGATATGGAGCGGGCGATCGCCACCCTCAAGATTGCCGCCGCCCTCGACCCCCGCAACCCCGAAGGCCAAGTCTTGCTGGGCTGGACTCAGCACCTCGCCGGGTTTGCGGCCCCCGCCGTTTTGGCACTACAAACCGCCCTGAGCTATAGCCCAGAGCACGTGCCCGCCCTCAACGCCCTAGGCATTGTCTATCTGGTGGATGGGCAGCTAGAGGCGGCGGTAGAGACCCACACCCGCGCCGCCGAACTTGAGCCCCGCAACGAAATTGCCCACTATAACCTCAGCCTGGCCTACCAGCGGTTAGGACAGGTCGAGCAGGCCGTAGCTGAAGCCCAAACCGCCACCGAGCTAGAGCCGAGCAACCCCCACCCCTGGGTAGCGCTGGCGCTGGCCCACTGGTCAGCCAAGAACAATGCCGAGGCGATCGCCAACTACCGTCAGGCGTTAGCGCTCGACAGTCGCTACACAAGCCGCGACTATTTAGACCACTTAGAGCAGGCCGGATTTAGCCAGGAGCAGATTAAAGCAACCGAGGAAATTCGTCAGGCGGCGGGGCTGTAGGGGTTTCAGGGTATAAGGTGTAGGGTTTAAGGGATGCCCTGTACCTTGAACCCTACACCCTCTGCCTTTAGATAGGGATGTGCTCAGCCACGCTGTGCGACGCTTCTGTAAGTAATCCCGGTGCCCCCATGACCGCTGCGACTCTGCCTAAGCTATCGGCCCAAAACGTACTCCACGCCCGCGCTCGCCTGGGGGAAGGACCCCTGTGGGACGGCGACAAGCAGGTGCTCTACTGGGTCGATATTCTCAACCACCGCGTCCACGTGTTTGAGCCCAGCAGCGGCGACGACTGCCACTGGGATGTGAGCGATATGGGCAGTGCTATAGCCCTGATGGCAGGCGAGAGGCTGCTGGTGGCCATGGGCGATCGCATCACCCATCTCGATCTCACCTCGGGCAAGGTCGAAACCCTCCACACCTTTGAGTTTGATGCCCCCGGCACCCGATTTAACGACGGCAAGTGCGACCCCCAAGGTCGCTTTTGGATTGGCTCTATGAGCCCGGACCACCCTGGCCATGCGGCCCTCTACCGCTACGACCCCGATGGCTCAGTGCGCACCATGGAAACCGAGCTGACAATTTCTAACGGGCTGGGTTGGAGCCCTGACGGCCATACCTTTTATTTGACTGACTCACCTCAGCGCAAAATTTTTGCCTACCGGTTTGATGGGGCAACGGGAGAAATTAGCGATCGCACCGTTGCCATTGACCTGGGCAAAGAAGATGAATCTATCGAGCCTGATGGCCTAGCGATCGACAGCGATGGCAATATCTGGACGGCGCTGTGGAATGGCGGCTGCGTGGCCTGCTTTAGCCCCTCTGGAGAATCCTTGGGCCGAGTGAAACTGCCCGTGCAGCGCCCCACTTGCCCCACATTTGGCGGCCCTAACCGACAGACCCTCTATGTCACTACCGCATCAGTGGGGCTGAGCCAAAAGGAGATTCAGCAGGGGTTTTATTCGGGGGATTTGTTTGCGATCGAAGCCCCTGTGCCCGGCCTGCCCACTAACCCCTTTGGGGCTTAACCCACTGGTTTCACCTCAGGTTAGCGGCTACCCACTCAACTCACTGCCCCGTCTGACTACGCGCCTGCGGGTATAGCGGTTAATCCCACGTTTGATATAGGCACTGGCTTGTAGATCGGCTTTAGCATCACTTGCAGCCGTATCTAAATTATGACTATGTCCTCTTCCACCGATCGCAACTCAGAATATCTCAACGGACCGCAACCAGCAGGGCGCGATCGCATCTTTCACGATCGCGAAGGCAACCTCGTTATTGCTCAACCACCAAACCTGCCAATTCTAGTGGCGGGGACTGCGACTGTGCTCCAGGCCGTTCTTCCCGAGGGGCCGCTGCAAACCACTGTTGAGCTGGTGGCCTTTGGCACTTGGTTCACTTGGGCCTGGCTAGAGCTGTTCACCGGGGTCAACTACTTCCGCCAGTCCCTCGGATTGATCACGTTAATTGGCTTGATTGCCCTCAAGCTCAACTTGGGCTAGTAGACTGCCAGTCCAGAGATCTCCAGTTAAGGGGGGTTCAGGGTTTAAGGTGCAAGGCAAACCGTGAGCCGTATACCTTATACGAAATCCGCCTTGAGAAACCCCGGTTCAAAACGGAGATCTTGTAGGGGCATTGCAGTGTAATGCCCCTACAAACTGGGTGTAACCAAATAGGATTCGGTATAAAACCCTGAACCCTAAGTGGCTCTTGCCCCAATCAGCTTTGTCAAGTAATAGCCTAAGGGCGATCAGCGCCCTCACCCTCACCAGCGGGCTCTTCCTTCTGCTGCCGCATTAGATCGACCCCGCGCGAGGTGCCCAGGCGGGTTGCCCCTACCTGCACCAGGGCCACCGCTTGGGCGGCCGTGCCAATGCCGCCAGAGGCTTTAATACCCACTTGGCCCTGGGTCAATGCCCACAGCTGGCGCACAACTTCAACGGTAGCACCCCCCTGCCAGCCGGTGCTGGTCTTTAAGAATGAAACCCCAGCATCCATGCAAACTTCGGCGGCCAGAGCGATTTCTGGCGGGGTGAGCACGGCGGTTTCGAGAATGGCTTTGACCAGCAGACCGGTCTCTTCACAAATAGTGGCAATTTCTCGGTGAATGGCATCGGTATTGCCCGTTTTGAGCCACCCTAAGTTAATTACAACATCAAGCTCGTCGGCTCCCCGCTCAGCCGCTTCCTGAGCCTCGTAAAGCTTAGTGCCTGAGGTCGTTGCCCCGGTGGGAAAGCCAATTACCGTACAGACCTTCACCTTAGTATTGTGCAGAAGCTCCACGGCCTGAGGCACATGGCAGGGGGCAATGCAAACCGAGGCAAACCCATAGCGATCGCCCTCAGCACACCATTGGGCCACCTGCTCAGCCGTAGCCGTAGGGCTAAGCAAAGAGTGGTCGATATAGGGGGCTAGATCTACCCCGTCATCTGCCGTTGGTCGTCGGGCCATGGGTCTAACTGCCTCTAGGTGCCAAAAATTGGTTGGGCTAGCGATTGCTGCGGCCGATAGCAAGGGGCAACTGGTCGCCCATCTGAGCTAGGGTGCTGCGATCGCATCTCACTATATAGCCTTCTGACAGCAGCTCAGGACTCAACCGCCCGCCTACGCCATGCTATTTGAAGAAATGTATCACCAATTTCCGCAATCTTACGCAGTTTGAGGTTGAGCAGACCAAGCCTTTTCTTTACATAGCTTAATGCTGTTGACAAATGGTCCCGGTTTAGAGATCGCTAACCAAGGAAGAGCGCGTAGTTCAAATCAGAGTTTTCTGAGAAAAAGCAATCTTTATCTATAAATACATCTATAAGTACAAAATCCAGTTGCACGATCCTGAAATAAACAATTTAGGGGTTCCTAAAGTGCGATCGCTTAAACATTAGCTTTAGCATTGCTTTACTGATATTAACAGTCCCAGTGTTGTTTAAGTCAGTTACAACACTTTATTTATGTGGGTGGATTGCTGACACCGCTTTTAAGCAATAAGGGTGTTCCCCATCTCAAAAAATACCCACCAAAGTTGTGATTAAAGTTCAAACAAACGGTTATGTTTTGAACTCTCTACAAAAGCTCTAAGTTTCAAAATCTTAGGTATTCACGCCATGTTGACTCCTAAGGCTAAAGCGATAAAACAAGGATGTTGAAACAAAGCCCTACTTTAAGGATTCGCTGAATGAGCCTTGAGCCCAATGAGTTTATGTCTAAGATGGTGTCGCGCATTGGTCTCACTGCCGACGACCGTAAAGTACTTCAATCCACAGCTGATTGGGGTTTAGAAATCGCCCCAGAAATGGCCGACTACTTCTATGAATATCTAGGTCGCGACGCCGAGATGAGCGCCATTCTCAACGAGTCTGAGGGCCGAATTCACCGGCTGCGCGAAACCTTTGTGGACTGGTTCCATGAGATGTTCACCGGTATGGATAACTGGGGTGATGCCTACGCTGAGCGGCGCTGGCGCATTGGTCTAATTCACGTGCGTATCGGCATCGGCCCCCAGCACGTGGTGCCTGCCATGGCTGTGGTTGTACATGAGGCTGGCAAGCGCGCCCAGACCGACGGCAAAAACGACCAGCTGCGCGATGCCCTAGCCAAAATTTGCATGGTCGATCTGGCCTTTATTGAGCAAGCCTATATCGAAGTTTCTTCGGCAGCGGTGCTGCAAGAAACAGGCTGGTCTGAGGGTCTCTTCAGACGGCTGGTCAAAACCGGTGCCACGGCAATGTAGCGCCCCGCACGCCTTTTCTGTTGATTTTACTTCAGCTTTATTACCCTCATTTTCCTTAACCAAAGAGAGAACTAACCATGGCGATTAGCACCGAAAAACTCACCAACATTTTGCAAAGCTTTGTCACCTCTACCACCGACATTCAAGGGGCAGCAGTGGTCACCCCCGACGGTCTGCCTTTGGCGGCCAGCCTACCTGGCGGCATGGATGAAGAACGGGTTTCAGCTATGTCGGCTGCCATGCTGTCCCTGGGCGATCGCATTGGCAGCGAGCTAGCCCGCGGCGGCATCGATCGCATTTTTGTCGAGGGCGACAAAGGCTACGGCATTCTCACCAGCTGCGGCGAAGACGCCGTGTTCCTGGTGCTGGCCGACAAAGCGGCCAAGCAAGGCCTGCTGATGCTCGAAATCAAGCGCACCCTAGCCGATCTGAAAGCCGTTTTGATGTAGCGCCCCATGGCGGAGAGCACACCCCCTTCAAAAAGGGGGTTTAGGGGGGATCTTTCACCATTACTAGTCCCCAGATTTGCTCTGAACGCTCGTATTTGTGGTGTGCCCCCACGACGTTTCACCTTATTCTTCATTGCCTCCGCCCACCCATGGAAATCATGCGTTTAGTGGTCACCGGCCCTGTGGGGGCCGGCAAGTCCACCTTCATTCGATCCGTCAGCGAAATTGAGGTGGTAGACACCGATCGCCGCGCCACCGACGACACCCTGCTGATTAAAAAGCGCACCACCGTTGCCTTCGACTTTGGTCGCCTCCAGTTTGGCCCCGACATGGCCCTACATCTCTACGGCACCCCTGGCCAGTCGCGCTTCGACTTCATGTGGGACATTCTGATTCAAAAGGCCCACGCCTACATTTTGCTAGTAGCGGCCCATCGACCCCATGAGTTTCGAGAGGCTCGCCGCATCATGACCTTCATGAAACAGCGATCGCCCGCACCCATGATCATCGGTCTTACCCACACCGACTGTTCCGGTGCCTGGGATGCCGCCAACATTGCCCTGGCCCTTGGCTACCCCGACCCCGCTCGCCGTCCGCCTATAGTTGCCGTCAACGCCAACGAAACTGCATCGGTGGCCCAGGCAGTGATTTCCCTGGTGCAGTTTACCTGGGCGGGCAGCTTAGCCCCTACGACCTAGAGCCTGCCAATGCAACGCCATTGAAATTCAGTTAAACATGCGGGATTTACGGATGCGGTGTTGAAGCTAGCGGTACAAACCGTCAACTCCCCAGGCCCAACCCCATCCCCACCCTTTTACTTCCCCACTTCCTACGTCTAACCCACTCACTCGCCCGCAGAAAGGGATAACACCCATGACTGTCACTGGATACCTCGCCGATTTCTCTTTGCCCGAACTGTTTCAGCTAGTAGAACAGGGCAATAAAACCGGCCTGTTAACAATCTGCACTCTAAGCGACCCCACCACCGTTGCTCGCCACAACCACCACATCTGGCTGAGCCAGGGGCAAATTGTTGCCGCTGGCAACAGCCTTGACCAGCAGGGCCTGATGCGACTAATTGCCCAGCGGGGCTGGATGGGCGATCGCGCCGTCTCCCGGCTGGCCCAAACCTGCCAAATCCACACTCCTCTGGGCCTGTGCCTCAAAAACCAGGGCGTGCTCACTGCCGAACAGCTCAAACTGCTGTTTTACACTCAGGTAATGCGTCAGGTGTGCGCCCTGTTTGCCCTCCCCGACGGCTGGTTCCAGTTTGACCCCAAAGCCCCGCTGCCCGTCTCCGAAATGACCGGGCTGATCGCTACTGCCACCGATGTCACCCTGTCTGGGCTGCGCGCGCTCAAAGACTGGGACGCCCTCGACGAAAAACTGCCCGACCCCTCCTCAGCTTTGATCAGCGTGGTCGAGAGCAAGCCCAGCCTGCGCCTCAACCCCAACGAATGGCAGGTGTGGGAGTATACCAACGGCACCATGGCCATCAAGGATATTGCTCAGCAGCTTAACTTGCCCGTGGCCAAGGCCCAGCAGATTGCCTTTCGCCTCATCGTCACTGGCCTAGCTGAAGAGATGCCAATGGTGGCTGCCCCGCCCCCCGCCGCCTTCGAACTCGCTGCCTCGGCCCCGCTAGAGCACGGGTTCGCCACCAGCGTCACTGCCGATACTGCTGGTGCCGCCCCGGTCAGCCAGTCTTTTTTGCAAAACCTCGTCGGATTTCTCAAAGGCAAGGTGTAGCCATGACCCACGATGCCCTGCGACTCCTCCAAGGCTTTCTCGGCCTGCTCAAGCTAGCCGACCTGCTGACCAGTCCCCCGGGCCTAGCCGTCACGCTCTGGCTTTGGCTCTATCACACCCTGTCCTACGACAGTGCCCTTGCCCTCTGGCTCCTCGCCCTGCTTCCTCTTTTAGAACTGAGCCGCCAGGAAGTAAACGAGTAATGCTCCGTCACCCCCCAATTACCTCACCTTACTTAACCCCCTGACCCACCATGGAAAACATCGCCCTCCAGCCCTTCACTTGGAACGACTCCCTCAGCACCGGCGTACCGATGATTGACGCCCACCACAAAGAGCTGATTGCCGCCGTCAACGATCTAGGGCTGGCGATCGCCCACCACAAAGGCAGCACCGCCATTAAAAAGCTCTTCGCCTTTCTTAAGTTCTACGCTGAGTGGCACTTTGAGCATGAAGAAGCCTGCGCCGCCAAGCACAAGTGCCCCATTGCCGAAGTCAACCAGCAGGCCCACGCCACCTTCATCGAGAACTTTGGCCAACTGCACGATCGCTACAAAGCCAGCGACGCCAACGAGGCGGTCGCTATCGAAATTTATCAGCAGCTAGCCGGTTGGCTGACCAGCCACATTCTCAAAATCGACACCAACATCGGCCGCTGCATTCGCAGTGCAACCCAAGGGGCATAAGCCCGGCATTGCTGCAGCGAGCAGTGAATCTATGAATGCAGCATCCTCTCGCTGCTCTCTAAAGTTCCCCAGAAGTGGGGGACTTTGAGCTGTTTCCCCAGAATGGAGGCTTGGGGGATGCGTTAAGCAACACCTATCAACAACGCTGCGACCCCTAGGGGCAGGGAGGATTGCCCTGGCTACCGGTGGTGGCCCCAGCGTTGTTGATTTGGGTAAAGGTGCCGTTGTTCAGCTGATTGAGCTGGGCCAAATCGACCACTTGCAGTGCACTGCCTGCCCCGACGAACAGGTTGGCGTCGAGATTGGTAGTAGCAATGCTCTGATTGTTGGTGATTTGGGCACAGAGGGGTTGAGCTGATTCGCTACCGAGTTCTACGGCGTGATTGCCCGACTCCTGAATTTGGTTGCCCACTACGGTGAGCGTGGAAAAACGACTGGTGCCATCGGCGAAGCCAAAGATGCCGTTGTTGCCAACTGTTTGGGTTTGGTTGTTGACGAGAGCAGCTCGGTCGATGGTGCCACCATCCGTGGCAAAGAGGCTCAGGCCGTCTTGGGCAACCTGGCTGACTCGGTTGCTATCAGCGGTGACGGTGGCGAGCTGCCCCCCGGTTGCAGCAAAGGCGACGATGCCGTCTGTGCCTATGGTTTCGAGGGTGTTGTCGCTAATTTGCGTAGCCGAGATCTGCCCCTGGTTCAGCGCCAAAACCTGAATACCGGCTTGGTCAATAGTTTGGAGCTGGTTGCCGGTAATAGTGGTCTGGCTGATTTGGCTTTGGCCTTCGGTCAGCACAAAAATGCCGTCGCCGTCGATCGCATTGAGCTGGTTACCGCTAATGCGAGCTGTACCCACCTGGCTTTGACCGCTGGCAATTAGCTCAATGCCGGCAGCGCCCACCCCGGTTAATCGGTTGCCATCTACGGTAGCAGTCCCGATGCGGCTGCCCTGAGCAGACAGGATGAGAATGCCATTGTCTACGATCGCAGCGGCTGAGCCCTCGCTGCCTACCCCCGTGTTGGTAACCGCTAGGGATTGGATTTGGCTACCACTATTGACCAGCACTAACACTCCATTTTCACTAGCCTGCTGAATGTCGCCGCCATCGAGGGTGACGGTGGCGATCTGGCCACTATTATTTGCCAGCACCAGCACTCCGTTTGCGCCAGCGCTGGTCACCTGGGGGGCGCTCAGCGTGGCGGCGGCAATCTGGGAACCACTGTCGGCAATTACGACCAGGCCATTGCTGTCGGCCTGGTCTACCGCTAGGTCATTGACCGTGACCGTCGCTAGGCTAGAGCCATTTTGGCCCAAGACCAGCAGGCCGTTGGCCCCAGCCGACTGAATCGTGACAGTCTCTAGAGTAGTGTCGGCCAGGGCGCTGTTGGTGTCGGCCAGCACCAGCACCCCGTTGCTACCCACCTGGCCGAGGTTGCTTTGGCTAAGCGTGAATGGGCCTAAGCGACTACCCCCAAAAGCCAGCACGGCCACTCCGTTTTCGGCGGTAGCCGCTAGCTGAAGTTGGGTCAGGTCAACGGGGCCTATATAAGCGCCGTTTTCGGCCAGCAGCAGCACCCCGTTGGCTTGGCTTTGCTCTAGGGTGACGTCGGCGACAGTGGTAGCGGCGATGGTGCCACCGTCCTCCGCCAGTAGCAGCAAGCCATTGGTGCCAGTGGTGCCGAGGTCAAGCTGGCTGAGCGCTAGGTTGTCAATTTGGCCACCGGCACCGGCCAAAACCAATACGCCGTTTTCTCCGGCAGCGGCGACCTGGGTTTGGGCGATCGCCACAGTTCCCACGCGGCTGTTGTCAGACAGCACGGCAATGCCGTTTTCGCCGCTGCTGCCAATGCGGTTTTGGCTGAGTTGCAGACTGTTAATCTGGCTGCCGGCGGCGGCTCTCACCAATAGCCCGTCGTCCGCCGCCCGGTGGATGTCGTTGTTGCTGAGGTCAGCGGTGTCTACCGTCTGGCCTGAGATATTGAGCAAGATCCCGCTTTCGCTAGCATCCTGGATCTGGTTGCGGCGAACGATCAGGTTGCCGCTGACGTCATTCAGCAAAATGCCGTTGCGAGCCGTCAGAACTTGGTTGTCTAAAATCGTTACTGACCTAACCCCCTGAGCCTGAATCCCGTCTTGACCAGGTTCTGGGGCCACAGCAAACCCCGACAGCAGACTGTCGTGACCCATAACCACGGTGCCGGGCACGTGGGGCAACAGACCGCTGCCCGATCCCGGCAGGGCCAAGGTGCCGATCTGGGTACGCAGGGGCTGAATGGGGCCGGTAGATAACACCTGCACCCCGGTGGGAATGGTGAAACCGCTGGCCAAACTGCCCGGCTGAACGTAAACGCGATCGCCGCTACTGGCTACGCCCAACGCCGGATCGATCGCGCCATACGGGGCGGCGGCGGTGCCATCACCAGCGACACTAGAGCCCGGCTGCACATGGTAAAACCGATAGGCCTGGTTGGTGTCGGGATCGATCGCCGCCTCAACCTGGGCTTCGGCACCCAGAGTAATGCCCATGGTGCGCTGAATTGGTTGTCCTAGCGCCAGGCCTGTCGCCGCCGTTTGGGGACCAGACCCGCCCCAGCTAAAGCCCGTTTGCAGCAGCACATTGGTCCCAAAATAGTCGTCGTGCTGCAAACCCAGCCGCAGATTTAGCCCCGGGGTGGGGCTGGCGGCCAGCCAGGCCCGACCTCCAAAAAAGCCCGGCTGGTCAGGAGGGCTGTAGTAGTAGAGTCCCCCATAGGCATTGAGCGTGCCCAGGGATCCTAAGGTGGCGATCGCCCCGCCCACGCTCACATCCCCACCGGCCATAGCAACTTGCCGAGTCGTGGGCAGCAGTAGCTGATTGCCCTCAAAAAAGGGCGTGCTGAGCAAGCTGGTGGCGGTGCTGCGATCGCCTAGCGGCCAATAGACATTGCCCCGCAGCTCCCACCCATTGTTGATATGTTCTAGGCCAGCCCCCGCCTGATAAAACGTTCCTTCCCCGTGGGCCTGGGTATCGAGCCCGACATATCCTCCGGTGAGATTGGTGCGATCGCCGCCCAGGGTGCGGTAGCCCAGCATCAGATTGCTGCCCAAAAAGCCAGCCGTATCCAGCCGCGCTCGGCCCTGCAAAAACAAAATCTGCTGTCCCGGCACTTGCCCTAGGGGCAAAAACCCCTCCAGGCTGCCGAAGTCCCGGCTTCCCCCGGTGGTCTCAAAGCTAATACCTGCCCAAGGCTGCACCGCCAGCGCCTCTGCCGGCGGTACCCCTGGCTCAGCCCAAGCCGGGCTGGCTATCATGCAGGCTACAGCGGCCAAACTCCCCGCCCAGTGCTGCCGTTTCATGAAACCAAAGCTATTTCCAGTCGAGTTCAGTCTCAGCCTCAGCGTTTTGCTGTGCATTGGTTGTAGCGTCATCTTCCCGCGTGTGCTCTCTTATCTATCCCTTATCTACAAGGGCTAAGAACGGTCGCCCGTCCTGGCACATTAAAGAAATGACGAACCTTACCTTAGATTTGTAGGCGTTGTCTGAGGACGCAGGAGCGCCGAACCACTGGAGGAGCCTAGTCCTCGGCTACTGTCCTACGGAGTCGCCCTTTTCCAAGGGTTTGCTTTCGCTAAACTGAGCCTGATCAAACAGGTGTACCGTGCGAATTGGGTAGGGAATGGCAATGCCGGCCTCGTCGCAGCCAGCCTTGAGAGCGATCGCCACCCGCGATTTAACCCGGCGCACCTCGGCAATCTGGGGCGTCGTCCAGTAGCGCAGCTTAAAGTCAATGGAACTTTCGCCAAAGCCCACCACATCGACCTCGGGCTCTGGAGCGCTGAGCACGCCATCGGTACGGGCAATGATATCTAAAAAGGTCTGCTTGGCCAGGGGCAGCGGAGTGGTGTAGTCAACCCCAATGTCGAGGTCGGTGCGGCGGCTGCGAAAGGCGGTCAGCACCCGCACCGGATTAGTAAACACGATCGCATTGGGAATTTCTACCAGCTCTCCGTTGTAGGTGCGTAGCTGGGTCGAGCGAATCTTAACCGCCTCTACCGTACCCTCATAGTCGCCCATCACCACCTGATCGCCCAGGCGAAAGGGCTCTTCCACCAGCAGCAAAATGCCCGCTAAAAAGTTCTTAAAAATGTCTTGAAAGGCAAAGCCGATCGCCACCGAACCCAACCCCAGCAGGCCGATAATGTCGCCCAATCGCAAATCCGGAAAGGCAATCACCGCCGCAATAATGATTCCCACCGCCCAGGTGCCAATGCGAGTCACTTGCACGGCCAGCAGTTGCAGCGATCGGCTGGGCACCAAGCGCTTGACCATTTTGCCCACCATCTTTTGGGTCACCTTGGCGGCGTACCCCGTCAGCAGCAGTAGCACCAGCGCGATCGCCAGCCCCGGCAAGAGCTGAATAAACTGCCCCACCAAATCGAGCAAGCTGGTTTGAATGCGCTCAAGCAGAAGGTTCATGGGCGATAAAAGTCAATGACGACGGGCTTTTCGCAGCCTATCACCGAGGGGTGCGATCGTCATCTGCCCCAGTGGGCTTGCCTACTCCCTTAGACAGTCGTTGAGCTGTCCTGGAGCGAACACCCCAAAAATTGCTCGTAACCCCGCTGGAATTGCTGCTTGCCACCCTGCTCAACAATGCTGCCGTGGGCCACAATTACCCGCTCAAAATCCCATCGCAAAACCTGCTCGGCCGAAGCTTTGACTTTCTCCTTATCCCGAGTCGCAACTCGCTCTAACAAGGACGGACTCAGGCTTTTGTAGCCGCCCCCAAGTTTAGTGACTAGCTGCGTCAGCCACGGAGAACTCTCGTCAAAACAAAAAGCCGTATCCGTCAAGATCAGCGTCCGACTGGCAGCATGGAAAAACACCCATTCCTCAAGCGGATCTGGGCCACTGGGGCTAAGGGTTTTGAACCCATCAAAGAACAGACGCTCAATGCCTTCCCATGGACTGTTCGAGCCGCCGGATATCGCCTGGTCGATGGTTAGCTCTGGCTTTTTGGCGCTCAGCCCCGCCGTCGCCCAAACCGTTGCCGCTGGGTACGCCGCTTTGAACCCTGTGACAAATTGGTAGTGATACAGGTTAGGAGCAATGATATGCGTGACTGTTCCCAGCTTATTCAGCTCGTCTACCAACTCCTCGCTCACCTGAATGGGCGAAACAACTACCAGCTGATTGCCCACCAGCCGAATCACCGTCATGCGAGTACCGATGCCCAGCCCAAAATATCGCAAGGGCTGCTCGGCCACCCAAAGATCCCGATCGATCGCTCTGAGCATCATTCGACCTCACCCATCCACCCACCTACTCATCCACTCCCTCACTCCCCTAGGGCAGCCAGGGATATTGACGAAAATCGGGCTCTCGCTTTTCTAAAAATGCCTGCCTACCCTCAGAGCCCTCTTCAGTCATGTAGTAGAGCAAGGTGGCGTTGCCCGCCAGCTCTTGCAGCCCCGCCTGACCATCGCAGTCAGCGTTAAAGGCAGCCTTGAGGCAGCGAATGGCGATCGGGCTTTTTTGCAAAATTTCCTGCGCCCACTGCACCCCTTCGGCTTCGAGCTGAACCACCGGCACCACGCAGTTGACCATACCCATATCTAGCGCCTCTTGAGCGCTGTATTGGCGACAGAGGTACCATATTTCACGGGCTTTCTTTTGACCCACCATGCGAGATAGGTAGCTAGCTCCAAAGCCGCCGTCAAAACTGCCTACTTTAGGGCCAGTTTGACCAAAAACAGCGTTATCAGCAGCAATGGTGAGATCGCACACCACGTGCAGCACGTGGCCACCGCCGATCGCATAGCCCGCCACCAGCGCAATCACCACCTTGGGCATCGAGCGAATCAGCCGTTGCAAGTCGAGCACGTTGAGCCGGGGCACACCGCCTTCATCCACATAGCCACCGTGGCCTCGCACGCTCTGGTCACCGCCCGAGCAAAAGGCGTATTTGCCATCTGTGTGAGGGCCTGCTCCGGTCAGCAGCACCACGCCAATGCGGCTGTCTTCGCGGGCATTGGAGAAAGCCTCGTACAGCTCGACAATGGTTTTGGGGCGAAAGGCATTGCGCTTGTGGGGCCGATTGATGGTGATCTTAGCGATGCCATCAGCCTTTTGGTAAACAATATCTTCGTAGGGCTTAACGTCTTGCCAGGCAACCTGCATAGGGAGCGAGTCCAGATAACACTGGTTTCTAGCGTCTCACATTGGGGCGAAGCGCTGAATAGCGATAGGTGACGAATCAGCCATCGATACCTACAGCCGTTTATCGCCCTTAAGCAACTCCGCCACGCGCTTAATGCCGGTTTCGACATTGAGCCAGGCGGCATCGCGATCGCTCCACTGGGTCACGGCCTCGGCATTTTTGGGCAGAGACTGAAGCTTACTAAAGGGCGTATTCTTCCAATCCGTGGGTCTGAGGATGATGGGGATGACTCTGGCCTCACCCGCTGCGTGGCGCTCCATGGCGCGGGTCATCTCTAGGTCGTAGCAGTAGTCTGAGGCGATGAAGTCAGAACTTACCAACAGCAGGATGATGTCGGCGCGGTTGAGGTTGTCGTCAATATCATTGGCCCAGTCGTCGCCGGGGAGGATTCTGCGATCGTGCCAGGGCTGAATGAGCCCCTGCCGTTGCAGCAACTTCAGGTGGGTCTCTAGCTCGTCGCGCAGAGTTTCGTCTTTGTGGGAATAGCTGTAGAAGAGGCGCAGGGCTTGGCTATGGCGATCCATCGCAACGGTGGGGTGGCGGGTGCCCTCTAAATCTACCCCGTTCAGCAAATCGCGCACGTTTAGGCTGATTAGCCCCTCCCCGGTGAACACGTCAAAGCTGGTTTGCCGGTGCTCTTCACGCACCAGCAGCTCTTTGTAGTCCACCGTTACTGAGGGATGCCCCGGCACCGGCACTAGCTCTTTGGGGGTGAACTTAAAGCTGCGGTGGATGCGCTCAAAGTCGGAGCGAATTACAGCCAACAGCCTGCGCCGACTGGCCCCTAGCCCATCTACGCTGATGGAAACGCAGCGGTCTTGGGGGTCGGCTTTGACCAGGGCGCGGTTGCCCTCAAAGGTGAGAATAACCCCAGTGCGCCAGCGCAGTTGGTGCTCGATCAGCACATGAGTACGCACAATGAAGCGGGGCAGCAAACCCTCGGGCAAAATCGGGTACTCGTAGCGAAAGTTGAGGCAGTCTGCCGGGTCAAACTCAGCGGCGGCGGGGGGCTGCTGCTTGTCGAGCAGGTCGGGGATGAGGTAGCGATGTTCGTCGTCTTGAAAGCGAAAGCACAGCTCGAACTTGCGCATCAGCTCTAGCAAAAAGCCGTGGCGCTCGGCGGGGTAGTTGTGAACATCTAAATTGCGGGCTAGGCAGGCGGCTTCGAGTTCGCCTTTAGTGTCGGCGAGTTCGTAGGCGTTGAGCAGGGTGTAAATGCCGTTGGTGACCCAATGGGGATTGAGCACGTGGGTATCGCGCAGGCGAGGATCGTCTTTGTAGTTGAGGGCAATGCCGAGGCTGTGGAGGTGGACGGCGAGAGAGTCTTGTGCGCCATAGTCGGCTTCGCCATCGGTTTGGCAAATGGCCCGATACTGCTCGAAGGAAATGTAGTTGTCGGCCATTTCGGAGAGCCTATTTTTGATCGCTACCCAACTGGCAGGAAAGGGATCACGCAAGTGCTCTAGAGCATCGGTTTCGCGCTCGATAGCGGCGCGGAGCAGGTCGATACCCTGGCCGGTTTCGCAATCGGTAGCAATGAACTCGCGGATGTTGGGGAATTTTTGCTGCAATGCTCCCCGGTTAACATCGAACGGGTGCTCTTTGATTTTGTTGAGCACGACAAGAACGGGAGAATCACCGCCAAAGCTTTGGATCAGTTCGAGCCAGTACTCAGCATCAGCATCTTCGTGGCCCTGGCGACCGTTGAGCACCAGCACGTAAAGGCTGCGCTCGGTGAGAAAAAACTGGTGGGTCGAGTGCATGATTTCTTGTCCACCGAAGTCCCATACATGGAGTTTGATGTCTTCAGAATCGTTAAGGCACATCTCCCATGGGGTAATTTGAATACCCTCAGTTTTTGCAGATTTAGGATCAAAACTCTCATAAATAAGACGATTGACCAAGGATGTTTTGCCTGCAGCACCAAATCCTACGAGGATAAGCTTAGCTTCGTTCAAGGGTTGACTATTAGCAAGCGCCCGGAAATAATAATCAAGAATACTTTGGGGGGTGGAATTCCTTTCTTCATATAACGGTCCTTCTTCACCTTCGGCAGATCCAAGAATCTCTACAGGCAAGTTTAATTTTTCATTGCCATGCAAATAAAGCTCGCTCAAGGCTCTTATTTCGGCTAGCTCATTAGGCAAAGCTTTTAACTGATTGCGGGAAAGATCAAGTTTGAACAATGTTTTTATTTTGCCTATTTTTTCTGGTATTTCTGATAGATTGTTGTCTGCAATGTCAAGTTGACGTAGGTTTTTTAGACAACCCAAGTTTTGAGTCAAGGAATTAATATTGTTCTGTGAAATGTTGAGGTGAATTAGCTGTTCCAAGCCGCTCACCTCCCTTGGCAAGTAATTTAATTTATTGTTAGAAGCATCTAGGTATACAAGGTTTTTCAGGTCACCTATCTTTCCTGGAAGTGATGATAATTGGTTTTCGGCAAGGTTAAGATGCTCTAGTTTTTTTAGGTTTCCTATCTCTTGCGGAAGAAATGATAGTCGATTCTGAAAAAGATTGAATCGATTTAGAGATTTCAGTCTATCAATCTCTTTCGGAAGGGATGACAATCTATTTTTGGAAAGATCAAGCCCACCTAGCTTCACTAATTCATGTAAAACCTCTTTTGGAAGAGATGTTAATTGATTCTGAGAAAGGTCTAGTTGAACTAGGTTCCCTAGCTCTCCTATTTCTTTTGGAAGGGATGTTAATTGATTCTGAGAAAGGTCTAGTTGAACTAGGTTCCCTAGCTCTCCTATTTCTTTTGGAAGGGATGTTAATTGATTCTGAGAAAGGTCTAGTTGAACTAGGTTCCCTAGCTCTCCTATTTCTTTTGGAAGGGATGTTAATTGATTCTGAGAAAGGTCTAGTTGAACTAGGTTCCCTAGCTCTCCTATTTCTTTTGGAAGGGATGTTAATTGATTCTGAGAAAGGTCTATGTATAAGATTTTTTTACATTTTTCTAAAGATTTTGGCAAGTATGATAACTGATTTTCAGAAGCTATTAGGGTATCTAGGTTGCTTGGATAGCCTGTTTTTGGGATTGACAAAAGCTTATTGCGAGAAACATTTAGCTTCTTTAAATTGATTAGCCAGTTTAGTTCATCGGGCAAAGAAGTTAACTCGTTGCTGTAAATATTAAGTGTTTCTAAGGATTTGAGTTGAGCCAGTTCTCTTGGAAGCTCCGAAATCTTATTGCCTGCAAGGTTAAGAATCTTAAGGTTACTAAGACAGCACAATTCTTTTGGCACTTGCCTTATCTTGTTAAAGGAAAGATTAAGTACAGTTAGATGTATTAGCTTTGTGATGCTTACTGGTATGGTAGTGAGATTCAGAGATGGTAGTGTTAGGGTGGTTTCGCCAGTCCTCAAGGCCTTTTGAATGCGAGATTCTGCCTCATCAGTTAAGTTAGGCGGTTCCTCACACAGCCCGATCGCATCCACCTCCATACCCAACACCCCAGCGATCGCCCTCATACTCTCCCCACTCACCCGCTTGCCCCGCTCTGGGTGAAACGACCGGCTCACCGTGTCGGCACTTACCCCCGCCCGCTCGGCGATCGCCGCAAACGTCCACCCCCGCTCCGCCTTGGCCGCCTGTAGCAGCTTCAGCCCCGCTGGGCTAGCGAGAAAACCACGCGATGAAGATGACATAGGCGTTGGCGACAAAGAGAGCTTTGTTCAAGGGTATCCGGCGATTCTAGAAATCGGGTCTCTTCTTGGCGATGTTAGGAAGGGCGATGTTAGGAAGTTGGCTACTGACTCGATAACTGGGTTCCTTCCCAGCGGCGGAGTTCTTTCCCCAGCCAGAGGACAGCATTGGTGAGCCGCAGTATGCTGAAACCCAATTGTGAAGAAAAATAGAGGAGACCCTATGGGATTGGGCCTACTTGTGAACGGTCAGTGGCAGAAAGAGCGCAGCCAAGAAGATGACCAGGGGCGATTTGTGCGTCCCGAAACCGACTTTCACCATTTCACAAGGGCAGACGGTACGAGCGAGTTTAAGCCAGAGGCCGATCGCTACCACCTCTACGTTTCGCTGGCCTGCCCCTGGGCCCACCGCACACTGATTATGCGCGAGCTGAAGGGGTTGACCGATGCAATTTCAGTATCGGTAGTGGATCCTTATATGGGTGAGGAAGGCTGGGCCTTTAGCGACTACCCCGGAGCAATTCCTGACACGGTGAACGGGGCGCAGTATTTACAGGAGATTTATGTCAAGGCCAAGCCTGACATTTCTGGCCGCGTGACGGTGCCTGTTCTATGGGATAAGCAGACCAACACCATCGTCAACAACGAGTCGCGCGAAATCATCCGCATGCTCGACACGGAGTGGAATGAGGTGGCCACCAACGACGTTGACCTCTACCCCGCTAATCTGCAAGACAAAATCGACAGCGCCATCGACGCCATCTATCAGCCCATCAACAATGGCGTGTATCGGGCCGGATTTGCCACCAAGCAGTCGGCCTACGAAGAAGCGGTGACCGAGCTGTTCGACGCTCTTGATCATTGGGAAGGCGTGCTCGATCGCCAGCGCTACCTGTGCGGCGATCGCCTCACCGAGGCCGATATCTGCCTATTCACCACCCTCTATCGCTTCGATGCGGTCTACTACGTGCATTTCAAGTGCAACCTGCGCCGCATTGTTGACTACCCCAACCTGTGGGGTTACCTGCGCGATCTGTACCAGCAGCCTGCTTTCAAAAACACTTGCAATCTCGACCACATCAAGCGTCATTACTACATGAGCCATCCTGGCGTGAACCCTCACCAGATTGTGCCCCTGGGGCCGGTGATCGACTTTGAGGAAAAGAACGATCGCGCCAAGCGCTTTAGCTTGACCGCCGGTAGTGCCCGGTAGGGGTCAGTCCTGGGTCAAAACCGCCTTGCCGTTGCTGGGCAAAGGGTTTAGCTTGTGCAAAACGTAATTCAAACGGTGAAACAATGGATTTAATGGGTATAGTCAACCAGGCGATCGCCTCCTCCGATACCGAAGCTAACGGTAGCCTGATCGGCACGCTGCTGGGGAACCTCAACAACGCTCCGGTGGACAACAACAAAATTGGCGGCATCGCCAGCAGCCTGCAGGGCGTGCTGCAAGATAAAGGCAGAGGCAATCCGGGGGGGCTGATGGGGACGCTGAAAACCGTCGCCGCGACCGGTGCTGTGGATCGCTTGCTGGCCAATGAGCAGATTAGCGCGATCGCCCAGCGAGTCGGGGCCGATCCGGCCATGGTCAGAAGCTTGACCCCGCTGATCGCTCAATTTTTGGTCAAAGGGTCGAACAGCCAAGGCGGCGGACTGCTGCAAAAGGTTCTCTCCGGCGAGGTTGACCTGGGGCAAATGGCCGGGCTGATCGGTATGGCTAATAAATTCTTGTAGAGCGAGACGCCTGAGTTGAGGGTTCTCGGCTGAGGGACCGGGTATCTGAGCTGGTGCCAGCGTTGGCGGCCTGTCAGATACCCGGTCCTTTTTAAGGTGCCGTTACGATGCCAGGGTTTGCTGCAGGCGATCGCGCAGGGCTGCCAAGATTGACAGGTCAGCATCAACGCTCGATCGCCCATCGTATTGAAATGGGTTATCTAAATCGCGAATTAGCAGCAGCAAATAGGTAAAGGCAGTAAACAGCAGGCACGACACCACCAGGGTTTCGCTAAAGCTAGCAGCCCCAATTAGCAGCAGGGCGCACAAGACCCCCACCAAAAACAGCTCTAGCAACACGTAGGCCGGGCCAATAAAGTCGGTATCACGGTTGATGCCGATGTAGGCGAGCAGCAGGCGAATCTTGGCCTGTTCGGCCTGGGTGCGGCTGATGATGGGGCCACTGGTGTAGGGCAGCATCCCCGCTAGGGAGACGTTGAGCTGGTCGAGGGCAGGGGCGATCGCAGCTTGGGGTTTTTCTTGCTCTAGCCAGTCGAGGATGGCCTGCAAAATAGCCACCAGATTTTGAGTCAGAGGGATAGGGTCATACTCTCCGTTGGCTTTGGCCACCAATAAATTGCTGTCTTGAATGGCCTCAATGGCATTGGCCACCTGCACCGGCATATCGGCACTGGCCTTGAAGTCGCTTAGGGTGCCGTTGAGCACAAAGGCAATCACAAAAGTTGCCGCCCCAAATAGCGACCCAGTGAGGGGGTCAAAGGCCCACGGTTCCCAGTTCAAGCGGTGTACGGCCACCTTAGCCAGCCCGTACAGGCCCGTCAGTGGTAGCACCGTCAGCAATATTCGCCACTTCGTTGGCAACACCATGGTTGCGATCGCTCCTAAAGCAGCCCTCTACACAACCCTCAACCCATAGCTTGGGCTGTCGTTATGGTAAGCGCTGGGCTGAGACCGGCCTACCCGGCGAATTATGCAAATCCTACATGTCGCTCATGCGATAAGAGGATGGCTTGCTACAAAGCGTAACTAAAAATACAAAACACGTTGCAAAGTTTGAATAATTTAATCTCAAATACCGCAGTGTAAGACCGCATAAACACCGACTTTTCTCTCGGTATTTTAATAGTCAAAAATCGCGGAGCTACGGCTTTGTAAATCCTAAACATTGCTTTGCCGAAACGGTTTAACCAAACAGAGAAGTTCTTCTTTTTGCAGCAGCCAACCTGGAGCTTGGCTGCCCTGGGAACGAATCCTAGCCCAAAGCCTACTAATCAATCATCTATTTCTTGTTTGTTCTGCCAACATTGCCACAGTTTGTTTAAGCAATTTCTGATTCTATAGAGAGCTAAACACCGGTATCTGTGAGCAGCAATTTGGGTTGAAATTCAGGTTTTCTTGGGACGACTATAACGGTGAGACGCCGCTACCCGATCATTTTTCCAATTCATTGCATTGCCTAACGTTGGAGTGAGCGCAACTATGACTCGACTAAATCGCCGTAGATTTTTGATGACCGCCGGCACCGCAGCAGCCGGTACTGTGCTGCTCCACGCTTGCAGTCAGGGCGAATCTGACTCAGCTTCGTCAGATACCCCAGCCGCAGCGCCCGTTAACCCGGCTGACGCCCCAGAAACGACTACCGCCAAGTTGGGCTTTATTGCGCTAACTGACTCTGCCCCGCTGATCATCGCCAAGGTCA
Source organism: Nodosilinea sp. FACHB-141 (assembly GCF_014696135.1). Lineage (NCBI taxonomy): Bacteria > Bacillati > Cyanobacteriota > Cyanophyceae > Nodosilineales > Nodosilineaceae > Nodosilinea > Nodosilinea sp. FACHB-141. The sequence goes on along the minus strand of NZ_JACJPP010000007.1, from coordinate 197,402 downwards.
AAGGCTTCTTTGACAAGTACGGCATGACCGACGTATCGGTCGAGAAGCAGGCCTCCTGGGGCACCACCCGCGACAACCTGGTGCTGGGCTCTGGCGGCGGCGGCATCGACGGGGCGCACATTCTCACCCCCATGCCCTACCTGATCTCTGAGGGCATTGTCACCGACGGCAAAAAGGTGCCGATGTACATTCTGGCCCGCCTCAACACCAACGGCCAGGGCATTTCGCTCTCCAACGATTACCTCGATCTCAAGGTCACCAAAGACAGCACGCCGCTCAAAGAAGCGTTTGCCAAGCGCAAAGCCGAAGGCAAAGAACTCAAGGCAGCGGTGACATTTCCTGGCGGCACCCACGACATGTGGATGCGCTACTGGCTAGCGGCTGGCGGCATTGACCCCGACCAAGATATCTCGACCATTGTGGTGCCCCCGCCCCAGATGGTGGCCAACATCAAAGTGGGCAACATGGATGCCTTCTGCGTGGGTGAGCCCTGGCCCCTGCAAACGGTGAACCAAAAGATTGGCTACACCGCCATTACCACCGGCGAAATGTGGAAAGACCACCCTGAGAAAGCTCTGGGTATGCGGGCCGACTGGGTCGATGCCAACCCTAAGGCCGCCAAGGCGCTGCTGATGGGTGTGCTAGAGGGCGCGATGTGGTGCGACCAGCCCGAGAACAAGGAGGAAATGTGCAATATTCTCTCCGAACGGGCCTGGTTTAACGTGCCCTTTGAAGACATTATCGATCGCTCCCAAGGGAAGTTCGACTTTGGCACCGACCGGGTCGAAGAGCTGCCCGACCTGATGCAGAAATACTGGGCTGACAACGCCTCCTACCCCTTCAAGAGCCACGACCTGTGGTTCTTAACGGAGAATATCCGCTGGGGTAAGCTGCCCGCTGACACCGATACCAAGGCGTGGGTCGATGCCGTCAACCGCGAAGACCTCTGGCGCGAAGCGGCCACCGCCTTGGGCCAAGAGGCCATGATTCCCAAGAGCACGTCTCGTGGCGTTGAAACCTTCTTCGACGGCATTACCTTCGACCCCGAAGATCCTCAGGCGTACCTCGACAGCCTCAAGATCAAGCGGGTGTAGATTCCCCGTAGGGCGCTACCCCACCAACCCCTCTCCCCCAACCCCTCTCCTACTGAGAGAGGGGGCCAGAGAGGCCCTTATCTTTACCTGCTTTACCTGTTTGACTAGCTCGCTCGGTTCTTTGCCATAAGTCTGGAGATATATTGCAATGACGGCACCCCTCGATATTCGTCCGGCGCGATCGCGCTTCAACCTACAAAAGCTTGCCAATTCGTCTCTAGACTCGCTCAAGGCACTGATTCCGCCGGTGGTGGCGATTCTGATCTTCTTGGTGATCTGGCAAGTGCTCACCATGGGGCCTGACGCCAACCTGCCCACCCCGGTGCGCACAGTGCAAGACACCTGGGAACTGATCATCAACCCCTTCTTCAACTACGGTGGCACTGACAAGGGCCTGTTTTGGCAGGTGTGGACTAGTCTCCAACGGGTAGCCCTAGGCTTTACACTGGCGGCGGTTGTGGGCATCGCCCTGGGCATCTTGGTGGGCACTAGCTCGTTGATGTATAGCGCCCTCGACCCGCTCTTTCAAATCCTGCGGACGGTGCCGCCCCTGGCTTGGCTGCCGATTTCGCTGGCAGCGTTTCAGCAGGCCAATCCTTCCGCTATTTTCGTGATTTTTATCACGGCGATCTGGCCCATCATCATCAACACCACCGAGGGTGTGCGCCAAATTCCTCAGGACTACAACAACGTGGCGCGGGTGCTCCAGCTGTCTAAGTCTCAGTACTTCTTCAAGATTTTATTTCCGGCTACGGTGCCCTACATTTTCACCGGCCTGAGAATTGGCATCGGCCTCTCTTGGCTGGCGATCGTAGCGGCAGAGATGCTGATCGGCGGCGTGGGCATCGGCTTCTTCATCTGGGATGCCTGGAATAGCTCTCGTATCAGCGATATCATCATCGCCATTCTCTACGTGGGCATTGTCGGTCTGCTGCTCGATCGCCTGATTGTGTTCATTGGCGGCCTGGTGCTGCCCGAAGAGGAAAAGCAGTAGAGGCCCCTCTCCCCCAACCCCGCTCCCCGTGGGAGAGGGAACACAGAACTCCTCCTATCGCGGCAATAGTTCACTGCTCATTAAACGCCGCATCAAACCTGTGATTCTGCCAAGGGTTTGTGGTGGGCGGTGCCCACCCTACGGCCCTCTCCTCCTGGAAGAGGGGAGCTAGAACCCTCCAAAATTCAAAATCGCCAAGCCAAAATTCTCGCATTCTGCTGCACCTTCATTCCCTGCGCACCATGGCTGTCTTTGTTGAAGTTGACCACATCGATCGCGTCTTTAAGCTGCCCCACGGCGGCGAGTACATTGCCCTCAAAAACATCGATCTGCAAATTCACAAGGGGGAATTTGTCTCGCTAGTCGGCCACTCGGGCTGCGGCAAATCGACCCTGCTCAACATTCTCTCGGGCCTCGATCAGCCCAGCGCGGGCGGCGTTGTGCTCGAAGGGCGGCAGGTCACAGAACCCGGCCCCGATCGCATGGTGGTGTTTCAAAACTACTCGCTGCTGCCTTGGCTGACGGTGCGCGAAAACATTGCCCTGGCGGTAGACCGGGTGATGAAGAAGCACCCTCAGCCGGTGCGCGATCGCATGATCGACCACCACATCGAGATGGTGGGTCTGCAAAAGGCGGCCCACAAGCGCCCCGGTCAGATCTCGGGCGGCATGAAGCAGCGGGTAGCGATCGCCCGCGCCCTGGCCATTCGCCCCAAGCTGCTGCTGCTGGATGAACCTTTTGGCGCTCTGGATGCCCTGACACGGGGTGGGCTGCAAGAGCAGCTGATGCAGATTTGTCAGGAGAACGAAGTCACCTGCGTCATGGTTACCCACGATGTCGATGAGGCGCTGCTGCTGAGCGATCGCATTGTGCTGATGACCAACGGCCCCGAGGCCCACGTCGGCCAGATTGTCGATGTGCCTTTCCCTCGGCCCCGCGAGCGCATGGAGGTGGTCAAGCACCCCAACTACTACAGCCTGCGCAACGAGATTGTCTACTTCCTCAACCAGCAGAAGCGGGCCAAGCTGCACAAGGCCAAGCCCGTGGTGGCCGTGGCCGCCAACGGTCTGGAAAAGGTGAATCTAGAGCTGGGCTTTATTCCCCTGGTCGACTGCGCACCCCTGGTGGTGGCTAAAGAAAAGGGCCTGTTTGAGGCCCACGGCCTGAGCAATGTGACCCTGAACCGCGAGCCGAGCTGGAATGCAATCGCCGACGGCGTGGCCACCGGCCGCCTCGATGCCGCCATGATGGTGGCCGGCATGCCCCTAGGCATGACCCTGGGCTACGGCAACCAGCGTCCCCGGCCCATGGTCAGCGCCCTCACCCTGAGCCGCAATGGCAACGCCATTACCTTTAGTAAGCGCTTGTTTGATGAGGGGGTGCGCAGCCTGAGCGACTTTAAAGCGGCGATTGATCGCCGCCCCGATCGCGTCCATACCCTGGCGGCGGTACACCCCACATCGATGCACAACCTGCTGCTGCGCTACTGGCTAGCCGCTGGCGGCATTGACCCCGATCGCGATGTCAGCGTCACGGTGATTCCGCCGGCGCAGATGGTCTCGACCCTCAAGTCGGGCTCCATCGACGGCTACTGCGTCGGCGAACCCTGGAATGCCCGCGCCGTTAGCGAAGGGCTGGGCGTGGTGATGGCGATCGATAACGACATCTGGCCCGGCCACCTCGAGAAAGTGCTCGGCGTCACCGAGGCCTGGGCCGAACAGTATCCCAAAACCCACGTGGCCTTAGTCAAAGCGCTGCTCGAAGCCTGCGAATACTGCGACGATCGCCGCAACCGCGAAGAAATTGCCGATCTGCTCTGCAAGCCTGAATACATCGGGGCCGACGAGGCCCACATTCGCCAGGGCTTCCTAGACCCCTACGATCGCGGCGACGGCAGCGAGCCCGAGCAGGTGCTCAACTACATTCAGTTCTTTACCGGCAAGGCCAACTACCCCGACGTCTCTGAGGCGGTGTGGATGATGACTCAAATGGCCCGCTGGGGCATTACTCCCTTTCCCCGTAACTGGCTAGCCGTGGCCGAGCGGGTGAAGCGGGCCGACATCTTTGGCCAGGCGGCCCGCGAGCTGGGGCTGGTGGATACGGGGCGCGATCGCCATCCCATTCACCTGTTCGATGGCCCGGTCTTTGACCCCGACGAACCGCTGAAATACCTAGATCAGTTCGCCATCAAGCGCGACCTACGCATCGAAGAAGTGCCAATGGATGCCGTGACTATCCGCTAATCCTCTCCCCCCCTGACTGTGTAACGAACTCGCCGTAGGGGCTGAGCAGTGCTCAGCCTCCACCACCCACCCATTCACACCCCCCGACCATGCAAGTGCTAAATACTCCTACCCAATCCACCACCCACCTCCAGACTCAGGAACCGTTCCTGATCTTTGATAACCTCTCCAAGGTCTATCCCACCCCCACCGGCGACTTCGTCGTGCTCGACGGCATCGACCTCGCCATCAACGAAGGCGAGTTTGTCTGCGTCATTGGCCACTCGGGCTGCGGCAAATCGACCCTGCTCGATATGGTGGCCGGGTTTCACCAGCCCACCAACGGCGAAGTGCGCCTGCAAACCCTGCCGATTCAAGCTCCCGGCCCCGATCGCATGGTGGTGTTTCAAAACTACTCCCTGCTGCCCTGGCTCACCGCCTACGAAAACATTTACCTGGGCGTGAATTCGGTCTTCCCCAAGAAGCCCGAAGCCGCGAAAAAGCACATCGTCATGGAGCACCTAGAGATGGTGGGTCTGGCCGATGTAGCCAATAAAAAGCCCAGCGCCCTCTCCGGCGGCATGAAGCAGCGGGTCTGCATTGCCCGCGCTCTCGCCCTGCGCCCCAAGGTGTTGATTCTAGACGAACCTTTCGGTGCGCTGGATCCAATTACTCGGGAAGAACTGCAAGAGGAGCTGCTGACCATCTGGCGAGACCACCAGATCACCGTGCTGATGATCACCCACGACATCGACGAAGCCCTGTTCTTGAGCGATCGCGTTGTGATGATGACCAACGGCCCCGCCGCCAAAATTGGTGAAATCATGCTGGTGCCCTTTGCCCGCCCCCGCGATCGCGCCCGCATGATGGAAGACCCCAAATTCTACGAGCTGCGCAATGAAGCCCTCGACTTCCTCTACAAGCGTCACGCCCACGCCGACGCATAACTCAGAGGCCCAAAGGACTGAGGTAATCGGTGAAATCATGCAGGTGCCTTTGCCCGCCCGCGCGTTGGCGAAGCCACTCCGAAGAAGTATCGCGCCCGCATGATGGAAGACCCCAAATTCTACGAGCTGCGCAACGAAGCCCTCGACTTCCTCTACAACCGCCACGCCCACGCCGATGCCTAGGGCCAAATCCCGTTTGCTACCACCAAAGGCTTCAGGACATTCGCCCTGAAGCCTTTGGATTGGCTGCGCCAACGCCTCTACGGATAGATTGAATGGGCGTTGCGGGCTTAAGATTCGGGGTAAAGCCAGAACCCAACGTAGGGACAAACGGCGTTTGCCCGTTCAAGATTTAGCGCCAAGCCAACAAAAACTGCTATTGCCCTTGCAACCTCACCTGATACGGTTCCAAAGCCCTATCCAACGCTGGCAAGAACACTGGTGAGGTAAACAGCGGCTCGAAGAACTGCACCACAGGGATGTTCTCGACCCGAGGCAAAAAGTCCGAGGGATTAGGCCCATCAATGTGACGGCTGAGCACGCCAAAGCCCAGGCGCTGGCTTCGGGGCTGCCAGCTAGGTGCAGTGCGCTGAAGCCAGTCGGTGAAGTCTGTAGCTGTCTCCATGCTGGCCACGAGCTGGCTAATAATTTGGGGCTCTGGCAAGGCCTGAGCCAGGTCATCAATATCTTTAGGCTGGGTAACCCAGGCTCTCTCTAGCAGCGCTTGGCGCTGATCGGGGGTTTGCCAGGCGAGAATCGCGTACTTAGCTGGGGTTTCGGGCCAGGGGTTGACATCCACAGCCTGGCCATCCGCCAGACTTAGAAAGCCCTGCTGGAGGTCGCCGCCGTTGGTTTGCCAGTCTTCGGTCGCCCCGGCCAAGTCGCCGCGCCACCAGTGCAGACTGCCCCGAGCCTGGTGCAAAAAGCTGCTCAAGGTGGGTTCTTTGGCCTGCTGAATCAGTTCGTCATAGCGTTGTTCAACCTGACCGAGCATGGCAGGGTAGACATCAGCAAAGCCCTCCACTCGCCACAGAGGGCTGGTGATCAGGGCAGGATGGCGGATGGCCTCCAAGGCGAAGGCCTCTGTGGCGCAGTCGCGGTTGCCAGTTTGCAGGCAAGCGAACCCCAGGCCAAAGAACACGCCCATTTTAGCCGGCACTAGGGCGATCGCCTCCCTAAACGAGGACTCAGCCTCAGCGAACTGACCCTTTTCAACCTGAAGCCAGCCCAGGTTCGATTGGCCAAACTCCTGGTAGGGCACCGCCTGGTTGCCGGTCTTAAACCAGGCGATCGCATCGTCAAGCAGCACCTGACGCAGGGGCGGGTTAGCGGCCGATTGCAGGGCAAACTCGCCTAGGTGGTAGCCCAGCTGATAGGGATAGTAGGGCTCCCAAGGAGCCAGCTTGTGGGCCTGCTCTAGCTGGTTGGCAAAGCGATCGATATCGACAGGTTCGGCAGTGAGGGCCGAGAAGCCACTGCTGGCAGCGCCCCAGGCACGGTAGGCAGGCACGAGCCAGAGGGTCATGGCCAGCGTCAGGCCGAGGCCAACCCCGGCAATAAGCCGATGGCGTCGCGGGGTTGCACCGCTGTCCTCGGTTGTGGAAACGGGGTTAAAGGTGCGAGCGAGCACGGCCAGGTAGAGGGCCAGAGTGCCTGCGATCGCCGGAATATCCAGCTGATAGTCGGTCAAGCTCATCAGCCCAAAAGCAAACAGCCCCGCCAGCGGACTCCACACCAACACCGGGGGCAGCCCAGCGGGGGTATCCTGAGCGCCACGCCGCATCCACCGCACCGTTAGAAGCACCAGCACTAGCACTAGCGTCAGTGCTACGGCAATTCCCCAAAGGCCCAGTTCGCCCCACAACTGCGCCGGGGTACTGTGCAGCTGAAACTGTAGCTCAGCATCGCGCCCAGCCCAGTGGGGACGATACTTTTGGTAGACCAGCGGCACACTGCCCGGTCCCACCCCAGTAAAGGGACGGCTCAGGCCCATGCGCCACCCCGTAGCGTTAGTCACCACTCGATAAGACAGTTCCCCTCCAACAAAGTTACCCTGGGCCAGGCTGCTCAGCACCTGCCGCAGCCGGGGATTGGCGATGACGCCTAAGACTCCTAACCCCAAGGCGGTGCCGCCGATAGCCAACGCCAGGGGCCGAGGCAGACGGTTGTAGAGTAGGGAAATACCCACCGCAATCAATCCGGTCACCATGAGCGCCAGCCAGCCGCCGCGCGAGCTGGTGGTGTAGAGGTTGAGCAAGCCGAGAACCATACCCACCAGCCATAGCCATCGCCGCCAGCCGCGATCGCTCCAAGCCAACCCTGCTAGTAAAGGCAGCACCAGCACCAGATAGCCCGCTACGTAGTTTTGATGGCCAATGGGCTGCCAGTTGCGCAGGCTAGTGAGCTCAAAGTTAAACGTCTGGTTAACGCCGTAGCCTTGAAGCGTTGACAACCGAGCTAGCTCAGGCTGATAGATCTGTGTGGTCCACAGCAACAGACTGAGCAGAATGAACGCCAGAGCTAGGTAGCCCTGAAAGCGCAGCAGGGTGTGAAAACGTTGGGGATAGCGGAGCCAGCTGCCAAGGGCGTAGAACGCGGCGATCGCCCCCACGGCCGCCCACCCATACCATCGCGCCTGGGCCGGAAATTCTGCCCCTAGCGTCGAGACTACCAGCCCGGCTATGGCCAGCAGGGCCACCCAGTCAAACCCGTTCCCCAACCGACTAAGGGGCCGGTGCCACAGTTGCCACAGCAGCCAGAGCATCGGTAGAGTCAGCCCTACCTGCCACAAAAATACCCAGGGCCACGACACTATCAGGGTGCTACTGCCCGGTAGCAGGGTGAAAATGGTAAAGAACGTCCCTATCAGCAGGGCCAGTAGGGTGCCGTCGCTGGGGTCTTGGGCAGCGGGTTTGGGTTGGGGTAGGGCATCCTCGCTCATGGTTTGGGTAGATGGGTGGATGGGTAGGGGGCGGGCAGAGGGCGTTTCAAGCCCGTTTACGAAGTCAGTGCTTTGCACTCGGCCTTTTTAGAGAAAAAGGGACGGGGGAGGAAGGGGCTGGAATGGCGGACGGTTCATCAACCTAATCTAAATTTGAGAGGCGAAAGTGGTTGTGGGTGGGGTGGGGCAGCCCCAGGGCTTCGGTGCGCAGGGCTTCGATGCGGCGATCGAGGGGTGGAAATTCTCTCGGCCAGGAAGGAAAGAGGTTGAGCTTGGCTACTAGGGTATAGCGCCGGAGGTTTTGCGGCGCCAGCATGAGGGTAATTTGTTTGGCCTGGTAGTTGCGGTAGGCAAAGGTGAGCGACCCTCGATAGCCCTCTTCTGGGTTGGTGACGATGGCGGTGAGCCACAGGTGCAGAGGCTGGATGCCAAGGCTTTCTTCGATCAGCAAAGCGTCTCGGTCTGGTGGGGCATTCTGGGGCTGGGCCGGAGTGGCGGAATAGGTATTGGGGTCGAGCCAGGCGGCAAGCAGCTGTAGCTCAGGAGTTAGCTGCTCTAGGCGCAGTTGGGGTGCGATCGCATCTAGGGCAGCATCAGGATCAGAGTCGGCCAGCAGCAACCCCGAAACCACAGGCCGCAGCAAGTTGGGGTCGACCTCCACGAGGGGTTGCTCGGTCCACCAGGCGAGTAGGGCGCGGGTTTCGTAAAGGGTGGCAAAGCCAGCCTCGCCAGGAGCAACTTCGGCAAGTAGAGCATCGTATTCGGCGAGAGTAGCCTGCACCACAGAGGCATAAACTGCCTGATATGGCGCGGTTTTCCACTGGGGATAGGTCAGCGCAGCGGGGTTGACCAGGGCTTCTAGGGTGAAGGCGGCGATCGCACCCGCTTCATTCCCCGTCTTCAGCAGCAGATCGCCCAATAGCCAGTAGCCGTAGTGTCGGTGGCGCGGCATGAGCTGCACGGCACGGGCGGCGTAGGGCAGAGCGGTTGCCGGGTCAGTAGTCTGGTGTAAAACGGCTAGATTGTGGTTAAACCAGGCATCGTTGGGGGCAGCTTGTTGGGCCTGATGGGCGTAGTCGAGCAGCAGCGATCGCACATTATCTTCAGCGTCAGAGCTATTCAACACTTGGTCTAGGCCCCACAGCGCCTCACTGGCCACCGCCGAGGCGGTCGGATCCCATGGGCTCAACCGATATGCTTTGTACCAGCGCGTGTCGGCTAAGTTGAGCCGCTGGTTGTAGAATGCTCTATCGGCCAAAGCACTGTAGGCCACGGTAAGGGTAAAGGGCAGCCAGATCGTCAGCAGCAGCCCCAGCCATAAAGAAACCGCTAGACGCGATCGCCGTCTGGCATCCCCTCCCAAGGGTGTGGCCTTGGGTAGATAGCGAGCGCCTAACGCCAGCAGCAGCACGACGATCCCCAGCAGCGCGCCCGCAATGGGGATATTCTCCAGCTGGTAATCGGTCAGGCTAGAGACTCCGTAGGTCAGCAGGCTGCCGCCAATGCCTCCCAATAGCGCCCGGTCTGTAGCTTCGAGCGGCTGCCGCCAAAGTTGGATCCACAATCGCAGAATCAGTACAATGCCGGCTAGAAATATCCCCAACCCAACTAGCCCCAGCTCTCCCGCGATCTGCACCGGAGTGTTGTGGAGCTGCTGAATGTGCTCTAAGCCCGCCCCAGTTTCGATCGGGCGGTAGAGGTTTGACACCCGACTCATAACGCCAGGGCCAACGCCAAACAGGGGGCGATCGCGCAGAATGTTGCCGCCCAATCGCAGCATAAACCAGCGATCGAGGGTGGGGCCGTCGGTGATGCCGCCCGTGCTAAACCAGACGCGAATGCGAGGATTGCTGGCCAGGGCCAACCCTAAGGCCACGGCTCCCCCCAACCCGGCCAAGCCCCAGCGCCAGCGTTGGGAGGGTTTGAGGTAACTAAAGCGGCTCAGCCAGGTGACCAGCAGCCATACCACCAACCCCAGCGCCGCCCCCCGCGACCCGCTGACGTATGACGCCACCAGGATCAGTCCGGCGGAAGCTATCCAGATGCCTCTTAGCCAGCCCGTTGTGGCCACCGCTGCCGCCACCGCTAGGGGCAACAGCAGCACAAAATAGCCCCCCACAAAATTGTGGTGCCCGAGGGGCTGATGGTTGCGCAGCGCCGTTAGAAAGCTATCTGCCGCCCACATGGCGTTGTCGGGCCGCCATAGGGCCAAGCTTACCACTGCGGCCCCCGCTGCCACCACGACTAGACCCCACCACAGACGCAGACGACTCAGCCAGCTGCGATCGACCACATTGCGGTAGAAGTACAGCACCGCAACGTAGGTCACTACCAGGCTCACATTCCACAGCGCCACTCGGGGAAACGGTGACACCAAGGCTGACAGGGCCAGGACAATGCCCATGCCCAGCGCCACCCAATCTAGCCCGTAGCCCAAGGCATAGAATGCCCGTTCCCGTTCTGAGCTAGATTCTCGCTCTGCATCAGTTCTCAAAGGCTCTGGGCAGCGCAGCCGCCGCCACAGCCCTACCAGCAACGCTATGCTGCCCGCCTGCCACAGCAAAATCCAGGCCCAGCCCACCATGCGGTAGTAGCTCAGGGGCAGCCAACTAAAGGTCAGTAGCACCAACCCTCCAACCAGCCATAGTCCCGGCTTTTGGCTAGCCCAGTTTCGACGATGGCTTATCCCTGAGTCCTCTGCGTTGCCAGCATCGGTTGCCCCTAGTGGTGGGGAAGAATCGGCGGTCAATAGGCCCCCTTGCCCCAAAGCACAATTCCCAGGGTGGCGGTGAGAATTTCTAGATCCAAATTTAGCGACCAGTTGTCGATGTAGTGCAGGTCGAGGCGGGCCACGTCGTCAAAAGTGTCGATGTCAGAACGACCCGAAATCTGCCATAGCCCCGTCACCCCCGGCAGCACTTGGTGACGAATGTTGTGCCAACCATCGAACTTAGCCACATCGCGCACTGGCAACGGGCGCGGCCCCACCAAGCTCATCTGGCCACAGAGCACGTTAAACAACTGGGGCAGTTCATCAAGGCTGGTGCGGCGCAGCAAGCGGCCTACTCGCGTAATGCGCGGGTCGTGCTTGACCTTAAACAGCACCCCATCCGCCGACTCGTTGTGCTGCTCTAGCTCTGCCTGGAGCCGAGGCGCATCGACCACCATGGTGCGAAATTTCCACACTTGGAAGATGTTGCCGTGCAGGCCCACCCGCTCCTGACGAAAGAATATTGGCCCACTTGAGTCGAGGCGAATTGCCAGGGCGATACTCAGCAGCACCGGCCCTAGGGCGATCACGCCTAGGCCTGCCCCCAGGTAATCCATCCAGCGCTTGAAGCGGTAGTCCCAGCCACCCATCAGGGGGGCATCAAGGCGTAGGGTGGGAAGGCCCGCCACAGTTTCGGGGGTGCCCCGGCGGTAAAGCATGTCGCGGCTGGTAGGGAGCAGCTGCATGGCGATACCCGCCCGCCGCAGCTTCCAGTACAGCTCAGAGGCCAGGTCGGCGGAGGGAATGCTCTCGGCCAGCACCAGGGTGGCCCCAGAGGCCAAAATCGCCTGATAAGTGGTGGCAGAATTGGCGGTAGTGGCTAGGGCTGCCCCAATGACCGGCACCTTGGCCCGCTGAGAGAGCACGTCGGCCAGGCGCTTGAGCCGGGGGGCTGGGGCAATCAAAAAGACTGAGGAGGGCACCTTGGCTTGGGTGAGCGGGCGCAACAGCAGCGTTGCCACTAGCCGCAGCCCCACTACCAGTCCCACCCCGCTGAGCCAGGCCGAGAAGAAGAGCGATCGCGGCAAATCGAGCTTAGGGTCGTAGAAGTACATCAACACCAGCGCGCTCAGGTACACCAGGCTGAGCAGCTTACCTGCCCGCAGGTGCTTTTGCCCCTGGGAATTAGTGTCGTAGAGGCCGCCGTAGGCAAATAGCCCCACAGCACAGGCCACCAGCACCCAAAACGGACTGGGCAGCCCCAGCCAGGTCCACCATACGAGCTGGGCCGGAATTGGGGAGAAAAACTGATTGAGCGATCGCGCAATGTGCCACGACAGCCCTAGGGAAAAAATATCCGTAGCCAGAAGCACCAGCCCCCGCCGCCCAGGCCCAGTAAAGGCGTCGCGCAGCTGAAGCCTGAGCCTGCGGGGGGCGCGAAGATCTTGACGGTAGCGGGGCCGCTGTTGCATCACGGCGGGTACGGCACGATGACAATCCATAGCAGGGGGCAGACGCATAGGGATGAGGTTGCCCTAGTATTCCGCAATTGTGCTGAGAATCCATCATCGGGGGAAGGGTTTGAGGTGCAAGGTCCACGGTTTAGGGGTGTACACCAACCGTGAACCCTAAACCTTAAAGCCTGAACCCTTTTCGTTGTCCCGCGCTCCCCACAGTCGATACCTGGCCACCTGCGCCCCAAACAAGATTACAAACATAGGGTTGTTCACTAAATAGCGCTGCCACAGGCGGCGCGGCTCTTGGCCAAAGCGGTAAAGCCACTCCAAGCCCAGGCGCATCATCCACCGGGGAGCTTGGGAGACATCGCCGCTAAAGAAGCTAAAGGCGGCCCCGACGCCAATCATTACGGCATTGACCTGGCCTTGATGGCGGTGCATCCACTGCTCTTGCTTGGGGCAGCCTAGGCCGATAAACACCACCCGCGCCCCCGACTGGTTGATGCGTGTCATATCAGCAGCGGCTTCTTCGGCTGAGAGCGGGCGAAAGGGTGGGGCATGGGTTCCCGCAATAGGCAGGCCGGGAAATTGCTGCTGGAGGGAAATGGCCATCTTCTCCAGCATGGGGACAGTGCCGCCGTAGAGGTAGATAGGCAGATCTAAGTGGGCAGCGCGATCGCACCAGGCCAGCATTAAATCTGGTCCATAAACTCGGCTCTGGCCATGTATCCCCAGCAGCCGCAGCCCCATTACCAGGGGCATGCCGTCGGAAGTTACTAGGGCCGCATCTTCAAGAATGCGCTGGTATTGAGCATCCCAATAGGCGGTCATCACGACGTGGACGTTGGCGGCGACCACATAGCACGATCGCCCGATGGTGGCCCAGGTTTGAATGCGATCGCAGGCATCGGTGTAGCTGGTGGCATCCACCCGAGTTTTAAGAATGCGCCTGGCCTGAAGCACTGGCTCCGTCATGGTAGTGACCCTTGCATGACACCTATTCTAGCGAGGCCTGGGGTTTGGCCCCCTTTGCTCCTAATCCCTGCGGGGAGCGAGGCCGAGCTGGCCCTGAAACTCCATGTGGTTGGGGGTGAGGGCGGTGGTGGCGCTGAGGCTGCGCAGGCTGCCGAGATAGGGTTTGGCGACATTGAAACTAGGGTCGTCATGGAAGCCAAATACCTCGTAGGCCAGGGCCAACGTCGCGCCCACATTCAAATAAAAGTAGCCGTCGTTGGGAGTGGGGAAGGTCGCTGTTGCCTCGTCAAACAGGAAAAAGTCAGCGAGGGGGTCGTGGGGCGAGGGGGCCAAAACACTCGCCATCGGCACCGCGCCAGAGGTGATCGCCAAAGTATCGTCGGTGACCCAGCCATGGCTACCCACGCTGAGGTCGGGCACGTAGTCACTATTCAAGCTAGAAAATAGTTCCCAGCTGGTGGCGGGCTGTTGGTTGACAGTTCTGGGGTTAACGGTCAGGCCAACGTTGGGCAGCAGGTCATCCACTGCTGCTAGAGTGCGGTCGGCGGTGGGGCGATCGCTCGTTTGCAGCAGCAGCCCCAGCCCCACGTATTGCAAGGGGCCACCCTCAGCCGGGAAGGCGGCGATCGCATATTCCCTATCCATCCATCCAAATACGTCATCGTCGAGATCCAGCCCGGTGAAGAGGGTGAACCCAGCGCGCACCGTGGCGAGCCCGTCTCGGGTAAAGTCGCTAGCCTGATCCAAAATGCTGGCCACAGTGCGCCAAAAGCCCGCAATGTTGCGACCGCTCATAACCACAAAGGTCGAGGCAGGCAGCAGTTCTAGGGGGCTGTCGGCATTGGCCACCGTGGGGGTGAGGCCAAAGGTAAAGGGCACCGCATCATAGTAGTAGCGGCCCCGAAACCGCATGCCAGTGGCCATGGGATACACCAAAGCTTCTAGGGTGCCGCCAAAGTTGAGCAATCGCAGAGTTTGCAGCGTCTCGTCATCCAGGCTAGTGGGGGGCGTGGGGAAAGGCAACGGCAGCTCGGCGGCGGGTAGGGTGGTTGTCGAGAGGTCGTAGTTCAGCAACTCAAGGGCGTTGCCGTAGACGGCAAAGAGCGCTTGGGTGCGCTGTCGATTGGCCAAGGTGCGCTGAAATTCACGGCTATCGGCGAGGGAGTTTTGGGCTTCGCTCTGGCGCAGACGCAGATACTGCTCAAGGGCGGCGGGGTTTTCTGCCGTAATCAGGGCATCGGGCAGAAAGGCCACAGCTAACCCACTGGGACCAAACTCTGGCAGGGGCACCGGCACCTCGACCTCAAATTCCTCCTCTTCGTGGAAAGATTTGACGGTGAGAGGTAGCCCCACGGCTTCGTTAAAGCGCAGAATTTGCCCCGATATGGGGTAGGACTTGAGGGGCACAACCTCGGTCTCCCCCATGTCAGGGCTAGGACCGTCTAGGACTTCTGGATCCGACTCAGACTCCCAGTCGTCAGATTCCCAATCGCAGGGGTCAGTTTCAGTAGGGGCGCAGGCTTCAGGGATGACCGGCTCAGACCAGTCGTCGAATTCAGGGGTGGGCCAAAAGTAGATCTCGGTGCCCAAAGCGGAGGTAATCTCAGGGGCCTCACCTTGCAGCTCAAAAAGGGTGTCGCGAAAGGCGGCAAAAGCCTCAGTGTTGGCAACCGGGGCCACCATAATCGAGGCATCGGTAATTGTTGTCGTCTCTCCAGGCTGCGCCGGCAGCAGAGCCACCACAGCCGTGTCGTCGATCCACGGGGCCACCTCGCTGGCAAAGTCAATTCCGTAGGGCAGGTAGGGCAACCCCGGTAGGGCTGGGGTCAATCCCTGTTCTTCGTCCAACAGCTTGAAGAGCTGGTACTGGCTGAGCTGACCCCAGGTGTCGGTGGTCGTGTCGATCAGCAGCACTAAGGCAGTGTTGTTGGGCAGGTGCTGCCAGGCTTCGGGTTCGGCGGCGTGGGTGGCCAAGGGCGGCATGGTGCTAACGGCCAGTGTGGAACCGATCAAACCCAAGGTGAGCCTTCGCCCCACAGGCAGAATCCTCGACCATTGCGCCCACTTGTCCCAACCCAATCCCCGATTTTCAGTGCCCATAGCCACAGCGCTCCAAACAATCTTTTCTATCAAAACCGAGGAAAAGAGCGATGTCTGTAAACTATGGCGGTTTATTTACGTTGAAGGCGCAGTTTCAACCACATCCACGGGTGTTTGCCCCGCCGCGTAGGCCCGCAGCGCGTTGATGATGTGGATGTTGGCTTTGGGAAAGGGGTATTCCTCAATGGTGTCTAGGGTGACCCAGCGCACCTCGTCGCACTCGATCGGCTGAGGCTCGCCGCTTAGATGGGTGCAATGGTGCACGTTGAGGGTGACCTTGAAGTGCGAATAGGCGTGGGTGACGGTGCAGAGGCGATCGCCCACCGCAATCTCAATCCCCAGTTCTTCCTGAATTTCTCGCGCAATACAGTCCTCGATTGTCTCACCGGGCTCGATTTTGCCGCCAGGGAACTCCCACAGCCCGCCCAGAAGCCCTTCTTGCTTGCGGCGATCGATCAGAATTTGGTCTTGCTCATTCCAAATCACAGCGACGCCGATTTGCTTGTGGGGCAGGGGACCTTTGGTTTCTGACATGGGCAGCTCCGATTGAATATTGCGATTATAGGCTTGGCAATGGGCCTGACAGGGGCAGCGATCGCATTGGGGATTGCGCCGCGTACAAAGGGTTGCGCCCAGATCCATCAACGCCTGGTTAAAGTCGCGGGGGTTCGTCGGATCTAGCAAAATTTCTGACAGTTGCCAAAGATCCTTTAGCGCTCTGGCTGGGGGCACCGGCAGCGCCACCAGGCGAGCCAGCACCCGCTTCACATTGCCGTCGAGAATGGCGTGGGGCAGGTTAAAGGCTGAGCTGAGAATGCCCCCCGCCGTGGTTTTGCCAATGCCGGGCAGCGTAGTGATGGTGTCAAAATCCTTGGGAATTTCGCCATTGTGCTCGGCCACAATGCGCTGGGCAGCCTGGTGCAGGTTGCGGGCACGGGCGTAGTAACCCAACCCCTCCCAAGCTTTGAGCACCGTTTGCTGATCGGCGGCGGCCAGCGCCTCCACGGTGGGGAACTGCTCTAGCCAGCGCTGGTAGTAGGGCAGCACCGTCTTCACCTGGGTCTGCTGGAGCATGATCTCCGAGATCCAAATGGCGTAGGAGTTATCGATATTGCGCCAGGGCAGGGTGCGGCCACAGTCGCCATACCAAGCCAGCAGCTCTGCCCGCAACACCCCAGCAGGAAAATCCGGCCAGGGCAGAGTCGCCAGGGCCGGATTGGGGGAAAGAGGGTTTAGAACCCTCCTTTTGCTCGTTGTATAAGAACCCTCAGTATCGCGCGCGGTAGAACGGCGATGGCCAAAGGAGGAATCGAAACTTAGCTGATCCGCTGGGACGGGTGGTTGACTATGGCTCACTCAATCTCAGGGGCAGATTCGGCCGACATCAGCGAGTCCTCGAAGGCCATGCGCTGTTCGGCACCCCGCAGAAAATACCCGCTCATCATAGCAGAGGCCAGCAGACGGCCCAGGTTTTCGCGATTGGTGGTGATTTCTACATCAAAGTGCTGAGACGGCAGCCCACCGAGCAAGCCGATAATGTTGTGTTCCATCATCTGCTGCACCTCAGTAGAAGCAGGATTGGAGAGCTGGGCAATCGTCTCAGGGCTCATGCCATGGACGTACTGCATGAGGGAGTTGGGATGCTCAGAGGAGTTTTTGAAGCCGTTGAAAAGGTCTTGGGCTTTACCGGAAGAATTGCTCACAGGAGATACCTCGCTTGGCTAGCAGTGTGCGTGCGGCCTGGGTTTATCGAATTGAGCTGGATAGGGTTATTGTTCCCCATTGGGATTAGAACCCTAACTTTTTGTTGTCTACGTCACTATTGACTATCTACATGGAGTCGCTCAGTCATTCCTGAAACCCATGTAACTAAGTTAACAGGCTAGGTTTTGTTGCTGGGTAGGCAGAACCGTACCACTCGTGGAGAGGTTTTGCCCTGAAACGGCCACGGGATGTTTCTCCATAGATAGATGTCTGGGTCAACCCTAGGGTTCAAGCTGAAGCAAGACTTTCCACGGGTATTCCATCTGACTGAGAATCCTAACCCAGGTTACTGAGATCAACTGTTCGGTAGCGCATGGTTTGGGATGAGGATAGAGCCGGGATACTCTCAGGAAGGTTTTAGACAATTTAAGGTAGTCATCATGTGAGTTCTATCTGTCACAATTGCCAGCAATATCCCCAAAAGCCCCAAAATGACGCTTTCTTCACCCTTTGCACCACCGTTAGAGGTCTCGGCCACAGCTGATTTAGTAGCTCAATATGGCGCCGTGCGCCACCTTAGCGAGACCCTTTGTGAACCGCTTGAGATTGAAGACTATGGCGTACAGAGCATGGCCGATGTCAGCCCTCCAAAGTGGCATTTGGCCCACACCTCCTGGTTTTTTGAGACCTTTCTGCTGCGCCCCCACCTCGAAGGCTACCGAGAATTTCACCCCGGCTACGGCTACTTGTTTAACTCCTACTATGAGGCGGTGGGCGATCGCCATCCTCGGCCCCAGCGCGGGCTGCTGTCGCGCCCCACAGTAAAAGAGGTCTATGAATATCGCGCCCATGTAGATGCAGCGATGGAAAGGCTGCTGTGCGATTGCGCCGACCATCCCGCCGTAGCAGAACTGACCACCCTCGGCCTGCACCACGAGCAGCAACACCAAGAACTCATCCTCACCGACCTCAAATACAATCTGGCGATCAATCCCCTGCGTCCCGTCTACCGTTCAGACGTCGCCCTGGGACAGGCTGAATCCCCAACACCGCTGACGTTCGTGGATTTTCCCGGTGGCCTTTATGACCTCGGCCATCAATCTTCTGGGTTTGCCTTTGACAACGAAAGCCCGGCCCATCGGGTCTATCTCCAAGATTTTGCCCTAGCCAACCGCCTCGTCACTAACGGCGAATATCTAGAATTTATTGCTGACAAAGGCTACCAGACCGCTGCCCACTGGCTAGCCGAGGGCTGGGGCATGGTGCAGAGCGAAGGCTGGCAAGCGCCTCTGTACTGGGAGCAGCGCGACGGTGAGTGGTGGCTGTTCACGCTGGGCGGCATGCAGCCCGTGAACCCAGCGGCACCCGTGTGCCACCTCAGCTACTTTGAGGCCGATGCCTTTGCCCAATGGCGGGGCGATCGCCTCCCCACCGAAGCCGAATGGGAAGTCGCGGCCTCAGAGGTTTCCATCCAAGGCAATCTCCTCGCCGCCGACCATCTGCACCCACAACCCGCATCGAAATCCCAGAAACTCCAGCAGCTCTACGGCGATGTTTGGGAATGGACCCAGAGCGCCTACCTGCCCTACCCCGGCTTTCGCCCTGCCCCCGGTGCCGTGGGAGAATACAACGGCAAGTTTATGTGCAACCAAATGGTGCTACGCGGCGGCTCCTGCGTAACTCCGCCCGGCCACATTCGCCCTAGCTATCGCAATTTCTTTCCGCCCAGCGCCCGGTGGCAGTTTAGCGGCCTGCGGCTGGCGAAGGGAGTGGATGGGTAGATGGGTGGATGGGTTAGGCGGGTAGGCGAGTAGGTGGGTAGGCGGGTAAGTTTCACGCCAGCATCGCATCCACCCTCCCACTCATCCACCCATCCACTCGCCCACTCATCCACCCTCCTACTCACCCACTCATCCACTCGCCCACTCCCCTACTCACCCACTCCCCATGCCCCCCACCTCCCAAACCAAGCCCTCTCCCGTCAAGCTTTACGACTTTCATCCGCCAGTGGAAGATTTTCGCAGCGCAGTGCTACGGGGTCTGAGCCAGCCGCAAAAGACGCTTTCTCCTAAGTTTCTCTACGACAAACGGGGGTCGGAGCTGTTTGATGCCATCTGTCAGCTGCCGGAGTATTACCTGACGCGTACCGAGATGGCTATTTTGCGTACCTATGCAGAGGATGTTGCGGCGGCTCTAGATCACCGCGTCTTGGTTGAACTGGGCAGTGGCAGCAGCCAAAAAATTCGCATTTTGCTAGACGCTGCCCCTCAGGTGACGACCTACGTGGGGGTGGATATTTCGCGGCAGCATTTGCAGGAAGCCTGTGCAGCGCTGATGCAGGACTTTGGTGGGTTGGATGCGATCGCCGTCTGTGCTGACTACACTCAACCTCTACCCATCGCCGCCATCCCTGAGCTACAAAACCGCCCCACCATCGGCTTTTTTCCCGGTTCTTCCATTGGCAATCTGGAGCCTGCCGAGGTGATCAGCTTTCTCAAAACCGTAGCGGTGCTGGGTGATTTGATCGTTGGGGTAGATCTCAAGAAATCTGCCGCTATCCTCGAACCCGCCTATGACGATGCCCAAGGGGTTTCGGCAGCCTTCGCCCTAAATGTGCTGGAGAGGATCAACCGAGAACTAGGAGCCGATTTTGACCTGACCCAGTTTGAGTATCGGGCGCACTACAACGAGGACCAGGGACGGATTGAGATGGCGATCGCCAGCCTCTGCGACCAAACTGTGCGACTGGGCAATGCCGAAATTTCCTTTCGCCAAGGCGAAACCCTGCGCACTGAGCATTCTTATAAATACACAGTAGATGAGTTTCAGCTTTTGGCGATGGAAGCGGGTTTCAAGCCAGTGCAGGTGTGGACGGATGAGAATCAGCTCTTTAGCCTGCACCACTTAAAGCAGATATAGGACTAGGGTCTGAGTCAAATCTCCCGGTCTTTGCGGTCAGCGATGCGCTCTGTAGCTCCCTAAAAGGGGCAGTGGAATCCGTTTTTGAACAGTCTCTGGCGACGAAAACGGAACTTTTCTGCGGGCAAGCGGTGCGGTGCGGAACTGTAAGCCATTTGCGTTTGCTGCAAACACCAGTGGTAGGATGCTATCAAGCTAGGGGTGTCCGAGCAATTGGACTGAGATCATACCCTCAGAACCTGACCTGGTTGATACCAGCGGAGGAAAGCGTTGCTTGAGGTCACAGACCGAAACGACGAGCCTATAGGCGTTCTAGAGAGAGTTCTAGAACAATTGGTGAGGTGTCAGCATAAAACTGATGCCCACTATCTGTAGCTTTGTAGCGTTCGATTTCACCCGTCCTCACTTACCCAACGACCCGCCCAGGAACGTCCTCTAGCGCCACACCGTTGTTTGTGAGGTGCGTTTCTATGACCATTGGTGCCACAGCGATCGCTGTCATCTTAGTAACCGTGGCTAGCTTTACCCTGCTGGGTTTGCTGCAAGCGAGCCGCCACACCATCACCCTAGAAGATTACGTGGTGAGCCGTAACCGGGTGGGCACCGGCATGGCCTTAGCGACCATCGTCGCCTCGGCCATAGGCGCTTGGATCTTATTTAGCCCACCCGAGGTAGGAGCCACCAGCGGCATTGCGGGCATTGTGGGCTACTGCATTGGGCAGGCTACCCCAGCGGCAATGCTGGCGTTTTTGGGCACCCGCATGCGGTTTTTGATGCCCAACGGTCACTCGCTGAATGAATACGTGCTTCACCGCTATGGCCAGGCCATGTATTTGCTAACCCTGGGCATTGGGGTGTTTTACATGTTCATTTACCTGGCGGCGGAGCTGACGGCGATCGCCAAAGCGGTCGAACTGATGGCCGGGGTGCCCCTCTGGTTGACTGCCCTGCTCGTCATTACAGGTGTCTTTATCTACACCGTTGTCGGCGGGCTAGAGGCGTCTATCTTTACCGATGCCCTTCAGTTTGTGGTGATCGTGCCGCTGCTGCTGCTCAGCTTTGGTGTAGCGGTAGTTGCCCTAGGAGGGTGGGGAAATGCGATCGCCCCTGTGACCCAGTCTGCGCCAGAACTGTTAAGCCTAGCTAACGGTCCCGGCATTAAATTTGGGGCCACCCTGGTGATCGCTGTGATTGCAGCCGAAATGTTTAACCAGGGCAACTGGCAACGGGTCTATGCCTGCAAAACTAATACCGTTGTGCGGCGGTCTTTTTTGAGATCGTCTTTGGTCATTTGGCCAATGCTGTTGCTTGCAGGCATGCTGGGCATTTTGGCGATGCACTTTGGCTTCAACGACGATCGCGCCTTTTTCTCGCTGGTTCAGGCCTTAGAGCTGCCCACCTGGGTGGGCATGGGCATTTTGCTGCTGGTGCTAGCCCTAGTGATGAGTACCCTGAGTGCACTACTGAACGGCATTGCGAGTGTTTTTACCCTTGATTTGGTGCGGCTGATGCCGACCACGCCCACGGCGGGCATTTTGCGGGCTTCGCGCATTCTAACCGTGCTCATCGGCATCCCCGCCATTCTGATTGCCTCTCAGGGCTACAACGTGCTGTACCTGTTTCTGCTAGCCGACTTGATTTGCGCCGGAGCAGCATTTCCAGTGCTGTTTGGCCTATATTCACGGCGCTTGACGGGGACGATGGCGTTTTGGAGTGCGGTGGTGGCGATCGCGACTGGTGCCCTATTCTTCCCACGGCCCGACTTTAGCCCCTGGAACGGTCTACCCTTTGCAGGCGATCTGCTGGTTAGCTTTGCCGCCCCCGTTGTGGTATCGACGCTAGTCTGCCTGGTATGGATCCAGATTAAAGCTCAGGGTGGTAAGACGGAGACCTTCGACTTTGGCATTCTCAGCCGCGACATCCACGCCTACGGGGAGAGCGATTCGCTACCGGCTGATAGTTTGACCGATACACAGCGTCGGGCGAATGATCCACTGCTATAGATCTCATACCAAATTCCGAATGAACACTCCCCAATTTGTAGGGGCGTAGCATGCTACGCCCTACGGGGTTCCTGACTATGAATCGGGGTTTACCAAATCGAATTTCGGCTCAATCATCTTCAATGCCGAGACATTACCCACAAACCGTAAATCGGATCAAATCTAAGCTTTGCGGCAAGCGACAGCTGAGAATCAAATAAGCGCACGGTCAAAAATTACCGTGCGCTTGAAAGCAGATCTGACGCTTATCGAGTCAATTCGTAGCGCCAGCCAATTGCATAGTCATTAGACGACTATTGCGTAGAAGGAGCTGTCGATTCGGGATGGCTAGGATGCCAGACGAAGGCAAAGTAAGCCGCGATCGCCCCTGTTACAGCGTTGAACCAAACGTTGTTGCCAAAGATGGGCATGATACCAAAGAGGGTATTTGAGAGCGGAATCAACCCCATAACGGCAAGCAGCAAATAGCTAATAGCAAAGAATCGATTGTATCTAAACGCCCCTTCTTTACCCGTAGCCGAAAATAGGCCAAAGCCACCGATGGCTAGGTGAACCATATTGTGAAGCAGGTTAGTCGGGAAGAGCCCAAACAAATAGCCAAAACCTCTTAGGTAAGCAGCTATGTAAGTAGGCCCACCGCTAACTGGAATTGCGCTTGTGTCTACTGGTGCACTAGCTCCCATTCCTGCGCCAGGCAGGTTGACAAGAGCGGGAATAAAACCAGCAATTCCTAAAAAGGTGAAGATAATTCCCAGCGCTAATGCACATTTTTGTTCGCTATTCATACTAATTTCATTCATGGCAAGATACTCCGTGTAACAAGGGTTTTTTGAGAACAGTTTTGTAAGAGCAGTACTGTCTACTGCCAGCAAGGAAAAGCGGTAGCTACATTCCTAGGTCACGATTGCTCTTGACTACCTAGACTGCGGCTCTCGATTTGCTTCTGCTTGTGACAGCTAGCTTTCCTATCGTTTTGTGCTCTATGCTCCAGAGAGGCTTTATGGTCTCAGCTAGTAGCGTCGCTACTTTTGCAGAAAAAATCTGCTGCAACACTACGTGCATCATAGGAACCACGGGATGCCCCTTCCTCTTGCTGAAGAACTAAGTTAGTTAGCGCTTTACCTGTCTGTAGGAAGACTTAAGGCCAATGAACAGTTCTAGGCAAAGCAATCTGCTCCTAACTGAATTCTCGTTTACGTCGGGATGATCGCCTTTAACGGCTATTCTCGTAGATAATTTGGGTTGAACGACCTACAAAACTAGCTAGAACCAGTAAACAAATAGCAAAGGCCGTTCAAATTGCCAAAATCTTGTCATAAAGAGCTTTTTTCGTTTTCTGTCTGCTCTCATTGCCCTGAACGTGGGCGTCGATGTGCTCTGTGAGGAACCGTAACTAATTCGCGCTACCCCTAAACATCAGTGGTACGATGCCAGCAAGCTAGGGGTGTCCGACTCATCGGACTGAGATCATACCCTCAGAACCTGACCTGGTTAATACCAGCGGAGGAAAGCGTTGCTTGAGGTTACCAACCGAAACGACGGGTAAACTGACGTTCTGGCGCTAAGCCAGGGTATTAGGTGAAGATTCAGCAGATTGCTGAGCTTTGCTTACGATTGCTCAACCGTTTTGGCTTTACCTATCCTCACTCACCCAACGTGATCCACCAGGCAAGCCCTCTAGCGCCACACCAGAGGTAAACCATGAGAACTGAATGGATCGCCAAGCGCAAAGGTCACACCAACGTGTCCCAAATGCACTACGCTCGCCAAGGCATCATCACCGAAGAGATGGCCTACGTGGCAAAGCGGGAGAACCTACCCGCCGACCTGATCCGCAATGAGGTGGCGCGGGGCCGCATGATTATCCCCGCCAACATCAATCACCCAAATTTGGAGCCAATGGCGATCGGCATTGCGTCGAAGTGCAAGGTGAATGCCAACATCGGCGCGTCGCCCAACTCGTCGGATATCAATGAAGAAGTGGCTAAGCTGCACTTGGCAGTGAAGTACGGGGCCGACACCCTGATGGATCTTTCGACGGGGGGCGGCGATCTCGACGCCATTCGCACCGCCATTATTAATGCCTCGACGATTCCAATCGGCACAGTGCCGGTCTATCAGGCGCTAGAGAGCGTTCACGGCAACATCGAAAACCTCACCGCTGACGACTTTCTCCACATCATCGAGAAGCACGCCCAGCAAGGGGTCGATTACCAAACCATCCACGCCGGAATTTTGATTGAGCACTTGCCCTTGGTACGCGATCGCATCACCGGCATTGTCTCGCGCGGCGGCGGCATTCTCGCCCGCTGGATGCTGCACCACCACAAGCAAAACCCGCTCTACACCCACTTCAACGACATTATCGAAATCTTCAAGCGCTACGACGTGAGCTTTAGCCTGGGCGATTCCCTCCGCCCTGGCTGCTTGCACGACGCCACCGATGCCGCTCAGATGGCCGAACTCAAAACCCTGGGCCAGCTCACCCACCAAGCATGGGAGCACAACGTGCAGGTAATGGTAGAAGGCCCCGGCCACGTACCGATGGATCAGATCGACTACAACGTCAAAAAGCAAATGGAAGAGTGCGCCGAAGCGCCCTTCTACGTGCTCGGCCCCCTGGTCACCGACATTGCCGCCGGCTACGACCACATCAGCTCGGCCATTGGCGCAGCGCTGGCGGGGTGGAGCGGGGCAGCCATGCTCTGCTACGTAACGCCGAAGGAGCACCTGGGTCTACCCAACGCTGAGGATGTGCGAGCGGGGCTGATCGCATACAAGATTGCGGCTCACGCGGCAGATATTGCCCGGCACAGACCAGGAGCGCGCGATCGCGATGATGCTATGTCCCACGCCCGCTACAACTTCGACTGGAACAAACAGTTCGAGCTGTCGCTGGATCCTGAGCGGGCCAAGGAGTACCACGACGAAACCTTGCCTGCCGACATTTACAAAACCGCCGAGTTTTGCTCCATGTGCGGCCCCAAGTTCTGCCCCATGCAGACTAAGGTCGATGCCGATGCCTTGACCGAGCTAGAGAAGTTCTTGGCTAAGGAGAAGGCCACAGTTTAGATCCGCGATTGGGAAAGCCAGATTCATAATCGGAAACCCCGTAGGGGCGTAGCATGCTACGTCCCTACGAGATCACTACCCCTGGCACAAAAGATGCTTCCAAGGTAAAAGCACAGGGCTTGCGCTCTTGAGAGGCGGGAAAACTACGCGCCAAAACAGCGCCTATGATGCTTATTGAGGAGTAATCAGGCACTTTTATGACCGAATTGGGAACTCTCAAAAACTACATCAACGGCCAGTGGTTACCGTCTGCGGCAGGGGATGTGCTTTCGGTGAATAACCCGGCTACGGGGGAAGTGCTGGGTCAGGTGCCGGTTTCTCCTAAAGACGAGGTCGCTCAGGCCGCCCGTGCTGCCGAGAAGGCGTTTGAGGAGTGGCGTCGAGTTCCCCCGCCCCAGCGAGTGCAGTACCTGTTTAAGCTAAAAGACCTGCTAGAAACGCACCTAGAGGAGCTGGCTCAGACTATTACCCAGGAGTGTGGCAAAACCCTGGCCGAGTCAAAAGGCGAGCTGCGGCGGGCGATCGAAAACGTAGAGGTGGCCTGCGGCATCCCGATGATGATGCAGGGCACGGTGTTGGAGGATATTGCCAGCGGCATCGACGAGTTTATGATTCGGCAACCGTTGGGGGTGGCGGCGGCGATCGCCCCCTTTAACTTCCCCGCCATGATTCCCTTTTGGTTTATGCCCTATGCCCTGGCCTGCGGCAACACCTACATCGTCAAACCCTCCGAAAAAGTGCCCCTGACTATGCAGCGCATCTTCGAGCTGCTGGATCAGGCGGGCTTTCCACCCGGCGTGGTGAACCTGGTGAATGGGGCTAAAGAAACGGTAGATGCGATTCTAGAACACCCCACCATTCGGGCGATCAGCTTTGTCGGCTCCTCGCCGGTCGCCAAATATATCTATGCCCAGGCGGCGGCCCACGGCAAGCGGGTGCAGTGCCAGGGCGGGGCCAAAAACCCGGTGATTGTGCTGCCCGATGCCGATCGCGACATGACCACGCGAATTGTGGCCGATAGCGCCTTTGGCTGTGCCGGTCAGCGCTGTCTGGCGGCGTCCCTAGCGGTAACGGTGGGGGAAGCGACCGAGTGGTTTACTGATGCGATCGCCCACACCGCCGCTACCCGCATCGTTGGCGATGGCCTCGACCCCGAGGTGCAGATGGGACCGGTGATTACAGCCCAAAGCCAGCAGCGCATTGAGAGCCTGATTCAAACCGGCGCTGATGAAGGGGCGACGGTGCTGGTGGATGGCCGCAACGCTCACATTTCCACCCTGGAAGCGGGTCACTTCGTCAAACCCACGGTGCTACAAAACGTTTCCCCCTCTGGAGAAATCGCCCATACGGAAATCTTCGGCCCGGTGCTGGGGCTGATGCCGGTGGACACAATTGAGGCAGCGATCGCCCTAGTGAACCGCAGCCCCTGGGGCAACATGGCCTGCCTCTTCACCAACAGTGGTGCCGCCGCCCGCCAATTCCGCTACGAGGCCACCGCTGGCAACATTGGCATCAATATTGGCGTGGCGGCACCCATGGCCTTCTTTCCCTTCAGCGGCTGGAAGGATAGCTTCTTCGGCGACCTCCACGGGCAGGGAGCTCACGCGGTGGAATTTTTCACGCAGACCAAAGTGGTAGTCGAGCGCTGGCCGCAGGAGTGGAGTCGGCAGTTTTAGAAGTCATCGCCGTGGTTCAGTCGCCGCATCGCCCCCCGAACAGTCACCCTGTCACAGGTGGTAGGGTGAAAATCACTAGGTATTTATGGAAGTTTTGATTTCGGCGATGCTGCCTGTGGCCCTGGTGGCTCTGGTGGGGTTTGGCGTGGGGCGCAGCTTTGAGCTAGACATGCAAACCCTGACTCGGTTGAACATCTACGCCCTGCTGCCCGCGCTGGTGTTGACTAGCCTGGCTGAGACCACGCTGGCGATGGGCAGTGCGATCGCGATCATCACCAGCTTTTTGCTCAATACCGTGGTGCTGTACCTGCTGGCGGTGGGGCTAAGCCGTCGCCTCGACTTTTCGGTGGATGAGCAAAAGAGCCTCATTGCCATTGTGATGTTCTCAAACGTGGGCAACCTGGGGCTGCCCTTCATTTTGTTTGCCCTCGGCGAGGCCGGGCTAGAGCGGGCGGTGGTGTATCTGGTGGGCTCTAGCGTAATGATCGCCACCGTCTTCCCCATTGTGCTGCAGCAGGCAGGGCTAAAGGCCGGGATCAACGTCACGCTGCGGCTGCCAGTATTTTGGGCCGCCCTCGCGGGCATCGGTCTCCAGGCTACACACGAAGCGTTTCCGCTACCGCTGGAGCGGGGCATGGCGCTGCTGGGGGAGGGCGCAATTCCGGTGGCGCTGCTGACGCTGGGGGTGCAGCTAGCACGGACGGAGCTGGTATTCGATCGCTATGAATTAATCGGTGCGGTGCTGCGGTTGGTGGTGGCACCCGTGCTGGCCTACGGCATTGGTACGGCAATGGGTTTGCAGGGGTTAGACCGGCAGGTGCTGGTGCTCCAGGCGGCCATGCCCGTGGCCGTCAACTCGCTGATCTGGGTGACAGAGCTGGGTGGTGACAGAACCCGTGTGGCTAGAACCATTGTGCTTTCGACCTTTCTCAGTGTGTTTACCCTGCCCGTGGTGCTTTGGCTCAGCAGTTGATCGAGCGATTTCGGATTCTGGGTTTAGGATGATTGTTGCAATGCCGCGTAATGATGTAGCCAAGATCCTAGATAGCGAGCTACTGCCACCCAGCCCTCAGCTGCGGCAGGCGGTGACGGTGGTGTGCGATCGCGCCCCCACCTTTCAGCACATTGAGGCCGAAGCTGGTCCCCTCACCGTTCGCGCCTGGGCCGCCGGGTTGCCATCGCTGGTGCGCATCATTATGGGACAGCAGCTGTCGTCGAGAGCGGCCCAAGCAATCTTTCAACGGTTGATGGCGACCATAGAGTTGACCCCTGAAGCGATCGCCGCCACCCCAGACAGCACCCTCAAACAGGTGGGGCTCAGCCAAGCTAAAATCGCCACTTGCCAGCGACTCGCCAACGCCATTTTGTCGGGCCAGCTCAGCCTAGAAACCCTCGCCACATTGCCCGACACAGAGGCGATCGCACATCTAACTCAGATTAAAGGCATTGGCGTTTGGACGGCGGAAGTCTACCTACTGTTTTGCCTCCAGCGGTTGAGCAGCTTCCCCGCCTCAGATTTGGCCATTCAAATTAGCTACCAGCGGCTACACAATCTAGAAAGCCGCCCCACTCGCAAGGACCTATTGATCTCTACAGCAACTCTCGATCCCTACCGGGGTGCGGTGGCCCACTTACTGTGGCACTATTACCGACATTTAGCCCAGCAGTGACTGGCAGCTAGGGCAAATGCCATACACCGTAAACTGGCAGTTCAGCAGCGAGAACCCGTGGGAGGCACTCTCATTGCTGCCCACCTGGGTCATTTTGGCATCTTCAAACTCTTCTACATCGCCGCAGTGAACACAGACCAAATGGTGGTGCTGATTCATAAAGGGAGTATTGAGTTCGTAATACTTTCTGCCCTCAGCTAGCTCTAGCTCTTGCAGCAACCCTAATCTGACCATGACGTGTAACGCTCTATAGATGGTAGAAAAGCTGATTTTTTCACCCTGATCTAGCAACTGCTGATGGATTTCTTCAGCATTGAGGTGATGACCCAGAGCTGCCGACTGAAACAAGTCCAGTATTTTTTGTCGCTGGTTGGTGAACCGAAACCCTTCCTTATTAAGAACGGTTTTGAGTAGTTCGGGCTCTTGATTTAAGCTAGGCAGAGCTGGATCTTGTTCCATCGTCTGGTCGTCACAATTGAAGAAAGCAGTTAGGTTGACCATATAAATCAGAGCATTGACATCTAACGAAGGGAATAACTAAAGCAGGATTTTGGGCGATCGCCCTAGGCTTATTAAATTAGTCATTGTTATTGAAAGTGGCTTTCACCAAGGGGTTTGAGCCTATCGCCAATCAGTTTCGATACAAAGAATTCAACCTATTGAAAATCATTTTCGCTATTCCTATTAACAGTTAAATTCTGCACTTCTCCATACTTTTTTAGGCAAACAAAGTTATTAGCTAGATTCAAAAAAATGAGCTAGGCTCAATAAGCAACCCTGAAAGGCTAGGGCTGCTTTCACTGCTAAAAAAGGGGGATGCTTATGCCGATTACTGAGACTCTGCTGCAAACCTATGGCGAGGTGGCAAACAACCCAGTATTGCTGGAGAAGTCGGTTACAGAACCAGTGGTGGATGGACTGGCGACGCTCTATGCCAGCTTTACAGCCCTGTCGTTGCAGTACCAAAAGCACCATTTTGTTGTGGAAGGTTCTGAGTACTACATGCTCCACAACTATTTCGAGGAGAGCTACGAAGCGGCTCAAGGCCACGCTCACGAGGTGGGAGAGCGCCTGCACGGGCTGGGGGGAATTCCTCCTCTCAGCTTTGGCAAGCTGGCTGAGCTGTGCTGCTTCGACATGGAAAACGACGACACCTACCGCTGCCGCATCATGATCGACCACGATCTGAAAGCTGAGCAGTCGCTGATCGAACTGATTCGTCGGCTGGCTGCCCAGGCTGAGAGCTTGGGCGATCGCGCTACTCGCTACCTCTACGAGCAAATTTTGCTGAAAACCGAGGAGCGGGCTTACCATCTAGAGCACTTCCTCACTCCAGACAGCCTCAAACTGGGCTGGTAGTTGCTGAGAAGAGCCATCTGCAAACCCTGCTGCTCATTCATTGAGGGCAGGGTTATTTTGCTGTAGTTGTCCTCCAGCGGACGATCGCTCACGCTCACCACCTACGAATCGAGATACACCTTCCAGATAATCCAGTTTGAAAACGCCCAGTCACAATCACCAGCCAATAGTCCTACCGCTGGGGATTAGATTCCTGAGCGGTCATCGTTTTGCGTCCAGCTGCGCTAAAGCGTCGGCGGGGCTGACCCGGTGCAGCATTCGGCCATTGGGCAGGCGAAGGTTTGGGCCTTGCTTGCAGGCTTTCATGCAGCCAGTTTCCTTGATAGCAACGTGGGCCAAAGCTGGATCGCGATCCACGACCTCTTGCAGGGCGCTGTGGACTTGACGCGCCCCCTGCTTGTAGCATTTGCCCTTAGTGCAAATCTCGATGCACATGCGTTTTTGCGAGGTTCGAGTCAGCTCTGGGACAGGGGCAAGGTCGCCCCACTGCTGTTGCAGTACCTCCGCCTCGCACTTGGGCAGAGGCAAAACATTAATTGCCCGCCAGCGATCGTCTTCGGGATAGGCCCAGACCTGCACGAAGTCACCCGGTGCTAACTCACGCATCAGCATGGGACGCAAATATTTGGGCAGCTTAACAGTGAACTTGGCTTCACCGGCTTGCAGCAGCAGTCCCTTGATCTTGCCTTTGTCGGAGCGATAGACCCCACTGTATTGACCCTTGAGCACTTGACCAGTGGAGACAGTACCAGCCTCTAGGGTGGCGGGCTCATGGCGGCTCATGTCAGGCTCCTTTGCTGCCAGCAGCGCTTCAGGTGGTCGGCGAGGCATAGCTTGGGCTGAATGGCAGCCTGCACCACGCTCCAAACCAGCAAAGCATCGGCAGGGGTGTCGATGGCGACAGTAAGCGGGCGATCGCTACCACAGGCGCACACTAGGTTCAGCTCTTGCAGGCGGCGGTAGACGTTCCAGCGGGTTACCCGGTCTAAATCAACCACGGTTTGAGCGGGGGCAGTATTTTGCAGGTCTTGCCCTGACCCTAAATAATCTGACTCTAAAACGTGCATATTAACTCGACTGAATCTCCATAGTGTTGACCGCTAGGGGTCAGAACTTATTGAAACTAACTCTGAACTAAACGCTAAGGTGTTGGGCTCAGCCGAGGTTTGAAAAAGCTGGATCCCTTTCCCAGAAAGCATTAAGGCATTTTTCTAAGAATTACTGGACGCGATACCCTGGGGACATCGGTTGCTTTGCTATTGACTATCGTTGTTACTAAGATACCCAAGCCTCGGGATTAATGCAACAGATTTTCAATAAGGACGTTTTATTCGCAGCAAGCCTTGCGTACCAGCGCTGGGATTCGGTGGATTAAATTAGCCTCAGCGCTTTACAGGCGGCGGATTGGCCTGCTTGGGGCGATTTTACCCAGCTCGCCACTCCACTGCGTTATCCCCCACGATTCTGTTGCGTCGCTCTAGGAATCCCAAATTGAAGAAGTCAGTACAGCTTTATGCCACCCTTGTGGCTGCGAGGATGAGCCTGGCGATCGCGCCCGCCCTACAGGTTCAACTTCGTCCGGTTGCGATCGGCCTGCGGCCTATACAAAACTCACACCTCATAAATATAGAAATCCCCAGCTCTTCTCTTTTTTAAGAAGGGCCAGGGATGAGAGTGAACGCGGCAAACGCGGAGGCTGTCTTGCCTTGTTGGGTCGCTAGCGCTTCAAAGCAGGAATTGAAATCGCATGCATGTTTTGTTTTACCCGTCGGTGCCACCCCTGCAGACCAAGGCGACGTGAGAAGTACTCAGCTGCTGACAGACGCAGGCCAAAAAAGCCAATGCGTTGCCGCCACATAAATACCTTCTCCACCAGCTTAAACCGCTTCAGATCTAGAGAGCTAACCGTCAACCTGGGCAGTTCGCTGAGCCTATAGCCTCTATCAATGAGCAAATCTGAAATGTTGGCTTCTGCTACTTGTATTTCCCAGGGAGAGAGATGCGATCGCCATAGACCACTAAACTTTGGATCTGGCAAAGTGAAGTAGCTTCCTGCTTTACTAAATTTCAGCATTTCAGCATCATAGTCAACACCTAGAAACTGACAAACCTCTGTCAGTGTACCTACCGTGTCGTTGACCATATCCTCATAGGTAATTTCTAGATACTGTCCCTCGGGAAGACGCTGAGCCAACCGCTCCCAAGCCTGCTCTGCCTCACGCCATTTCTCAGCGGCGAACCAAGGATTTTCAAAGAGATGCATCTCCTTCATCCAGGAATAGGCGACATCTCGCCCATCTCGCACCATGTGAATAAAACGTGCATCTGGCCAAAGCTTTAAAAGCCGAATGAAATCAAAATGGCTGATTGCACCCACTGCCTGCTTATTGCTGCAATCCTTCTGTTGGCAAAGAAAATCGTTTACCAATTCATAGAAGTCTAAATCAGGGTCGATAGTGAAGTCGCAACAAGATTGAAAAATGAAATCAGATTCTAGCCACTGGCGGTACGTTGCCACATCAGGCATATCGCCATCATCAGACACCAGCTCGGTGATGTAACCCACTTCATCAACACAAGATAACTGAGGGTGGTGATCCAGCATGAGGCGTAGGTGGGTAGAACCAGACCGCCCTGAGCAACAAATAAAGAAGGGAGATTTTACGAGAGGGCGCTGAGTGCTGAGCCCTCGGGTTAACGTATCAACAGCCGAAGTCGCAGTAAGGCGGGGCGATGCACCTTGCTTCACCATGTCTATGAATCCTAAGTTGGGGGCAAAACTTAATAGCAATGGCGACAGATAACCTATGCAAAAGAAGGTCAAAGGTTATCTAAAGGTAAACTTATACTTAAGTTATGGTAGGTAAGATTAACTAGAGGTTAATTAAAGTTTTGATAAACTTCAATGAAATTTCCATAAAGCTAATGACACAGTGAGTTGCTTCTTTTCCGTCATCTACCTTTGGGAATAGGTACTAGAAGAACGCAAAATCAAGGGTCAGGTGCCTTAGAGCGCTGCCAAAAAACTCTCAGGCTCTGACAGAATAACCATCGAGCGAAATATTGACATTTGGCAAGAATTTGTGTACGGGTCTAATCTCGTTAGACAGGCATATAGAAAGCTTAGATAGAGGAAAAGCTTATTAACTGCTTAGGAAGGAAGCGGTGAGGAAGCAGAGACAGACTTTTGAGAAGGTTAAGGAAGCAGGGAACTCCGCTCAATGGCATGTCAGCCTTGTGAGGCGATCGCCCTATGTTCTTCGCCACAACATTAAAAGCAACAAAATGAGGCTGGCATTTCTCAGTAGTCGAACAAACCATGGTCTTTTCACAGCATTTTTCTGACCAAAGGAAGCGATAACCAGATCACTCGATCTAATCAACACAGCCTGCAGGAGAATGTGATCTTTGAAACTGCTGCCATTCAATAGATAGAGTGCACAATTTGCCAGCCCTTTAAATCTCATAAAGATTACGGCAGGGTAGTTACACTTTAAACTGATTCAGCCAGTATATGCGAGCAAAAATAAGGCCTGATTAAGCTTAGCTTTGTTGCTGATTACTCATCGCAGCAATATGCTTGAATATTGATTTAGAGGTTCTATCCCTACATAGCAAGAATCTGAGTTTCTCCTTAAATATCCTTCTTCAAAAGAGATTCTGGGGTTGAATACACTCTTTCAAGGGGCTGTGAATCAAGTTGCGACAGGTCCCTTTGCAAACAGCCTTTCAACTTGGCAAAAATCAGGCTGCTAGCATAGACACAAGCGACTCTGGCTCACCCAAGACAATTCACTGGCGAGCACAATATATCTTTTCCTATAGATGTGCTCGATTTAGCAGAAATTCTTGGCGGTTAAAAAGCCCTAGCTTTTGTGATATTTCGCAAACTTCTTAAGACATTGATCTGATTATTTTCTTAAGGGACTAGTCAATACCCCATGGCTCATCGCAGAATAGCTAGGCACGGTCCATAGCTATGTCTGTTTGAGTTCCTTCCTGTTGCTCGATAAATCAATGACCCTATCTCAACCGCCCCAAGCTCAAGGTCTTTACCATCCACAGTACGAACACGATGCCTGTGGCGTTGGCTTCATCGTCCACATGAAGGGCGCTCAGTCGCACACTATTGTGCAGCAGGGGCTGACGATTTTGGTCAATCTGGCCCACCGAGGCGCGGTGGGGGCTGAGGCCAACACTGGCGACGGGGCAGGTATTTTGCTGCAAATGCCTCACAAATTTATGGCCAAGGTAGCAGCAGAAGCGGGCATTACCCTACCAGGGCCGGGGCATTATGGTGTCGGCTTTTTCTTTTCGTCACCTACCCCGGCAGACCGCGAACAAGGTCGTCGCATCTTTGAGCAAATTGCCGCAGAAGAAGGGCAGCAGGTGCTGGGCTGGCGCGATGTGCCCACCGACAACGCTTCCCTAGGCGATACGGCCAAGGCCAGCGAGCCTTTCATGCAGCAGGTGTTCATTCAGCGATCGCCTGAGCTGGCCGACGACCAAGCCTTTGAACGCAAGCTCTACATCATTCGCAAGCGCACCCACTCGGCCATTCACCCCACCGACCCCTACTGGTATGCCACCAGCTTGTCCTGCCGCACGGTGGTCTACAAGGGCATGTTGACGCCAGAACAGGTGGGACTATACTTCCCCGACCTGGCCGACGAGGCGATGGAAAGCGCCCTGGCCCTGGTGCACTCGCGCTTTAGCACCAACACCTTCCCCAGCTGGGAGCGGGCTCACCCCTACCGCTATGTGGCCCACAACGGCGAAATCAACACCCTGCGCGGCAACATCAACTGGATGTATGCTCGCCAGTCGATGTTTGAGTCTGAGCTGTTTGGCGGCGATCTCGATCGCGCCAAGCCCCTGATCAACAAAGAAGGCAGCGACTCCGGCATCTTCGACAATACTTTGGAACTCATGACCCTGGCGGGCCGTTCCCTGCCCCACGCCATGATGATGATGGTGCCCGAACCTTGGACGGCCCACGAGTCGATGAGCGCTGAGAAAAAAGCTTTCTACGAATACCACGCCTGCCTGATGGAGCCCTGGGATGGCCCAGCGGCGATCGCCTTCACCGACGGCACCATGATGGGTGCGGTGCTCGATCGCAACGGCCTGCGCCCCTCCCGCTACACCGTCACCAAAGATGACTTGGTGATCATGGCCTCGGAAGCCGGGGTGCTGCCCATCGAGCCCGAGCGAGTCGCCTACAAGGGTCGCCTGGAGCCGGGCCGCATGTTCTTAGTGAATATGGAAGAGGGCCGTATTGTCTCCGACGAAGAGATCAAGCACCAGATCGCCGCCGAGCAACCCTACCGAGAATGGCTCGATCAGCACCTAGTGAAACTGGGCGATCTGCCAGAGTCCACGAACCCCGCAGGTTTAAACGGCAATGGCACAAACCCTGTAGGGGCGCAGCATGCTGCGCCCCTACCCACCCCTGCACCCCTATCGATCGCCCAAACTGCCTTTGGCTACACCTTCGAGGAGCTGCGCCTGCTGCTCAAGCCCATGGCCGAGAGCGGGGTCGAAGCCGTGGGTGCCATGGGCACCGACACGCCGCTGCCCGTGCTGTCGAATAAGCCTCGGCTGCTGTATGACTATTTCCACCAGCTGTTTGCTCAGGTGACCAACCCGCCCATCGACTCCATTCGCGAGGCGATTATCACCTCCGCAGACACCACTATCGGTAGCGAGCGCAATCTGCTCAAGCCCGAGCCCGAGAGCTGTCGGCTGATCAACCTCAAAACGCCGATCATCACCAACGCGGAACTGGCCAAGCTGAAGAGTGCCGAGGCTAGTGGATTTCCTTCGGTGACGCTGCCGATCGTGTTTAAAGCTGAGGAAGGTGAAGCGGGGCTAGAAGCAGCGCTGAACGGAATTTTTGCGGCGGCGGACGAGGCGATCGCCAATGGCACCAGCCTGATCATTCTGAGCGATCGCACTATCGACGCTGACCATGCCCCCATTCCCGCCCTGCTGGCCGTCGCTGGCCTGCACCACCACCTGATTCGCAATGGTAGCCGCACCCGCGTCGGCCTCGTCCTCGAGTCGGGCGAACCGCGCGAAGTCCACCACTTCGCCACCCTGATCGGCTATGGCTGCGGGGCCATCAACCCCTACCTGGTGTTCGACACCATTGAGGGCATGATCGCCGACCAGCTTCTCCCCCCCATGGATCTGGAGAAAGCCTGCCAGAACTTCATCAAGGCCGTCACCAAGGGCGTGATCAAGATCGCCTCCAAGATCGGCATATCCACCATTCAGAGCTATCGTGGTGCGCAGATCTTTGAGGCTCTGGGCCTGAACCAAACCGTCATTGACCAGTACTTTACCTGGACGGCTTCGCGCATTCAGGGCATCGGGCTAGACATGCTGGCCGAAGAAGCCCTCAAGCGGCACTGCCACGCCTTCCCCGATCGCCCCAGCGATCGTGTCACCCTCGATGTGGGTGGCGACTACCAGTGGCGCAAAGAAGGCGAAGCCCACTTGCTCAGTCCTGAGGTCATTCACACCCTGCAAAAAGCGGTACGCACTGGCGATTACGATGCCTATAAGCGCTACGCCGCCTTAGTCAACGAGCAAGACAAGCAGATGTTTCGCCTGCGCGATCTGCTGCAATTCAAGCAGCGCGAGCCGATTCCCCTCGACGAGGTGGAGCCGGTAGAGGCCATCACCCGGCGGTTTAAGACCGGAGCCATGAGCTACGGGTCGATCTCGAAGGAGGCCCATGAAGCGCTGGCGATCGCCATGAATCGCATCGGCGGCAAGTCCAACACAGGCGAAGGCGGCGAAGACCCCGATCGCTACACCTGGACGAATGAGAAGGGCGACTCTAAAAACAGCGCCATCAAGCAGGTGGCCTCTGGCCGCTTCGGCGTCACTAGCCTCTACCTATCTCAAGCTCAAGAAATCCAGATCAAAATGGCCCAGGGCGCGAAACCGGGCGAAGGCGGACAGCTACCGGGCCGCAAGGTCTATCCCTGGATTGCCAAGGTGCGCCACTCGACCCCCGGTGTGGGCCTGATTTCGCCCCCACCCCACCACGACATCTACTCCATTGAAGATCTGGCCGAGCTGATCCATGACCTCAAGAACGCTAACCGTGAGGCCCGGGTCAACGTCAAGTTGGTGTCGGAAGTCGGTGTTGGCACCATCGCCGCTGGGGTGGCCAAGGCTCACGCCGATGTCATTCTCATTGCCGGGTTTGACGGCGGCACTGGGGCCTCACCCCAAACCTCGATCAAGCACGCCGGTCTACCGTGGGAGCTGGGTTTGGCGGAAACTCACCAAACCCTGGTGATGAACAACCTGCGCAGTCGGGTGATTGTCGAAACCGACGGCCAAATGAAAACCGGCCGCGATGTCGTCGTCGCGGCTCTGCTGGGGGCCGAAGAATTTGGCTTTGCCACCGCGCCCCTGGTCTCCCTAGGCTGCATCATGATGCGGGTCTGTCACCTAAACACCTGCCCCGTGGGCGTCGCTACCCAAGATCCTGAGCTGCGCAAGCACTTTATGGGCGACCCCGACCACGTGGTCAACTTTATGCAGTTCATCGCTCAAGACATGCGCGAGATTATGGCTGCACTGGGCTTCCGCACCCTCAATGAGATGGTG
Organism: Nodosilinea sp. FACHB-141; assembly: GCF_014696135.1. Lineage (NCBI taxonomy): Bacteria > Bacillati > Cyanobacteriota > Cyanophyceae > Nodosilineales > Nodosilineaceae > Nodosilinea > Nodosilinea sp. FACHB-141. The sequence continues at coordinate 159,930 of NZ_JACJPP010000007.1, read as the reverse complement.
GGCCGCACCGATGTGCTAGAGCCAAAGGCGGCCATTGAGCACTGGAAGGCTAAGGGACTCGACCTCTCCCCCATGCTGCACCAGCCGGAGGTAGGGCCAGAGGTGGGTCGCTACTGCCAGATGGCCCAAGACCACGGCTTAGAAAAATCCCTCGATATGACCAAGCTGCTGGATCTATGTGCCCCCGCCATTGAGCGCGGCGAAAAGGTGACCGCCAGCCTCCCCATCCAGAACATCAACCGGGTGGTGGGCACCATTCTCGGCAACGAAATCACCAAGCGTCACTGGGAAGGGCTACCCGAAGACACTGTTCACCTGCATTTTCAGGGCAGCGCCGGGCAAAGCTTTGGGGCCTTTGTGCCCAAGGGTGTCACCCTCGAACTCGAAGGCGAAGCCAATGACTACCTGGGCAAGGGCCTCAGCGGTGGCAAGCTGATCGTCTATCCGCCCAAGCAGTCGACCTTTGTGCCCGCTGAAAACATCATCACCGGCAACGTCGCCTTCTACGGAGCTACCAGCGGTGAAGCCTACATTCGTGGCCTAGCGGGCGAGCGCTTCTGCGTGCGCAACTCAGGTGTGACCGCAGTAGTAGAAGGCGTTGGCGACCACGCCTGCGAATATATGACCGGCGGCAAGGCGATCGTGCTGGGGTTAACCGGGCGCAACTTTGCGGCGGGCATGAGCGGCGGCATCGCCTACGTGCTCGATGAGGCGGGTGATTTTGCCACCCGCTGCAACACCGAAATGGTGGATCTGGAGCAGCTCACCGACCCCGAAGAAATTCGCGATCTGCAAGAGCTGATCCAGCGCCATGTCGATTACACCCAGAGCAAGCGGGGCCTGAAACTGCTCGAAGACTGGGATAGCTCCGTCGCCAAGTTTGTGAAGGTGATGCCCCGCGACTACAAGCGCGTGCTGCAACACATCCAAAAAGCCTTGGCCGATGGGCTCACCGGCGACGATGCCCTCACCGCTGCCTTCGAAGAAAACGCTCGCGACGTCGCCCGTATCGGCGGAAGTTAATCGTAGGGTGCATTCGCGGCTCACAATCTTTGGCCAATTACCCCAGATTGCGCCTTTGAGCCGCAATGCACCACCCGCGAAACCTTGCATCATGGTGCATTGCTTCGCGTTGGCGGAGCCTCGCCTTAGCGTTATGCACCCTACACACCTGCCCTAGGCAAAGTACATTTCCCCCATCAACACACCTTTCAGGACAAACACCATGGGAAAACCGACTGGCTTTATGGAATATCTGCGGGAAGTGGCGCAAGAAGTCGCCCCCGCCGATCGCATTCGCAACTGGGATGAGTTTCACCTCCACATGCCGGAGGACAGCCTCCGCACCCAGGGCGCTCGCTGCATGGATTGCGGCACCCCCTTCTGCCACACCGGCATGACCATCAGCGGCATGGCCAGCGGTTGCCCCGTCAACAACCTAATTCCTGAATGGAACGATCTGGTTTACCGGGGCCTGTGGGAAGAAGCCCTGGAGCGGCTGCACAAGACCAACAACTTCCCCGAGTTTACCGGGCGCGTTTGCCCTGCCCCCTGCGAGGGTTCCTGCGTGCTAGGCATCACCAACCCCCCGGTGACAATCAAAAATATTGAGTATTCCATTGCCGAAAAGGGCTGGGAGTCGGGCTGGATTACTCCTACGCCACCGCAGCAGCGCACGGACAAGAAGGTGGCCGTGATTGGCTCTGGCCCCGCTGGCCTCGCCGCCGCCGCCCAGCTCAACTCGGCGGGTCACTGGGTGACGGTGTACGAACGGGCCGATCGCCCCGGCGGCCTGCTGATGTACGGCATCCCCAACATGAAGCTCGATAAGCAGCAGGTGGTGCAGCGCCGGTTGGATGTGCTGGAGGCCGAGGGTGTCACCTTTGTCTGCAACACCGAAGTCGGCAAAGACATTTCTGCTGAGAACCTGCTCAAAGAGTTTGATTCGGTGGTGCTCTGTACCGGCTCCACTAAGCCCCGTGACCTGCCCATCGAAGGGCGTGAGCTGAAGGGCATTCACTTTGCGATGGAGTTTCTCACCGCCAATACGCGATCGCTGCTGGATGGCTACCCCGGCAACGACTACATCTCGGCGGCGGGCAAAGATGTGGTGATTATCGGTGGCGGCGACACGGGCACCGATTGCGTGGGCACCTCCATTCGCCACGGGTGCAACAGCGTCACCCAGGTGGAAATCATGCCCCAGCCGCCTGAAACTCGCTCGGCGGGCAACCCCTGGCCCGAGTGGCCCAAGGTCTACAAGATGGACTACGGCCAGGAGGAAGCCGCCGCTATGTTTGGCGACGACCCCCGCGCCTACCTGACCACCGCCACCAAGTTTGAGGGCGATGAGCAGGGTAACGTCAAGGCCGTTCACACGGTGCAGATTCAGTGGGGCAAAGACGAAAACGGGCGGTTTGTGCCTCAGAATGTGCCCGGCACCGAGAAGGTTGTCCCTGCGCATTTGGTGCTGCTGGCCATGGGCTTTCTTGGTCCTGAGCAGCCGTTGATTGATGCTTTGGGTCTAGAAAAAGATGGCCGCAGCAATGTGAAGGCTGAGCATGAGCAGTACACCACTTCGATTCCGGGGGTGTTTGCCGCTGGGGATTGTCGTCGGGGCCAGAGCCTGGTGGTGTGGGCGATCAATGAAGGGCGTGGGGCGGCGCGGGAGTGCGATCGCTACCTAATGGGCACCACCGAATTGCCTTAGCCTATCAACTCGTAGTCCAGTCTATTACTTAGCTCAACCCCCAAGATTCGTAAGTAGAACCTACGAGTCTTGGGGGTTGATTTTTGTTGCTTGTCTCGAAGGGCCTGGATGAACGATCGACAGCGGTGAAGAACCTTCGAGGATAACGGACGAAGTTAACCAAGGTTGCGATGACTTCATCATCTCGCTCAAAATACCTAATTACAACTCTGGATCAGCAATTTACAGAGGTCAAAGAGTCTTGTAACTAGACAATAGCCAGTTTCACACCGATAGCTGGGCTTTCAAATAACAGGTAGCGTTTTGAGAATCGTTGAACGAAGCCAAAACCCTCACACGAGCACTGCCACACGTGAAGATTATCAAGATTAAGTGATACAGATGCGATGTTCCGGTTTGTTGCTGGGAACATTGTAGCTAGAAATATTATGTCCCCTTATGTACCCAGTTCCGCATTCAGTCTCTACCCTAGAAATTTCATGAGCCAGAAAAAGTCGTCAAACCGTCGCAAGCCAGCAAATATCAACCAGATTCGAGCACAAATTCGCAAGCTAGCAAAGCAGCACAACTACGATGAGCAGATTTTATTAGACTTTGCTGAATTTGTGAATGGTGGGAAATTCAAAGAAATTGAACCGAGCCTAAACGAATTGAAGGAAGCAGTTTGCCAAGCGTTTAACTGTCCTGATTATAAGACCCTTAAGAAAAATAAGGCGTTTAAGCTGGCTATTGCTGGACGCAATTTCAATTTTAGTTACAAAGATTCCTGGCTGACACTCTATCGCGAATGGGTGCGAGTCCCTGAAAACGAGCGCGATGAAATTGGGCCAAACACTATTAATGGGATTGACGTACTCAAAAATTTCCGCCCTTGGCAGGTGTTTCAACTCGATTCAAAAACCGCTACTGCTGATGACATTAATACAGCTTTTCGTCAGCTAGCCAAAAAACATCATCCCGATGCTGGTGGAGACCGCAAAGTCTTTGAAGAGCTTCAAAAGATGCGAGATTCCTTACTTTTGCTGCGTTAATTATTTCTAAGTGAGTATTAAAAATGCCGGCATCACAACGACAACATATTCTTTTGTCTGATCAAGAAACAGCAAATATATTAAAAATTAGAATTGAAAAACTCTACAGAGTCTGCAAGTTTTTTGATGATAAAGCTGACGATGAATGGGATCTGATTGAGGGAGAGCATTTCGAGTGGGTGAGAAAGGATGTAAGAAAGCGGCAATTTTATGAAGCAGGAGCCGTAGCACTTGCAAAGTACTTACAGGAGGTTGAAACACAAGGATTTTTCGCTAGTTTAATGGACGAAGTTCTAGAAGCTTTTACCCATAGGCGCAAAAGAATACGTCGTCACTTAGTAAGAAGACAAGTTTCTATCGAATTTTCAAGTCTGGATGACGTAAGCTTGACGTCTGATTTGGTTTTTCTAGGAAGGCCAAAGATTATTCGTATTCTGCGCACAAACGGAAAGGGATTAAATGCATCAATTAAGCGAATACAGGATAATGATAGTTTAGAAGGACAAGAGCAGCTGAAACCCGGAAAGCATTTTGATGTTATAGAAAACAACCAATACTGGAGCCAAGTTGGAATCGTTAGCTTAGCCCAAGATATGTCTCAAAATCATGGAAGGCGATCGCGGGCATCCCGAAAAGCATGGACAGATACAGTATTTGAAGAAATTGAAGAGGCGATTCAAGAACAAAGAAAATACTTGGAGTCTGCCGACAGTCGAATAAAAAAGGCAATGGAAAAAGCCAAAAGACTTGCTGACAACGTCTGCCAAGTTTCTTTAAAGAGGCGTACTGCTTCTCAACCTTTTGATCTCCATGTTCATCATTTGTTTGATCGCAGCTCAAGACCTGACTTAGCAGATGTCTTGGATAACCTGCTCGTCATGCATGCTGAGATACATCAGGGTTTCCACAGATGGCATGGCAGTGAAAGCTGTGAACCAAAAGATCTTATTGAATATCTATTTCATGCAGAGGGGGGTAAGTTCGAGACAGAACGAAGCACCAAAAATCTTGATGCTCTTGTCATTAAATTAGAAAAACTTCAGTCATTTTTCGAGAATCACTATAACATGCCTTAATCGTTGTTAGGTCAGGTAAAGCAGAGCAAGCCAACTGTTAGTTTTTGCTAACACTTCACCGGGCGAGGGCGATCGCTACTTCAGGGACACCCCTTAACTGACCTAAGCTCACCAGTTTTGAAACCGGGTTTCAGCTAAGCTTTAATAGCTAAATTAGCTTTTAGAGTTTAGAGCAAGGAACCCGGTTTTACTGTCGAGCCCAAAATGTCCCTGCCTCACTTTCAAAATCCAGCCTTGCTTCAGCAAGCGCTCACCCACAGCAGCTACGCCAACGAACACCCTAACGAAGGCCCCGACTATGATCGCCTAGAGTTTTTGGGCGACGGCATTCTTGAAGTTGTGGTGCGCGATTTAATCTTTGCTCGCTATCCTCACCTAGCCGTGGGGGAAATGTCGCAGCGGTGCGATCGCCTCGTCGATGAGCCTTCCCTAGCAGAGCTAGCCGTAAAGCTAGGCATTCCCAACCAAATGCGCTTGGGAGCTGGAGCCCAGCACGAGCGCCACAATCCCAGCGTTCAGGCCGACATGTTTGAAGCGGTGATCGGCGCTTACCGCTTAGACGCTGGCATTGCCGCCGCCCTTAGCTATGTTGAGGCGATCGTTAGCCCCCTCATCGATCGCGCCCTAGACCTTCAAGCCACCGACCCAGTGACCGAGCTGCAAGAATATGTGCAGGCCCACATGGGCGGCACCTTGCCCACCTACCTAGAAAAAGAGCGACTTGGCCCCGACCACGCTAAAGTATTCATCCTAGAAGTCTGGGCGGGCGGAACCAGCTATGGCATGGGTCAAGGCCGCAGCATCAAAGAAGCGCGCAAAAATGCCGCGATCGCAGCACTGAGGATCTTAAAACCATGAAGGCAGCAATTTTGGGCTGTGGATATGTCGGCAAGGCCGTAGCGCAGCTGTGGAAAACCCAAGGAATCCATATAACAGCCACGACCACTAGCTCTGATCGAGTTAGCGATTTACAGACAGTAGCCGATGCTGTGCAGGTGGTGAATGGGTCAGATGCAGACGGCATTGCCGCCCTCTTACAAGACCAAGACACGCTGCTCATCTGCGTAGGAGCCGGTCGCCAGGCGAACTACGAAGACGTTTACTTAAGGACAGCTCAAACAGTCGTGGGTGCTCTCGATCGCGCTTCCAACCTGAAGCAAATTATCTTTACCAGTAGCTATTCGGTTTACGGCAACTACGATGGGGCTTGGGTGAGAGAAGACGACCCAGTCAAACCCGCCACCGACAACGCCCGCATCATGGCCGAGACCGAGCAAACACTGCTAGGAGCAGCTACACCCGATCGCCAAGTCGGCATCTTCCGCCTCGGCGGCATCTACGGCCCGGGGCGAGAGCTAGCCAAAATCTACAGCCGCGCCGCTGGCACCACCCGCCCCGGCTCTGGCCACGAAGGCAGCAACTGGATTCATTTAGATGACATTGTGGGGGCGATCGCCCATGCCCAAACCCACTCCCTCAGCGGCCTCTACAACCTGGTGCAAGACGAAATTCCCACCGTGCGCGAGCTGATCGATCGCGTCTGCCAAGCCAACGACCTAGACCCCGTACAGTGGGATCCATCACAACCCAGTGCTCGTCCCTACAACGTGCGCGTGTCGAATCAAAAGCTCAAGGCAGCAGGCTACACCTTTCGCCACAGCACCTTTGAAGGCATCTAGGGATACTAATTCTGCCCCACAAACTCAATGCTGGCCAGGTGCAGCTTGCCCTGGGAAACTTGATCAAACACCAACTCTACACTCGCCAACGCCGCTAAATCCACACCTGAAAACTGCCCCAGGGGAATGCGCAGAGCGCTGGGGTAGAGGGGCGCTGTGGCTCCGTGGGTAGGGTCAGCCTCGAACTGTCGTAGAGCAGGCACCACAGAGAGAATTTCAACCCGTGCAGCGTTCCCCTGGCGATCGCGCAGCACCACCGCAAACGCTGGTTGCCCCTGGAGTAGCGACCAAGATGGATCAGGGGCAAGACGCAGTTCCAGGCTGGTAAAGTCGCTGACGTTGACGTCTTCCAAGGGCAGTTGCACCGATTCTGTAGCGGACTCCCACCCCACAGTGAGCAGCGTTGGAAAGTGAGGATAGGGCCGTGAGGGCTGCTGGCAATCGGTCAGCGGCTCACAGAAGGTTGCCTTTAGCCCAGCAGTGAAAACGGCTGCCGGAGCATTCTCGGCCTCAAACACGGTATAGCGTTGAGCATTGGGAGAAACGAGCGCGGTAAGTACCGGCAGGCCAAACAGCTCCGCTGGAGCCACTCGATCAGGAGCCATGCCCACCTCGGCGAGGGCTGCCTCCCCAGAGGCAGACCAGACGGTGCGCAAAAACGCCTGAGTGTACTGGGCAAGAAAGTTTTCTTGGGCCACCCGCGACAGGCGATCGCGCGATCGCTGGGGGTTGCACAACGGCCCATTGTTGGGTCTGCGGTAGTAGTCATCCTCAGCCACAGCGGCGTTGAAGTAGTTGTGGTTGGCCCCCGCCAGCAATAGCCCCACAACCGGCGTTGTGCGGGTCTGCCGCCGAGCCATTTCGACGTAGTAGAGACTGCTGAGATCGAAGATGTCGCGATCGCATCCCCCCGCAATTACCGCCGTCGGCATATCCGGCAGCTGGTAGGCATCGGGACGTTGGGCCATGGGATAGCTGCGCGTAGGGCTAATCAGCACCAAGGCCGACGGACTGAGGCCAGAGACGGTTCTGCCTTGCAAAGCTGGCGCACCGCCGCGCTGCTGCAAGGCGCTGAGGGTCGCTGCGCCGCCGCCCATAGAGTGACCCACCATCGCCAGACGAGTCGAGTCAACCCGCCCAGTCAGAGAAATTCCAAAGCCGGCATCATCCCCTCGGTGGGCCAGGGCCAGACGGGTGAGGTGGGCGTCAATAATTTGGCCGCTGCGCTGGTCAGCGAAGTCGTTGCGGGTGTCGGCGGTGGCCCCGTAGGTTTCGCTAAAGGCCGCATTTAGATTAGGAATCAGCACACCGTAGCCGGCCTCAGCCAAAGACTGGGCCAGGTAGGCAAAGCCTAGGTCAAAGCGAGGTTCAGGAGCACAGGGCCACTGGCTAGTAGCCTCGGGCTGAAAGTGACATCCAGCATGGCGACCGTGGAGCACCACAACCCAGGGAATAGGGGAATCGCCGGGGGGAAGGGCGATCGCCCCGGTCAGCGCCAGCGGCATGGTGCCAACCTCCGTGCCACTCTGGGCCAGACTGGCCATGCCTAAGTCGTAAGATCTCACCAAGAGAAAATTTGCCAGATCGGGGGTAAGAGCCGTCTCCGGCGGTGGCAAAAGCGCCAGGCCTGCTATCGGAATTCCTCCCAAGCTCAGCGCCAGCGTGAGCATTGCTAAAGCCAAAAACCTTCTGACGTCTCTAATTCCCCCACGTAGGGGCGCAGCATGCTGCGCCCCTACAGAACGTGAGGTGTCAGTCAAAGCTATTGCAGAGCGATTTGACCAAGGATACCGATATCGCAAAACGGCTCTACGACGAGCTTTTCGCCATCGCAGAGCCATCCAAACTTGCAAAACGCGACCTGGCCTAGTAGCCGTAGCTCCAGCGGGCTCGGTAACCCCGCACGTCGATGTGGGTAAACACTGAAGAGCTGGCCAAGCCGCCCCGGCTGCCCCACCAGCCGTTGAGCCGCGCATACACGTCATAGCACCGCACGCCGGGCACCACAAAGTCCACCGCATCGCCTGATAGGTGACGCGACATCGAGGCTCCGCCGACCGCCGCGTTGGTAGCCGGATCACGATACCAGGAATTAATTTTTAGTGGCTTATCGCCGTACATTTTGCGAATTTCTTCCATGGCATCGGCCACTTTCAAAATGTTGTAGATGACGCCAGCGTTGGCGGGGCGACGGTAGGCCCCCGTAGAGCGGTTGACGTGCAGAGCCTCGCCCCAGGTAAAGTTGCCCCGCACCCCGTAGCGGTTTTTAGGCTGAATCGGGTCGTTGGAGTAGTAGGTGCCCGTAAACCCAGGGAAGCTCATCGCCACGCCCCGATCGGCTGGGTTAGTGGGCTGCCCTGGCCCTTGGTCACTGGGACGGTTGCCAAGCTCGGTGCCCGAAATTTGAATATCAGGCACATAGGCATGCCAAGACGTGCGGTTTTGGGGGCCGAGAAAGGCGCCTTGCAGGGCCACCCGCACATGGTTGCTCTCGGGCTGAGCGTAGGAGTTTAACAAGAACACTGTGCCCTTCTTCACCAGCACCTTATCGGCATCAGAGAGCTGGCTGGCTTGCACTGGCCGAGCCTTGAAGATAGTGTCACCCGTAACCTCCAAGGTCTGACGGTTGCCGTCTACCTTGGTGTCGAGGCTGTAGACATACCACTTGGTGTTGACTTCGGCCCCCGCGATCGCATCGGCGAGTTCAATCTCGTAGTGGTCGCCCGCTGCTGGCTTAAAGGCCAGCAGACTTACCTGCGTGCCGTTTTTGACAAACAACTTCTGCGACTCGCTCAGCTGCGACGATATTTTAGGCTCGGTCTTGAAGAGGGTATCGCTGATCACCCGTAGCCGAACGCCAGTCAGCACATCAATGTCTGGGGTGTAGACATACCAGGTGCGATTGGTTTTATCGCCCAGGGTGGGTTCGAGCAGCTGCACCTGCCAGTGGTTTTTGCCTACGTCGATGTAGTACTGAATGTTTAAGGTCGTACCGTTGGTGACCAGCACCTTCTCAGCATCAGTCAGCTCGTTGGCCAGTTTGGGCTGGAGCTTAAAGTAGGTCGTGCTCTTGACTCGCAGCGCCAGGTTCTTAGCCGGTTCGGGAGCGGGTTCTCCTCCCGAACCAGGCTCTTCGGGCGAGGTGTCACCGCCTATGGGGAGTGGAGTTTCTCCCTCAGGCGGTGGGGTCTGGCCGCCACTCGAGGAACCAGCCTGCTCTGGTTCTGGCCCGCCAGTGCCTACCGACACCGTCATGGCTAGAGGCGAATCCGATCGCAAGAACCACTCCCGCATGCCTTCCACATTCAGCACCCGCTCGTTGGGGTTTCCGGCAGAGGGGCGCTTCTGAATGCGGGAGATCCACTGGTTTCCCTGCATCAAGTAAAAAGCTTCATCGGTTTCCTTAACCCAGGTACCCATGGTTTAACTCCCGTAGACACAGTGCAGTGCTGGCCCATGCAGAGATGGCCACCTAGCTATGAATATTAGAATCTAAAAGCCGTTGTGGTGCAGTTTTGTCGCCAATACACCAGGTTTGTTACCCAAAGCCGTTACCAACGGCGCGCTAGAGGAGAATGACCCCAAGATGTGGGCACTCAGGTCAGTGCGCCCGGCCTCTAGAAACCCAAGGGCGGATAGGTCTGGGCCAGCATTGCCCCTATTGCCCCTCAGGTAGCCCCAGCTTTGGTAGATCAGCGGCAGGGCACTACTGCCAATCAGCAGGGCGATCGCCAAACTCAAGGCCCCATCCACCCAAAACCAGTGGAACAGCGCCATACACAGCGCCCCCACGATGACTCCCACCGAGCTCACCAGGTCAGCCACCACATGCAAAAATGCCCCGCGCCGGTTCAGCGACTCGTTGCCCTGGCCGTGCAGCAGCCACACCCCAAATCCGTTAATGGCCAGGCCCACCAGAGCCGTTCCCAGCATTGGCCCGCTGACCAAGGCCACAGGTGGCGCACTTAAGTGCTGCCAAGCCTCTAGGGAAATCAACCCCGCCATGGCCAACAACCCCAAGCCATTGACCAGAGCCGCGATCGCCTCCAAACGAGGCTGCCCCGGTCGAGGTCGGGCCAGCGTCAGCCGGGTCAGCCAGCTCGCCGACAGCGCCAGGGCGATCGCCCCCACATCCGTCAGCATGTGCCCCGCGTCTGACTGAAGCGCCAGGCTGTGACTCTGGCTACCTACCAGCCATTCCACCACCGCAAACCCCAGCACTACGCTCAGGAATAGGCCTAACCGCTGTCGATCGACAGCATCGAGACCACAGCGGCAGGCAAACGGCGACGTTGGGTGAACCGAGCAAACCATAGGTAAACCGTAAATCTAGGCAATTTTCCTAGCATCTTGGCATGCTTCCAGCATTCTGGGCGCATCAATAGACACTTTCCTGATTCCCCTAGCCTACCCTTCATCCCCTGCCTACTCACCCTCTACTCCCCTAACCCCATCGACGGCTTCCCCTCCAGATCCAGAGAATCTTCTGCCGATCGCTCTCGAGCAAGCCCAAGCGCACCTGGTTGATCACCCTCTGAATCTAGCCGTCTATGGAAAAGGTCGCCCAATGGGCGACCTAAACTTAGGTTTGGGATAGCTTACTGTTGAGTCGAGCCGATGACTGTTCTCAAACTGCTGCTTGTGCGTCACGGCCAGTCGGTGGGCAACACCGAGGGCCGAATGGAAGGATGCAGCTCTACCGGGCTAACCCCCCTAGGCATGGAGCAGTCGCAACGGTTAGGCCAACATTTGGCCACCACCGGCTGGCACCCTACCCACATCTATTGCAGCCCCTTGGCACGCTCAACCGCCACCCTGGCAGAAATAGTCAAAGGCCTAGGAAAAGAGGCTTTTCAAGCTGCTAATGAACCGAATTCAGCCACACACGCCGCGATCGCAGGAACTCCTCACGCTACGACCCTAGCCTCTGATCAGACGGTACCCGTGACCCTGCTGGATGACCTCAAAGAATACGACGCCGGCATCTTTACCGGTCTGACCTGGGCAGAAGCCTGCGATCGCTACCCTGACCTCTGCCACCAGCTCGAAACCAACCTTGACTGGCAACCCATTCCCCAGGCCGAAACCCTGGAGCAGGGCCACAACCGAGCCCAGCGGGTGGTGGATGGGCTGATCGAGCGTCACTGTAACGGCGATCGCGTTCTCGTCATTGGTCACCACTGGATTTTGCAGCACGCGATCGCCTGTCTAATGGGCTGCGATCGCGCCTGGGGTCTACCCATGGCCAACACCGCCCTGTTTGAATTTTGGCTCGATCGCGATCGCTGGCTTCAACCCGGCCTCAACCGTCTCAATAGCGAACTGTGGCGCATCAAACGCTTCAACGCCACCGCCCACCTACACCATCCGCGCGAATGTTAACCTCGCTTACCTACCTGCTCCGCACGCCCCTTGACCGCCGTGCCGATATACATCACTCGCATATCACCATCAAAGCGCGCCTCAAACTTGCCCGTCGTCTGATATAGCCGATAGGCCGCCACCGCTTCCCTCACCGTGCTGCCAAACAGATTGAAGCCATCCATCTTGACCGCCCCAAAGCCCGCCTGGGTCAGCATGGCGCGCAGCTCATCGGGGGTGATGAACTTCTCCCAGTCGTGAATACCCACCGGAATCTGGCGCAGGATGTTCTCTAGCAGCCAGATCATGACTAAGCGCGATCGCGCCGTGCGGTTAATCGTGTCAAAGCAAAACAACCCGCCAGGTCTCAGCACCCGGCTGATTTCCTGCACCGATTTTAGGGGGTCGGCCACGTGCTCCAGCACATCCACACAGACCACCACATCAAAGGCAGCCGCCTCAAAGGGCAGCGCTTCTGCCACACCCCGGCAGTAGGTAATCAGCCAGCCCTCCGCCTCGGCATGGGCCTGAGCTGCCGCAATACAACTGGCCGACTGGTCTAGCCCCCAAACCTGAGCCCCTTGGTGAGCCAAAAACTCGCAGGTAAAGCCCCCACCACAGCCGACATCCAGCACCCTCAGCCCTTTCCAGTGGGGTATGACCCGATCAAAATATTCGAACCTCAGCGGGTTCAAACGATTGAGCGGCGCAATGGTGGCAGTTTCGTCCCACCAACGGGCAGCCTGCTGATCGTAAAAAGCAAGGTTGTTGCGCTGTCGTCCCAAATTCTTTCCTAGAAACTTCGCTCCCGGCATACAAAAGCCCCATCCACCATAGACAGTTCTAGAACTGAATCTGAGCATCCAAAATAAACGCATCCGTCAGCTGGGATACCCCCGCTGAGCTAGCCGGTTGCAGGCGTAGACGCTGCCGCACTACGCAACCCACCAAATCATCCACCGCGCTGCTGCCCGTGCCCTGTAGCAGCCGAACGTTGGAGATTTCGCCGCTGGGCTCCACCCGAATTTGCATTTGCACCGAGGCAGCCGGAACTCCCGCTAGCAGCGCGTCTAGGTTGGCAAACCCACAGCTCGATGCCAAAGGTCGCATGGCAATGGCGCTGGTATTTAGCAGCTGGGGAGCCGTTTCAGGAATATCCCTGCCATTGGGATCAAGGCGAAGACCCACGGGCACCACCTGTCCGCCCTGTCCTTCAGCTCCACCCGGTGCGGCATTCCCTGGGGGTGCTGATGGTGGCGGCGCAACGGGGGCAGGATTCTCCACCCCAGGCGAGCCCTCTGCTCCTGGGGGTCGGCTGACCGCTGGGGCGGGCACCACTGGCTCTGGACGGGGGGGAGCTGAAGCCACAGGTGGTGCCGATGTTGCTGGAGCGGGAGTCGGCTGAGGGGCTGGTGCAACCGGCGGACTATCCACTGGAGGGGCCGCTGGCTGAGGGGCTGGTGCAACCGGCGGTTCTGGCGTCGGGGGCAGGGGGGTAACAGACGGAGCCTCTGCTGCTGGGGCGGCCTGAGCGGCTAGGGGTGTAGCGGCATCTGCCGATGCCACTGCTGCGATCGAGGCTTCAGCTAAGGATGCGGCACCTGTGTCTTTAGCGGTCGGTCCAGGGGCAGCCTGCTCGGCAGACAACTCCACCAGCTGAATGGGTAACGGAGCCACTTCGCCCTCAGGCAGGGTAGGGGTTTGAATAGCAAGAGTACGTACCATACCCAGTGCTAGACCGTGGGTTAGCACTGAGGCCACAGCAGCCACTGGCCACAGCAGCTTGGGGTCGCGGTGGCGGGCAAAGGTCGTCAGAAATGGAGAGTTGGCCATAGCTAGCGATGCCCTCGCTAGGGCAGACCAAAGACAGTATCAGCGTTGTCGAGCTGTAAATAAAACGATTCTCTAGATCGTACCCCTTGGGCAGGTAGAGAAGGGTATATTGACTGCTAAGGCGATGGCCAAACGTCCGGTTAAGTGCTGCGCACTCGCTCCGCGAACGGCAGCGCTGGCAGTAGTTGTGTTTGCCGCAGAGGCTCATGGTACAGGCCGACCCAAATATTTCTCCCCTTTCGGCCTCGGCAGCACCCCAGCCGCATGTTCGCACAGTCACTTTGCGCGACCTCGATCGCCTTACCGATGTGCTCACCGCCAGCTTTTATAACCGCGACGGCTGGCGGCAGTGGGTATATCCCTTCATTCGACTCGGCATTTACGAAGACCTAAAGCAGCGACTCAAGGCCCAGTCGCCTCGCTACGCTTGCCTAGCTGCCGTCGCTATCCCCACCGCAGGTTCTATTGCAAGCAATGAAGAGGCAGTTGCTGGCACTGTTGAAGCCTCGCTACGCCAGCCCTGGCCCTGGCAGGGCGATCGCCACGTCTATATTTCAAATCTGGCTGTAGATCAAACCTTTAGGCGGCAGGGCGTTGCTCTTACTCTGCTGCGATCGTGCGAACAGGTGGCGCAACGGTGGGGTATCCGTGAGCTGCAACTCCACGTCATGGAAGACAACCTGGCAGCCCGAGCGCTTTACCGCAAGGCCGGATTTTCGGTCGTGCAGACCGAAGACTCACCAGCCTCGTGGCTAGGGCTACAGGCCCGTCGGCTGATGATGCACAAAACCCTACAGCTGCCGACTCATCCAACCAAGCCCTAGTCCAACCGGGCAACTTCACAGAAACATCAAGCTACAAGCAGAGAAATTTATCCCTACTTCAGCGTAGCTAAACACTTCACGGAGGGTCTGGTAGGCGTTTACCCTAGAATGAAGGCCTGGGCACCTCTGTAATCAGAGCACCCAAAAAGAACCCAGACTGTAGCTAATTGAGCTGTTGTCGCTACTATGTGACGGGGATGATCTCCAATTTTGAGCAGAATATTCCAGGACCTAGATACGGGAGTTCTCTGCACTCCCCTGGATTTTCTGCGGCATCTCGGCCTATGTGTCCCTACGCCGTTAGCCCAGTGGATAGCCTGTCAAACCCATTTTTTGAGTCTGGCCTGCTGTCAGAGGAAGATGACATTCTGGCTAGGATTCGCGGCGGCGAACTGTGGGTTGTCAACAGCCGCCGTCGCAACGGTTTGATTATCCACAAAGAGTTTTATACCGAGTTTGCCGGCCCTGGTGCCGCCGTGGGTGGTGGCCTGGATGCCGATTGCCGAGCCGTGATTCCCCTGGGCAGCCTGTCGCTAATTTCTCCCGAGTCGGCCGAGGCCCAGCAAAAAGCCCTCAAAATTCGCCTGCAGTGGGTGCGGCTGACCCAAAATTTCACTGATAAGCCGGTGCCCATCGATCGCGCCCAGCTCATCCTCGAACAGTTCAAGAGCTACTTCGATCAGAACATTGTCGACAACGTGCCCGACGAGGCATTTGCCCTGCTTGTGGGCGTGCTTCCCTACACCGTTCGCCGCGCTCGCGCCCTGGTGTAGGGGCAAATGGCATTTGCCCAACTACATTGCGGGTGATGAACAGGTTTCAGCGAAGAATCCTACAGCTGCTGCATGTGAGCTAAAGTTCGCTGATTCTCCGTCGGGGTGCCGATAGTAATTCTTAGGCCGCCGCCCGTGTGGCGCACCAGCGTTCCTTGCCTGCGCAGACAGTTGAACCAGCGCTCTAGCTCTGCGTTTGGGGATTGGCCAGAAGGCACTGGCGGTCGCCCGTAGAGAAAGTTGGCGTCGCTGGGCCAGAGATGTAAAGGGGTGTGTTGGGCGATCGCCGCCGCTAATTCCCGCCGTTGCTGCTGAATCTCGGGCACCACCGCCAATAACTCCTGCCGGTGAGCTAGAGCCAGTTGAGCCGCCGCCTGGGTAAGACTGGGCAGGTTATAGGGCAGTCGCACTTTTTCAAGCGCTTGAGTCAACTCTGAATTCGCCACGGTATAACCCACTCGATAAGCCGCTAAGCGAAATGCTTTCGAGAATGTTCGCATCACCACCCAGTTAGGCTGAGCCAGTACCTCCGCCACGGTGGTCTGCTGGCTGAATTCAAAATAGGCCTCATCCACCACAACCAAGATCTCGGGAGGCAAAGATCTGAGCCAATCCAACTCTGCGGCGGTGAGGGCGTTGCCCGTGGGAGAGTTGGGGTGCACCATAAACACTACTCGCACCGGCAATTCTGGAGGAGAGTCGATCGCCTGCTGCGCCGCTGCCAGATCCACCTCAAAAGTTTCCTCGCTCCGCCCCACCGTCACCACCGGAATGCCTAGGGTGCGGGCGAGAATGCCGTACATCGAAAAGGTGGGATTGGCCACCAGCACCGACCCTTCACCCCCAATGCAGGTGGCGATCAGCAGCGAGCGAATCAGTTCGTCAGAGCCATTGCCGACGGAGATGTGGTCGGCGCTAACCACGACTCTGCTGGCGGATTCGGTGACGTACTGGGCGATCGCGCTCTTCAATGCCCCATGCCCACCGTCGGGGTAGCGGTTGGCAGCGACATCGTGGTGCAGGTGCCAGGCCAGCTTTTCTTTGAGCGCCTCGGGCAGGTCGTAGGGGCACTCATTGGTATCAAGAATGTCGAAACTAGCTGGAGACGGGTCGTCTGCCGACTCAACATGAGGGGTATAGGCCGTCAGTTGAACCACCGCCGATCGCAAAAAGGGCAAAGCCATGAAGAACGCAAGTGCAGTAACCCCCCCATTATTGCAGAGCCGGTGGGGCGGCTAGGAAGATGGGCATTAGCGGTATACTTTTGCCAACCTGGCTCCCCTAGTGGCGTTTCGTCGGTTGCTTTTGATCCAGGGGAGTACACTGAGAGGGATAGGCACTCAGCCTCTACCCGCTGCAAAATCAAGGCCAGAGCCGCAGACCACCATGCTAGACGCACTGATTATATTTTCATTTATCCTGGCCGGGGCGGGCATTGGGTTCTACAGCATTGATCTGCTGCCCCAGCCAATTTTGCAGCAGGTCACCAACATTGAGGCCCTGGGTGCGGTGACGGCCGTGTTCGGTGGGCTGATTGGCACCGGCTTGGGCCTAGTCATGCAGACCAGCTACCGCCGTCTAGAACGCCAGGTTAAAGAACTACCGCCCGATCGCATTCTCACCCGCGCCGTGGGTCTGGTGCTGGGCCTGCTAATCGCCAACCTGATGCTGGCGCCGCTGTTTCTGTTGCCCATTCCCTCAGAGTTTGGCTTTATCAAGCCGATGACGGCGGTACTAGGCAGCGTGCTGTTTGCGGTGTCGGGCATGAACCTGGCCGATACCCACGGGCGATCGCTGCTGCGCCTGATCAGCCCCAGCACGCTAGAGTCAACCTTGGTGGCCGAGGGCACCCTCAAGCCCAGCAAAACCAAGGTGCTTGATACCAGCTGCATTATCGATGGCCGCATCGAAGGGTTAATGGAAACGGGCTTTTTGGAGGGGCAGCTGCTGGTGCCCCAGTTCGTGTTGCAAGAGCTTCAAAATGTGGCCGATGCCAGCAATGACCAAAAGCGCGATCGCGGCCGACGTGGGCTAGATGTGCTGAACCGCATTCGCGAGTCCTACCCCAACCGCTTGTTGATCAACTCCGTCGACTATGACGACATCCCCACAGTGGATGCCAAGCTGGTGAAGCTGGCCCAGGAACTCAACGCCATGCTGCTTACCAACGACTACAACCTCAACAAAGTCGCCAGCTTCCAGGATGTCGAAGTCCTCAACATTAATGACCTAGCCCAGGCTATTCGCCCCGCCTACCTGCCCGGTGACGACATTGATCTGAAGATTCTCAAAGAGGGCAAAGAGCCCTCCCAGGGCGTGGGCTACCTCAACGACGGCACCATGGTCGTAGTCGAAGAAGGCCGCGACTACATCGGCGAAGAGCTAGAGGTGGTGGTGACAGGATCCCTACAAACCTCCGCTGGCCGTATGATTTTTGCCCGCCCCAAGACCCCAATCGTGGCATCCTAGGCCGGACTGCAATAGGGTACGATCAGCATCGGCTTTTCATTACCGCTGCCATGACTGCCCGCATTGAGTTGACTGACGCTGCCCCGCATCAAACCCTGACCCTTGAATTCCCTGACGATGGGGTGGCGCTGCGAGGCCGGGTGCGGGTGCCGGGGGATAAGTCAATTTCCCACCGATCGCTGATGCTAGGGGCGATCGCCCAGGGTGAAACTCGCATTCAGGGCCTGCTGCTGGGGGAAGACCCGCGCAGCACCGCCGCCTGCTTTCAGGCCATGGGCGTTAATATGTCATCGCTTGAGGACGAATGGGTAACGGTGCAGGGGGTGGGCTTAGGCAATTTGCAGGAACCGACGGACGTGCTCAACGCCGGGAATTCGGGCACCACCCTGCGGCTGATGCTGGGGCTGCTGGCGTCCCACCCCGATCGCTATTTTGCAGTCACGGGCGATGGTTCACTGCGATCGCGCCCTATGGATCGGGTAATTAAACCCCTCAGTCAAATGGGCGCAGAGATTTGGGGCCGGCAGAATAACCGCCTCGCTCCCCTAGCGGTGCGGGGGCAGTCCCTCAAACCCATCCACTACCGCTCCCCCGTGGCCTCTGCCCAGATCAAGTCCTGCATTTTACTGGCCGGGCTGCTGACCGAGGGCGAAACCACTGTGACTGAGCCCAGTCTGTCGCGCGACCACAGCGAGCGTATGCTGCGAGCCTTTGGGGCCGACATTGCCGTAGATGCCGACACCTGTAGCGTCACCGTGCGCGGACCAGCCACCCTCACCGGGCAAACCGTGGTGGTCCCTGGCGACATCAGCTCGGCCGCCTTTTGGCTAGTAGCTGGAGCCATTACCCCCGGCTCCAATCTAGTCATTGAGAATGTGGGCATCAACCCCACTCGCACTGGCATCCTCGACGCCCTAGAAGCCATGGAAGCCGACATCACCTTAGAGAATCCGCGTGAGGTTACCGGAGAACCCGTGGCCGATCTGCGGGTACGCCACAGCCGCCTCAAAGCCACCACCTTGAGCGGCGACCTAATCCCCCGCATGATCGACGAGGTGCCGATTTTGGCAGTGGCAGCTCTGTTTGCTGAGGGCACCACGGTGATCACTGACGCCGAGGAATTGCGGGTAAAGGAGTGCGATCGCATCGCCGTTATGGCCAGCCAGCTTGCCCAACTGGGTGCCCGCGTTGAAGAACACCCCGACGGCCTTACCATCTATGGTGGCACCCCCCTCACAGGGGCCGTCGTCGACAGTTACACTGATCATCGAGTCGCAATGAGTCTGGCGATCGCCGCCCTGCGAGTCAAAGGCTCAATGCAGGTACAGCGGGCCGAAGCGGCAGCGGTTTCCTACCCGAGCTTTACCGCTACCCTGGCTGAGCTTTGCGGATTGAGCCTGGACTGAGCTAAGTTCATGCCGAAATCATGACTTAGACCGTTACCCTGGGCACACTCTAAGCAAGCCCCAGAGGCCAAGCCCCAGAAGCAATTTTGGGGCTCGACGTTCAAGCAACCGATGTGGCAACCGTTGAAAAACTTTGTCAATAGCCTTACCACCTATATGGCCCTCAGCCCCGACATGGTCGCCCGTCAACGGGTGAACCAGTGGCTGCGATCGCGCCGATGCCTCACCTGCGACGAGTGGTACCGCTACCATTGGACCCCGCCAGCAGTACGTCGGCCTCTGCCCAAACCGCTGATTGACTTTGTCTACCAGCAGCTCACTGCCTACTCCGGTCTCGAGATCGGCTGCGTAAAACCCAGCGATAACCTGGTTGACGATCTGTCGTTTCCAGCGGTGTGCTGGTTTGACTGGAGTCTCACCCTCTGCGAAGACTTCTATGAAACTTTTGATCTCGATATCAGCGAGTACTTCGACGAAACCCAGCTGTTCACCTGCGCTGATTTAGTAATTTTTTTAGAACAGCAGTTGGAAAATCGGAAAGATGAAGAGATGGAGGAAATGGGTGGATGAGGAAGATAAAGAGTGCTTAGATATCTGCCTTTTACCTTGCTCTCTTCCTTTATCGTCCTCGCCTCCCCATCTCCTGATCGTCCAACCAGCGGTTTGAATTAAAGTGAAAGGGTAGCCTACAGCGCGCCGTCGAGATAGGCGTAAGGAATCTTCCCCATGAGTCTAAAAGACCGCATCAGCGACGACATCAAAACCGCCATGAAGGCTAAAGATAAGGTGCGCCTAGAGACGGTGCGCAGCATCAAAAAAGTGATTCTCGAAAAAGAGTCCCTGGTGCGCCCCAGCGGACAAGATGAGCTCACCGCCGATCAAGAGCTAGAGGTGCTGACCCAGCTGGCCAAACAGCGCAAAGACTCCATTGAGCAGTACCAAAAGGCTGGGCGCGACGAGCTGGCTGCCCAGGAAGCTCAGGAACTAGCCATTATCGAAGAATATTTGCCCCAGCAGCTCAGCGATGCCGAGGTCGAAGCCGTCATTGATGATCTGATCGCCCAAACGGGGGCCTCGTCGCCCAAAGATATGGGTAAAGTGATGGGACCAGTCATGCAGCAGCTCAAAGGCCGCGCCGATGGCGGCAAGGTGCAGGCTTTGGTTAAGGCCAAACTAGCGGGCTAGAGCTGAGTTTAAAGCCTCTTAATCCCCCGTTTGTGAAAGCATAGGGCGATCGCTCTCAAGAGACCTAGCGATCGCCAGACCCCTTAAAACACTTTGCATAACCTTTTGGAGATGTCTATACAGTGGGCTGTTGGTTCTGGCTTTGCAGCTTATAGCGCAGCTCGGCTAGATAGTCATCGTCACCAATCAGGTGCTCGTCATAGTTGCGCTGCCACACCGACTGCCCCAGCTGGTTTAGCCGCAGGTTAATGCGCTTGGCCGCTACCGCTTTAAAGCTGGCAATAAATGACGACAGCAGCCAGGGTTTTTGGCCTTCGTGGAGGCCGGTTAGCCCAGCACCAACCGTAGCTGGCACTTGCAAAAAGACAACGCTTTGTAGGCTAGTGGGGGTGATCGTCCAGACATCAAGGTCGATGCCTTTGCGGTTGGCGGCAGCTCGTACCCACTCGTCGGCCACAATCTGGCCGCAGTCGTTGAGGCACAGCTGACCCTGCCTATAGTCGCCCAGTAGCGGCTGCTGCTGAAAGGTCGAAAGCCTGATCAGGTAAGGCTTAGGCGCAGCGGAATGAGTCAAAATATTTGCCCTCGAAGCAACTGTGGCGTAGGCGTTATTGCGTAGACTCATCAGCGCTAAACCATGAAAGCACCAGTTACCCTCTAGTCTTCCCAGCTAACTCGAGCCAGCAACAACCCGGGGCATGAAGTTATGGTGTTGTTGCGGCCGGTCTACAGACCATCGCTCAAGGCTTGGATGAGTTTGT
The DNA here is from genome assembly GCF_014696135.1 of Nodosilinea sp. FACHB-141. Classification (NCBI taxonomy): domain Bacteria; kingdom Bacillati; phylum Cyanobacteriota; class Cyanophyceae; order Nodosilineales; family Nodosilineaceae; genus Nodosilinea; species Nodosilinea sp. FACHB-141. Next base: position 138,822 of record NZ_JACJPP010000007.1, on the reverse strand, counting down.
CTAAATAGCTGTTGATAAGCTGAGCTGAGGTCTCGGGTAAGGCAGTCAGAACTTGAGCTTGCAGGCTACGGTAGGCGACGATCGCAGAGTCTTGTTTATGCAGGGCGCGGGTAATGTTCTGCATCCACATCACATACTCTTCCATAAAACCGTCGGGGTCATCGAGCAGAACGGCTTTGGCGATGCACTCTAGGGTATAGAGCATGTCGCGCTGGCACTTGGCTCCGTGCACTTGAACCACATCGCGATAGGAACTCACCATGAGCTGGCGCAGGGTGTTGAGCACCAGGGTTTCACTGTCTGCTCTCAGGCGAGTATAGGTCTTAAAACGCGTATCAAAGGACGCCACAAACTGGGCTAGGGGCCGTAGTTCTGAATCGCTTAGGTACCGACCGTCAGACTCCCGAATGGAGGTGCTCAGAATGTGGTTCATAACCGTGGGAAAGTGCGTTGACCCCAACAAATATCGCCCTAAGTTGCTCCCAAAGTTGCAAAAGGTAACAATCGGAAACGGTAGAGAGAGCAGGCTGTGCTGACGTCAATTGTTCTTTTCAGGCGGATCTGGCTGGTTAATAATGTCGTTGATGACGTTATCAACTGCCACGGTGAGGCGGTAGGGAATGACATTCTCTGATTGAGACACCACCACAATCTCGTAGTAACCTGACTGGGGCAGCTCTCCGGCCCAGGTGTTTTGTTGGGCATCGGCCAGAATATGGGGCAGCTCGTCGGTGGGCACCGGCACGTAGAGCGAGAGGCGGGTGCTCTCCGGTGGGGCTTGCAGGTTTAGTCGAAGCAACTGCTGAGCGGTGAGATTGACAACATAGATCTGGCCATGGCCAGGGCTGAGATTGCCTTCCTGCTGCTGGTTGAAGGTGCCCTGCTCAAAGGTAACCTCACTCAGGTTTTCGCCAGATTCCATGGCGTTAACTTGGTCTTGGGCCAGCGCAAACCAGATTTGGTCAACGGCAGTTTCGACAAAGCCCTCCCTTTCCCGCCCCGGAAACAGCTGGCCAAAACGGGCATCAGCCAGATCGTAGAGGGCGTTGCTGCTGACGTAGAGGGCGTTGACCTGGCTCTTCCAGCGATCGCTGTCGGTGGGGTTATAGCGGCCTAGCTTGCTGCGGGCGTCGGTGCTGAGGTTGGCTTCAATCAGGTTTAAATTGTCAGCAGCGATCGCATCCCACGCCGCTCGCAGGGGCTCATCCTGGGGCTGATCGGTAAGCTGGGTGCCCTGGCGATCGGGGTTTTGCTCATAAAACAGTTGGTCTGTTAAGCGCGAGATGTAGGACCAGTCAACGCTGAGGGCGACGGCGCGATCGCGCAGAGCCTGTTTGCGATCGCGCTCGGCCTCGCTAAGGTTGGGATTGCTGGTATCACTGCCACCAGGCGAGACGACTTCAGAGCCAGCCCCCCCAAACTGGCTCAGGGGATCGAGCCACCACCACAGCCCTCCGGCGGCTCCCACCATGACCAGCAGCCCGGCCAACGCAGGCCAGCACCCCGGCGATGTTTTTTGCACCGGCACAGCCCGAGGCGGCGGAGCCACTGTGGCCGTGGGGTCGTGGGCCATAGGTGGCGCATAGGGAGCCGCTGGGGCGACCGCCATCGTGGGCGCTGGCCTCGGTGGTTCGGGTTGGGGCGGTGGCACCGTGGGCTGCATGCGAACGGGCATGGGCTGCGACCTGGTCGCTGAGAGCGCGTCGGGGTGGGCCAGGTTAAGGGCAGCCAGCGCCTGCCCGGCGGACTGGTAGCGATCGCCCGGTTCGTGAGCCGCCAACTGAGTCAGCACCTGGCTTAGGGTAGCCGATAGCTCAACCTGCTCTGGCCAAACCCAGCGATCGCGGCGATCGTCGTAGAGGGCGTCGGGGTCTTTGCCCGTCAGCAGCACCAGGGTGGTCATGCCCAGAGCGTAGAGATCGGTAGCCGGGCTCACTTGACCTGATTCAAGCTGTTCTTCGGGGGCATAGCCCACGGTGCCCAGGCGGGTGATGGTGCCATCGGCGGCCTGGTAGGGCTGAGCTACCCCTAGCTGATAGCGCACATTCACCACCAGCTGCTTCACGCCGCCAAAGTCGATGAGCACCGGCCGACCGTCGGCATTGCGTTGAATCAGGTTGTCGGGCGAAATATTGCGATGCACGATACCTATGCTGTGCAGGTATTGCAGCAGCGGCAGCGTTTGCATCAAAAACTGCACCCCCTCTGCTTCGCTAAAGCTCTCACCAACAGCGCGACGGCGATCGAGCAGTTCCCGGTAGGTGGGGCCTTCGACGTAGTCTTGCACCAAAAACAGCCGTCCTTGATCCCTCAGCAGCTCACGAAACCGAGGCACCTGGGGATGGTTGATCTGATAGAGAATGCTGGCCTCGCGCTCAAACAGAGTTTGGGCTTTATCCAAAGCCAGCTTGCCGGGCACCTGAGGGTTAAACTCCTTCAGCACGCAGAGTTCTTGAAATCGGTGGGTGTCTTCGGCCAGGTAGGTATCGCCAAAGCTGCCCCGACTGAGCTGCCGCAGCACTCGGTAGTGGCCTCCGAGCAATCGTTCTCCCTGTCCTGCTTCAGCCATAGGTGCGTACTGCTGAACCCAGCTATCTAGTGTTGCGTTCGATGCATCTGTCACAGATTAGCGCAAACCCGCACTATTTCTGTGAGCGGCTAAAGTGGGTCACCCCGGGTGGCGCTGGGCATTGGTGCACCGCTGCTCAACTCCGCTCGGGCCACCGACTCGGCTGTAACGTGAGCCAATTCAAAGCGATTCCTAAACACAGAAATCTAAGTTCACTCCGGCGCTGTCGCGGCCCCACAGTCAGCAACAAGCCCATCGAGAGGCATTAAGTTCCTGGTTCTAGGGTGCAGCAACGAGGGAATAGCTCTCATCCCCAAGACAAAAAGACCCCTGAGTTAGCTATCCTCAGGGGTCCGAATCAGGGTGCATCTACCGCTCCAATCTCCTAGAGCGATCGCTAAATCCCGGGGAAATACCTAGAGTTCACGGTTACTTGAAACAAAGTGGCTATGATCCAATGGCTGTGTGAATTGTTGACGTTTGCCCTATGGCTAGCCCTGTGACCTCCTCTAGAATCGAAGATTTTCCCGCCCATGCCCCTGCTGCAGGGGCGGCCCTAGCGCCGGGAGTGTACATCGTCGGGGCCGGGCCGGGCGACCCGGAGCTATTGACGGTTAAGGCCCAGCGACTGCTGAGCCAGGCAGATGTGATTCTCTACGCCAACTCTCTGGTGCCCCAGCAAATTTTAGAGTGGACCCGTCCCGACGCCGAGCGCATCGGCACTGCCACTATGACCCTAGAGAGTATTTTGCCGCTGATGGTAGAGCGAGTGCAGGCGGGAAAGTCGGTGATTCGACTGCAATCGGGCGATCCCAGCCTCTACAGCGCCATTCACGAGCAAATTCAGGCGCTGGCGGAAGCAGAGGTGCCCTTTGAGGTGGTGCCGGGCATTAGCGCCTACCAGGCGGCAGCGGCGAAGCTCAATGCCGAACTGACGATTCCGGGACTGGTACAGTCGATCATTCTCACCCGCATCAGCGGGCGCACCCAGGTGCCGGAAGCGGAAGATTTAGCTTCCCTAGCAGCCCACAAGACTAGTCTGTGCCTCTACCTCAGCGCTCGCCATGTGGAAGAATCTCAGGCACAACTTTTGCAGCACTACGAGTCAGATACCCCAGTGGCCATCTGCTTTCGCATCGGCTGGCCCGATGAGCAGCTTCTAGTGGTGCCCCTGTCAGAGATGGCCAAAACCACCCGCGAAAAAGACTTGATTCGCACCACGCTATATATAATTAGCCCAGCGCTGCGAGGGCAGAAGGTCAGGTCACGCCTTTACAACCCCGACCACACCCACCTATTTCGCCCCCGCCACGGCTCAGCGGCTCCTTCAGACGCTACCCAAGATGCTGTGTCGCCTCAGCCTTGACCCGAGCGAGTTCTGGGCTTAGAGTATCTGCATGAAAAATTTATGTCTCTAGGGTTCCGGTTTGGCTAATGGGTCAAACGCCTGGTCCGAGAGAGGCAGGTTGGTGATGGTCAAAGACCGGCCCCTAAAGGGCCATCGCTAACTACACGGCGGGACAAAAGCCCGGGAGAATTCTAGGAGTTGAACCATTCAACTTCCGTGGTTTTCCTGGGCTTTACTATACCCACCCTGGGAATCGCGTTTAGTGTAGTGCTCAGTGCAATCCTGCGAGGCGTTCCGATGACCACCGACCCATCCAATGATCCTGTATTTCAAAGCCCGAACGGCAACTCGACCGAGGCCCAGCGTGCCCTAGAGATGGAAGCCCGCCTACCCATGACGGGCTGGCAGCAGGAAGTTTCCCAGGGGCTAGAGTATGGCCTAGAGGCAGCGGCGAGCATTCGCGATCGCACCATTCCCACCTTCTCTCGCGGCGAGCTGCCCCACTACGCGGGCATCAACACCTTTCTGAAAGCACCCTACATAGAAGATGTGCGCCGTGTTGGGGAATTCGACGTGGCGATCGTCGGCATTCCCCACGACTCGGGCACCACCTACCGCCCCGGGACCCGCTTTGGCCCCCAGGGCATTCGCCGCATTTCAGCCCTCTATACCCCCTACAACTTTGAGATGGGGATTGACCTGCGCGAGAGTATCACCCTCTGCGACGTGGGCGATGTGTTTACCATTCCGGCCAACAACGAAAAATCCTTTGACCAGATTTCTAAGGGCGTGGCCCACGTGTTTGCCTCGGGGGCGTTCCCAATTTTGCTGGGGGGCGACCACTCTATTGGCTTCCCTACGGTGCGGGGCATCTGCCGCCACCTGGGCGATAAGAAAGTCGGCATCATCCACTTCGATCGCCACGTTGACACCCAGGAGACCGACCTGGATGAGCGCATGCACACCTGCCCCTGGTTCCACGCCACTAACATGGCCAATGCTCCAGCCAAAAACCTGGTGCAGATGGGTATTGGCGGCTGGCAGGTGCCCCGGCAGGGGGTGAAGGTGTGCCGCGAGCGAGCCACCAACATCCTCACCGTTACCGACATTACCGAAATGGGCCTCGACGCCGCTGCCGATTTTGCGATCGCCCGCGCCACCGACGGCACCGACTGCGTTTGGATTAGCTTCGACATCGACTGCATTGACGCGGGCTTTGTGCCCGGCACCGGCTGGCCCGAACCCGGTGGCCTGCTGCCCCGCGAAGCCCTCTACCTGCTCAAGCGCATTATTCAAGAGACCACCGTCTGCGGCATCGAAGTGGTGGAAGTCTCGCCCCCCTACGATGTCAGCGACATGACGGCACTAATGGCCACCCGCGTCATCTGCGACACCATGGCCCACCTGGTGAAGTCGGGTCAGCTGCCCCGTCGCGAGAAGCCGTCTTACATCCATGAGGAAGCGAACATGAGTGTGGATGAACCCTGGCAGTAAGTGAACTAGCTCTAGCGTCAAGAGTTCATTAGGTACGGAGGATGAGGTGGCGAGGATGGTGAGGTGAAAGAAAGCAGCCCTCCCCACCTCCTGACCTCCCCGTCTTCCTCATCTGCTCACTTTTTACTTTCCTGCCATGCATGAAACAGACATGACCAAGGCCCTGATTCTTACCGTGCGCGACTGGTGGGAGGTGCAGCCTGGGCAGCCCGCGATCGAAAAAGTTCACCTGACCGTGGGCAAATTCACCTGTGTGGAGCCGGTGGGCCTGCAGTTTGCCTTCGAGGTGCAGACCAAGGGCACCTTTCTAGACGGGGCCGAGCTGGTAATTAACGAAACGCCGCTGGTGGCCTTTTGTCACGACTGCCAGAGTGAATATCGGCCTGAAATTGGTTTGCAATACGCCTGCCCCACCTGCAAGGCGCCGATGGGCGATATTCGCTCGGGGCGCGAGCTAAAGATCGATCGGGTAGAGTATGCGGAGGCGATCGCCCAACCGTAGGGGGCATAGCGCTAAGGCGCGGCTTCGCCTACGCGCAGCAATGCACCGCCCAAAGTCTCGGCATAGAATACCGAGCCTCATCCAAAATTCTTTTATGCCCTCACCCCCAGCCCCTCTCCCAGAGGGCGAGGGGAGCCGGATATCCAAAATTCCCAATCCAAAGTTGTTCCCTCCATGCACCAAACCTTTGACGCTGCCCTTGGTATCGATCTGCTCCACGTCAACCAGGCGGGGGCCGACCATAACCGCGCTCACTTCGACGCCTGGGGCATCACCTGCATGAACATCATGAGCAGCCCAGGGGCAGGCAAGACCGCGCTGCTGGAACGCACCTTGGAAGGGCTGCACCAAAAGCTGGCGATCGCCGTCATCGAAGGCGACATGACCACCGAACTGGATGCCGATCGCCTGCGCCAGTACGGGGTGCCAGTAGTGGCGATTAATACGGGGCGATCGTGCCATCTGGACGCCAAGATGGTGGCCGGTGGCATTCACACTCTAGAGCACCAGTACGACCCGAATGCCCTCGATCTGGTGCTGGTCGAAAACGTGGGTAACCTGGTCTGCCCCGCCGAATTTGAGGTGGGCGAACACGCCAAAATCGCCCTGCTGAGCATTACTGAGGGAGAAGACAAGCCTCTCAAGTATCCGATCATGTTTCAAGAGGCCGACTGTTTGCTGATCACCAAGGTAGATTTGGCTCCCTACCTAGACGTGAACATCGAGCAGATCGCAGCCAACGTGCGGCAGATGAATCCCCACTGCACGATTATTTCCGTTTCGGCTAAGACCGGCGAAGGATTAGAAGAATGGTTTGGGTGGGTGCGATCGCGCGTTCAGGCGTCAACTTCCACCAAGAGCCATACCCACGCCTAAGCTGCCTCGCTGCGCGGCTGCAACCTAGAGATATCTAGCAGGCCGCTAGGACGGCCCCAGCAGTCGCCGCATGGCACCGCCAACCACCCGCTTCATCTGCTGCTTGCGCCGCCAGCGCTGAAATTCCTGGCGGTAGCCATACTCATTAGGGCGGTAGATACGCCAGGCATCCCAGCTGAGCTTAAGACCCCAGGGGGCAACTCCGAGATAAAGCAAAAACTTCACCAGCCCGCCCCAAAACCCAACGCCGCCGGTCAGCACCAAGAACAGCAGCAAGAAACCACCAAAAATGGCGAATTGAGACAGCCCATGGTGAAACCGTTGGCGGCGCTGGCTGTCGAATAGCCTTTGGTCGGCCAGCTCATACTTTTTGACATCCCATTCGCGCTCGGCGGCGGCTATGGTGTCGGCAGAGATGCCCAATTCATCGGCAATTTCTAGCAGCTGAGCGCGGGAAAGCTCACCTGACTCGGTTTGACGGGCGATCGCAATACTCAAAATCTGCTGAGCATCCTCAGCCAGGTATAAAAACTCACCATTGTTGGTGTAAGCATCCGTTGCCAAATCCGCCATCGTCACCCTCTCGGCCGAGACTCCCTTCTTTTATATAAACAAAAACTAAAGGGTTTGGTGGTCGGTTGCGGTACGGGAAACCTATTGTCACAGACTTAAGCGATCGCAGGTGGCTGGCTCGCATCAACAACCTTGACCAGGGTAATAGCCAAACCGCCTGATTTGATATGGTTGGAGATCTCTGCCTTGGGCTAAGCATACGGACCTATCAACCGGCATCAGCGGCCCATCAGTTGCCAGTCGTTGAGGAGAACGCTCATGCTGTCAAAATTGTTGGGAGTCATGATCGGGCCTTGGGCTGCCACCACTGGGTCTGGGGCAGCGATCGCCACCCCGCTCGACCTCAATCGCCCTGAGGATGCGCTTCAGGTATTCCGCAAGCTGCTTTGCTCAGTGGAAGACGGCAAAACCGTATATTTTGTCTGGCAAGGCAAGGTTTTTAGCCGCCGGCCCGGAGAAGCCGACTGCCATTTGTTTAATGTGCAAGGTGTAAGTACTCGCGCCTGCACTTCGCTAACGTCTGAAACCGGCGCTGCGGGCTTTCGGCAAGTCACCCGAGAAGTGATGATTTACCTCGACCCTGAAACCAATGCCCTGCTAAACACCTGGAAAAACCCTTGGACTGGGGAAACCACGACCGTATACCCGGTAGCCAATGATCTCGTTAACTCCTCCCCGTTTTGGGCCGACACCACTGGGCAACGCCTTCAGTTTCAAAGTTTTGGCGACACAGACTTCCTCTTCTTCACAGTGACATTGCCCTTGTTCTACGCCAATCCGTTAGGAGGGGAATATCAAGACTATGTTGGTGGCCATTACCATGCGATGGAAATGTTCACTTTTTCGGCTCGGCGATCGCAACTACTGGCCTCAGCAGATCAGGACATAGACGATATAGCTGTTAGCTGGAATCGCATATCTCCCTGGCTACCCTGGATGAGAATGGGAGGGCACCCCGGCGACCTCGTGGTGCATGCGGCCGGCACCCGTGTAGGCACGTGGCAACAGTTACCCGAGCCCCTGCGAAGCCAAATTGCAGATAACTTTGCTCTCTATCAAACCCCGCCCCCTCTAAACGACAATCGCCCGAACCAAACTACCTGGACTAACTTTCGCGACTTTTTAGACGGTCAGCCTTGAGCTGAGTGCTGCGCTGCCCAGAAAAATCACCCAGAGTTGGCAAGCAGCCTTGGATTTTGGGAATGCTAGCGATCGGATACGCATCTTAACCATCGGAGTGTGCACTATGACTCAACTGGTCCCCATCCGCTTAGAGGATGGCACCGAGATCTATATGGAAGCCACCGACGACGTGGTTGCTCCCGACTCGGCCCCAATCCTCGACTCCTCTGGCGAAACTACCCGCACCGCTAAGGGATGGAACAGCGCCAACCAAGCCGTTCAAATTCAGGCAGCTCAGAGCTTCAAGGCCATTGAAGGCACCATTCGCACCTACACCAGTCACACCATGAGCGCCTTCAAAGACATGGCCACCGCCAACGTCGAAAAAGTCACCCTAGAGTTTGGCCTTAAGGTCGGCGGAGAGGCAGGCGTTCCCTATGTTACTAAAGGCACCGCAGAGAGCAACTTGAAAATTACCGTAGAGTGCTCGTTCAACTAAACTGCCCCTAAAACTAGAAATCATCGTCACCCAGCCGGGTTTCGGCCAAAATAGCTAGCTTTTGTTGGCTACCCTGGCAGAAACCCGGTTTTTGTTGTGCCAATTCTGGGCCGATGTATAATGATCTGATGTATAGGTCCTAGGAATCACGGATTTTTTCTGCATCTTGTTTACCGTTAATGAGATGCAGCAGGCCGTAGTCAGGATATCTGGCAATTCCCACAGTAGATCGGTTACTAGATCGCTCTTGGGAAACCTACCACTGCGTTACCCTTCCCTTAGGCTGGGTTTGATCGTCTTTAAGACCGTTCCTGAAAATCTAACTAACACCACAACAACAAGGGAATGAGATCTTGCAGGGATTGACGAGGGAAAAACCTATCTTAATCACCTGTTGCGCTGCCGGTGGTGCGCTGTTTATTCTGACGCTGCTGGTCAAAACCGGCACAGGGACAACGCCGTCGCTGCCGCCACCCCCTCCCAGCGCAGAAAGTCTGAACGTTCAGACTGTACCGGTGCCGTCGCCACCCACTGCTGGCCAAGATTTACAGCAAGACCGCTTTGAGCGCGATCTAAACCGACAGCAAGATTTGGTGAACAGCTTACAGGACGAGCTGCGCGCCCAGGAGAATCTGGCCGATGACCTCAAGGCTCAGCTTGAGCGCCAGCAGGCCGAAACCGAAGCGGTGATGGAGCAACTCGACACCTACCAGACGGCGGTAGAGGAGATGACCTCTCAGCAGGTGCGGCTGATTGAGTCAATACCGCGCAGCAACGAGACTCAGACCATGCTGCTGTGGGGCATTTTGGGTCTGTTTATGCTGCTGGTCTTGGGGGGTGGCACGGCCTTTGCAGTTATTGCCCTGTGGCTCATGCACCTTCAACGGCGCAACCCGCAGCCTCCCCAGCCAATGATGTATCCGGTGCGCATGCCGCCCAACCCCTACTTTTATTACGAAAAGCAGCCCCTACCGCCGCCTGCCCAGCCGCAGCCCTACATACAGTACGACGTTAGGCCCTATGAATAGGGCTACGTCCCTGCAATGGCTCAGAGATACAGAGGGTTTAAGGTTCCCGGTGTAAGGTTTAAGGGGTAGTACAACGCCTTGGCCCTTTGCTGATGTCATCTAACCCGCAACGACAATGGCTATGACCCTTACCCAGGTTTGGGGTGCCTTTTTAATCTTCGTGCTGTCTCCGATAGCGGGTGGGTTGCCCCTCACGGGGTGGTCGACTCGGCTGATTTCGGGGAAACGGCTGCGGCGAGTGGGCACGGGCAATGTCGGCGTGTCGGCTGCTTTTTACCACGGTGGTAAAGTGGCGGGCATTGTGGCGGTCTTGCTAGAGGCGGCCAAGGGCATTGGGGTCGTGCTACTGGCGCGGCACTACTTCCCAGCAGACCCGGTGTGGGAACTTATTGCTCTGATTGGGCTAGTGATGGGTCGCTACTGGTTTGCCAAGGGAGCGGGCACCACCAACGTGGTGTGGGGCGTCGCGGCGTACGACTGGCCGACGGCACTGCTAACGTTTATCCTTAGCGGGCTGGGGTTTACTGTCTTTCGCGAGCGGCGGCAGGGTCGCCTGCTGTCGCTGGTGTTGCTACCGCTGATCACCGCTCTGCGCCACTCAGATGGAGAGCTGGTATTGGCGATGTCTTGCCTAAGCGGGCTGATCGCCTGGATTTATCAAAAGCTACCTGACGATCTCGATTTGCCTGACGATGAAGGACGATTGGAGTCTCGCACCATGTTTCGGTTTTTTCGCGGCGATCGCGCCCTTGTTGCCCTCGATCGCGCCCTTGACCCCACCAAGTTTGGCCACAAAGCGGCCACCTTGGGCCAGCTAACAGCCTGGGGTTACCCGGTGCCACGCGGCTATGTGCTGCCCGCCGGGGATGATCCGACTGCGCTACTGGCGATCGCGGAGCCCTCCCCCACCCAGCCCCTCGCCGTCCGCTCCTCGGCCCAGGACGAAGACACGGGCACGGCCTCGGCGGCGGGAGTGTATGAATCATTTTTGAATATCACTGACCAGGAGGCGCTGGCGGCGGCGATCGTGCGGGTGTTCTCGTCCTATAGCGCACCTCAAGCCAAGGCCTATCGGCAGAGCAAGGGTTTACCCGAGCAGGGGCTGGCGGTAATCGTGCAGCAGCAGGTGCAGGGGCAATTTTCGGGAGTGGCCTTTAGCCGTGACCCCATTGCCCGCTGCGGCGATGCGGTGGTGATCGAAGCGCTGCCCGGTGGGGCCGACCAGGTGGTGGGAGGTCAGGTGACGCCCGAACAGTATCGGGTGCTGGTGCAGCCCGACGATGTGCCTCCCCTAGCGGCGATCGCCGAGGCCGATTGGCAGCTCTCCGACGCGCTGACGCTGACGGTTGAGGGCCAGGGCCAGACCCCCTCGCGGCTGCTTCAGCAGGTGGCTTACCTAGCCCGCCACCTGGAGAGCCGCTACCAGGGCGTTCCCCAAGACATTGAGTGGAGTTTTGATGGGGAAACGCTGTGGCTGTTGCAGAGTCGCCCGATTACTACTCTGCAACCGCTATGGACGCGCAAGATCGCCGCCGAGGTGATCCCCGGCACGATTCGCCCGCTGACCTGGTCGATTAATCGGCCTTTGACCTGCGGCGTGTGGGGCGAGATTTTTACGGTGGTGCTGGGCGATCGCGCCCGTGGGCTCGACTTCGAGGCCACCGCTACGCTGCACCACGCCCACGCCTACTTCAACGCCACCCTGCTGGGGGACATCTTTCGCCGCATGGGTCTGCCCGCCGAAAGCCTAGAGTTTTTAACGCGCGGAGCTAAGTTTAGCCGCCCTCCCCTCGGCTCTACGCTGCGAAATATGCCTGGTCTGGTGCGCCTGCTGCGCCGTGAACTCAAGCTAGAGCAGCAGTTTGCCCAGGAGAATCGCGATCGCTTCGCCCCAGCCCTGCAAGCCTTAGCCGAGACGCCCAGGGATGCCCTCACGCCCCAGGAATTGCTCGACCGAGTAGACACCATTCTCGCCCTGCTGAAGCGGGTCACTTACTACAACATCCTCGGTCCGCTTAGCTTTGCCCTGCGCCGCGCCCTGCTCAAGGTGCCGGAAGAAAGCCTCAACCCGATGCAAAATGACGAGATTGCGGCTTTGGAAGCGTTGCGGGCGATCGCCCAAGACATTCGCCAGACGCTCTCGAAGCCCGAGCTGGCCCGCATTACCGACAGCTCGTCGCTGATGACGGCCTTGGCCGAAAGCACCGACGGCGAATCGTTGCTCAAGGCTATGGGGCAGTTTATTGAGCAATACGGCTACCTCAGCCCCGTGGGAACCGACATTGCCGTGGCTACCTGGCAAGAAAGCCCTGGCCCAGTGCGTGAACTGCTAGCCCAGTTCGTACGGCAGCCGCCACCTCCCAAATCTGCTGCCTCCCAAGGCAAAGCCACCACCGTCCAACGCCGCCTAGATCTAAAGGGGCAGGTGAACACCCTCTACAACCGGCTGCTGGCCGAGCTGCGCTGGAGCATTCTGGCCCTGGCCACCCAGTGGCAAACGCAGGGGTATTTGCAGGAGCGGGACGACATTTTCTTGCTCACCCTGGAGGAAATTCAGGAGCTGGTGGGGAATGGAACGCCCGACTGGAGAGCGGTGCAGGAGTGGGTTGGCGATCGCAAAGCCCAGTACGAGCGAGACAAGAAAATGCCCGCCGTGCCCTACTTAGTGTTTGGCAACGAGCCCCCCAGCCGCCAGCTTCCTCTTATGCCGACTGCTACCGTGCAGCAAAAGCTCACTGGCATTGGCGCCAGTGCTGGCACCGTTGCGGGTCCAGTGCTGGTAGTCACCCAGCTTGAAGCCGTAGCTGCCGCCAATGGCCCCTTCATTCTGGTGGTGCCCTACACCGATGCCGGCTGGGCACCCCTGCTGGCCCGCGCCCAGGGATTGATTGCCGAGGTGGGGGGTCGTCTCTCCCATGGGGCAATCATCGCCCGCGAGTACGGCATCCCCGCCGTTATGGACGTAACCAACGCCACCCAACGGCTGCACACCGGCCAGTGGGTACGAATAAATGGCGAAACCGGCATTGTAGAGGTGCTAGAACCGCCCACAAACAGTCTGGCCTTGGAAGCTGGCAACGAATAGAGCAACGGATTGAGCTCAACTCAGTACTCCACAACCCTAATTCAACCCAAGGGAGGTCTGTATGCGCAAACAGCGTTTGCCTTGTTCAATTAAGAGCTGAGCAACAAAGTTCGCCCCTAGCTTGGCCTATAGAGTCGCGTCCCACTAAACCCTCCGGTGACCCTGGAGAAAAAGCTTGGCAATTTAGTGCATTTGCACTATTCTTATGAATGCAATTGTACTATTGCAGGCCCCAGCAACTCGGTTTTTGCAGCTATGGATGGTCGTTTTGACAGGGCGCAAGCTTTGGGTTGGATTGTTGCGCTTAGCGTTGGCATTGGCACGATGACAGAACTCACTCAATCAACTCCCCAAGTAATTGCCGAAGAACAGATCGCCGCTGAGGCAGCCCCTGCTAACCCATGGCTGGGATCATCTTTTCCCCTAGAAAATTTTTCGCGCTACACGTCACCCTTTGGCTACCGGCAACATCCTATGGGTGGGCACCGCTTTCACTACGGGCTAGACCTGGCCGCTCCCATGGGCAGCTATATTCGCAGCTGGTGGGAGGGCAAAGTAGTCGAAGTACACGACCACACCGCCTGCGGCACCGCCGCTATCATTCAGTCCGGCTCGTGGACTCACATCTACTGCCATATGCAGGGCAGCATTGTGATTGAAAAAGAAGGCGGCCGGGTATTAGTCGATCGCGACGGCGGCATCGAGATTCGCCAGGGGCAAATGGTGACCGCAGGCCAGCGCATTGGTCGCGTGGGCATGACCGGCAGCACTACTGGCCCACACCTGCACTGGGGTCTCAAGTATGACGGAGCTTGGGTTGACCCAGCTCTGGTGCTCAAGGCAACTTTTGACTACCAGCAAGCCTCACAAACGGCGCAGGCCATAAATTAACCCCTGACAAACCTGGGTGAGAAAATCTAGATCCAGCGTCTCCAACGTATCGGTAGGCTGGTGGTAATGGGGGTTGCGCAGGTATGCGGTGTCGGTGACCAAAATAGCCGGGTAGCCCAAGTCCCAAAAGGGGACATGGTCGCTGCGTCGGGTGTCGGGCACAGCCTTTCCCTGGTTCACAACGGGTAGCCACTGGCTACGCAACCCGGCGGCACGAAAACCCCACCACAGCCTCATCATGGTTGGAATGCTTTGCCATGGGCCGATCTGGGCGATGTAGTTGCCCTGGTTAGGGTAGATGCGCTCTAACCCAGGTGGATAGTTCTGGGAGTGGGACTGGTGGCAGCTGTAGCCCAGCATTTCAAGAGATAACATGAGTCCCAGAGGTTCACCGTGCTGATGTAAGGCTGCGGCATAGTGGCGGCTACCCACAAAGCCTAATTCCTCTAGGTCAAAGGCTACTAGGCGTAGGGAAGACTTGCCTGGCTGCTCGGCAAAGGCGCGGGCTAGCTCCAGCAGTACTGCGACTCCAGTGGCATTGTCATCGGCTCCGGGAGAGCCGGGCACTGAGTCGTAGTGAGCCCCAACTAGAATAGGCGGACGACGAGGATCGCGCCCCGGCAGGTTTAAGACCCAGTTGGTGTGCTGTTGACCTCGATGCTCGAAGGTGTGACCGGTGAAATGGCCCCAGCGGGAGAACTCCTGCTGGATGTATTGCTGCACAAAAAAGTGGTTGGCAGAGGCAAAGTAGGGGTTGCGATCGCCCACCACCTGCTGCAAGTGCGCCTCCAAGCGCGATCGCAAATCCATATCGGGCAAGGGTTTCACCTAGGCAGGCTTTTGCAGGCCCTTAGTGACGTCGGCCAAATTTTTGCGGGGTAGTAGTCGGGTTACCAGCGAAATCATTTTGTTACTCGTACCGTGGACAGCAATGCGCTGGCCTTTTTCCATGGCTGTGTAGGCGTAGGCGGCGACTGCCGCTGAAGTAGGCAAGGTTTTGCTCGCAAATAGCTTGGCGTCCTTAATCTCAGCCCGTGTCTGAAACTCGGACTGAGTGGGGCCAGGGCAGAGGGTGGTAGCGGTGACGCCAGTACCCTCGAGTTCAGTGGCGATCGCATCGGTAAACGACAGCACGTAGGCCTTGCTGGCGTAATACACCGCCATATACGGCCCCGGCAAAAACGCTGCCGTAGAGGCCACATTGAGAATGCGGCCCTGGCCCTGGGCAATCATGGCAGGCAGATACAGTCGCGTCAGGTGGGTCAGCGCCACAATGTTGAGCTGAAGCATGGCGTTTTGCTTGTCCCAATCGGCCTCAGCAAAAGCGGTCAGCGCCCCAAACCCGGCGTTGTTCACCAAAGCGTAGGGGGTGACACCCTTAAACTGAGTCCAGTCATAGAACTGATGGCGGGTATTGGCATCGGTGAGGTCACCCCGGTAGGTGAGCACCTGCACACCGTGAGCCTGTTGTAGCTCATCCTTAAGCTTTAGCAGGGGTTCTTCCCGACGGGCAACCAGCACCAGGTCGTGGTTATGGACCGCGCACACTTTAGCCAGTTCATAGCCAATGCCGCTAGAAGCTCCGGTGATCAGAATTGGCTTGGCCATGGTTTGCCCCCAGAGAGTCAGCTAGAGAGAATCGGCTTGATTCTAACGAATTGCCGCCGGGGCCGCCTGACCACGCCGCGACTGAATCTCTAGGTACACTAGCAGGGCGTTGACGTCGGCGGGGTTAACGCCGCCAATGCGCGAGGCCTGACCAATGGTTAGCGGTTTGACCTGATTCAGCTTTTCGCGCGCCTCTTTTGAAAGGGTGTCGATCGCCATATAGTCAAGGGATTCGGGCAGCTTACGGTTAGTGCTCTTGGCCACCTGGTCGATCTGGTTTTGCTGCCGCTGGATGTATCCCGAATACTTGATGTCGATCTCGGCCCCCTCTTTTTCTTCGCGAATCAGAGACGGGTTGCCAAGGCCGTAGCGATCTAGGTCACCGTAGTGCAGCCCCGGACGGCGCAGTAGGTCAGCCAAGGTAATGGAGCCTTTGATGCGCTGGTCAGTATCCGCCGCAATTTGCTGGCCCAGCTCATCGTGCTCTTTGACCCGAGTTTCGTGCAGGCGCTCTTTTTCGGCGGCAATGTTGTCGTACTTGCGGGTAAAGATCTCCCAGCGGCGATCGTCAATCAGCCCAATCTCGCGACCCAAGGGGGTCAGGCGCTGGTCGGCATTGTCCGATCGCAGCAGCAGCCGATATTCTGAGCGCGACGTCAGCATGCGGTAGGGTTCCCGTAGATCCTTGGTGCATAGGTCGTCGAGCAACGTGCCAATATAGCTCTGCTCGCGGGAGAACACCAGCAGCTCTTGTCCCCGCACCAGCCGCGCCGCGTTGAGCCCGGCCACAAAGCCTTGGGCAGCAGCCTCTTCATAGCCGGTGGTGCCATTTACCTGACCGGCGCAGAAAAGCCCCTCAACCCGCTTGGTCATCATGGTGGGGTAGCACTGGGTGGCGGGCAGGTAGTCATACTCCACGGCGTAGGCGGGGCGCAGCATGGCGCATTGCTCCAGGCCCGGCAGGGTGCGCAGCATGGCCAGCTGAAGTTTCTCGGGCAGGCCGGTCGAAAAGCCCTGCACATAGATTTCGGGAATGTCGCGGCCCTCGGGCTCCAGAAAAATTTGGTGGCTCTCTTTGTCGGCAAAGCGCACAATTTTGTCTTCGATGCTGGGGCAGTAGCGAGGCCCTTTCGAATCGACCCAGCCGCCATAGATCGGCGACAGGTGCAGGTTTTCTTGAATGAGCCGGTGGGTGGCGGCAGTGGTGCGGGTGAGGTGGCAGGGCATTTGCTCGCGCTCAACCCAGGCCTCGGGGTCAAAGCTAAACCAGCGCACGTCGTCATCGCCGGGCTGGGGTTCGAGCACATCGAAGTTGATCGAGCGGCGATCGACCCGCGCTGGGGTGCCAGTTTTGAGCCGTCCAGTTTCAAACCCGAGGCGGTTGAGAGTGTCAGTCAGGCCGGTGGCAGCAAATTCTCCGGCCCGGCCTGCTGCCATCGATTTGTCACCGATCCAGATCGTGCCGCCCAAAAAGGTGCCGGTAGTGAGAATAACAGCCTTGCATTTGAAGGCCACACCAAAGTAGGTTTCGACCCCCACCACCTCGTCGTTGGGACCGAGCACCAGATCCGTCACCATGCCCTCGCGAATCACTAGGTTCTCCTGGTTTTCGACGATGGTTTTCATCACGTTGGCATATTCGCGCTTATCGGTCTGGGCCCGAAGCGCCCACACGGCAGGGCCACGGGAGCTATTGAGTACGCGCTTTTGCAGGTAGGTGCGATCGGCCATTTTGCCAATTTCGCCCCCTAAAGCATCGACTTCGTGGGTGAGCTGCGATTTGGCCGGGCCGCCCACGGCGGGGTTGCAGGGCTGCCAGGCAATTTTGTCGAGGTTGAGGGTAATCATCAGCGTGCGACAGCCCAGGCGCGCCGAGGCTAAGGCCGCCTCACAGCCCGAGTGGCCACCACCAACGACGACCACATCATATTCATCGAGAAAGTCGGCGACACCTGGGGCAATCATGCAGTCTGGACAAAATAGTACTCACGGACTTCTAGTTTAGCGGGTTGCCAGTGGGTCTCTGGCCAGTGGATTTCTGAATCTATGTCAGGTCTGAGAGGATGCTTTTAATAGCAGCGACCAAGTCATCTATTTCTGACTCCAGCGTGAGGTAGTGGGTGCAGGCGCGGACGCAGTTGGGCGCTTGTAGAGTTCGGAGAAAGACATTCTGGCCCTCCAGCTCGTCCACCAGCCGCTTGTGCCAGGCTGGGGAAGGTTCGCCATTTTCTAAAACCCAAAAGGAAACTAGGCCAGAATCCGGTGGAGTTTGCCGCACCGGGCGAAGGTAGGGCAGCTCTTGCAGCTGCGACCACAGCCGCTGGCTGAGTTCCACCAGACGTTGGTAGCGTTGGGCTGCGGTGCCCCACTCGGCCTGATGGGCGATCGCCGCCCTTACCCCCGCCAGCAGCGGATAGTTTGAGGTCGCCACCTCGTAGCGCTGCCCGTTGGGCTTCCAGCCGGTGGGGTTGGCGGCAGCATCGGTAGTAATGCCGCGCCAGCCAATAAATGTGGGAGCAATCTGCGCCATCGCCTCTGGGCGCACGTAGAGCCCGCCTAGGCCAGCGGGGCCGCACCACCACTTGTGAGCGGTAAAGGCGTAAAAATCGACCCCCAACGCGGGCAGATCCAGCGGCAGAGCACCGACAGACTGGGCCGCATCCACCAGCACTAGCACCGGGTCGGGGCGATCGCGGCAGACTTCAACGATGCGCTCCAGGGGCAAGACCTGGCCGGTATTCCACAAAATATGGCTAATTACCAGCAGCCGGGTGTTGGGTTGCAGGTGATCAGCCACGACGGCGACTGGGTCATCGCCGTTCACGGTTTCGAGTAGGGGGCACAGGCTGTAGGTGACGCCGAAGCGGCGGCAAATTTCCTGTACGGCGGCGATCACGCCGGGGTGCTCGCAGTCTGACAGCAACATGTGATCCCCGGCATTCCAAGCGATGCCCCAGAGGGGAATGTTGCAGCCGACGGTGACATCTTCGGTAAGGGTAATGGTGTCGGCAGTGGTGCCGAGTTCAGCGGCGATCGCCACCCGGGTTTGGGCTGCCTCGGCCATGATCCACTGGTTGGTTGCCCCCGAAAATGGCCCCATTTCCTGGATCCGCTGATGGGCTTGAAAAATAGCGTCTAGGGTAGCTTGGGCCATCGGCCCCTGCCCGCCATAGTTAAAGTACTGCTTACCCCTCAGGGCCGGGAACTGCTGGCGGTGGAGAGCTAGGCGATCGAGCACAGCGGCAGAAGAATCCATCACGGTTAGGGGATTAAAGGCATCTTTTCAACCCTATACCACCCAGCCCAACCCTGGGGGCAGCCTCAGTCCATTCCCAAGCGACCTAAACCGTGCCCCGCTTCCCCGGAAGCCGCTGTAGGGTATAACATGCTTAGAATAAGAAACCGTGGGATTGAGCCCAACCCAGTGGTCAGCTATGGGAAGTGATTGGCAGCAGTGGAGCGATAATACTCAGCAATGGCTGTCGCAGCACTGTGGCGTGGCCATGCCCGTTGGCACTCTAAGCGGTTCTGCTGCAGCTTTGGTGCATCCGCAACAGCAGCCCCTTTCTTTGTTCTCTAACACCTGCTCTATAACTCGCTTTGTCTGCTAGCCACCCCTTGCCACTGCGTTCAAGTTCAGGGGGTGGCTCGCAAAGCCCCCTGAGCCTTCCCGCTGAGACGACAACGCCTAAACCCCTCATTCAATGGCTCACCGACGATGTGCTGTTTCACTACCAGCGCTGTAGTCGGCGGGCATTTTTAGATCTGTATGGCGATCGCACCCAGCAAACCTTCCCCTCTGACTACCTGCTCAAGCTGCGCCAAGACAGCTTCTCTCACCGTGAGCGAGTGCTCGAAGATTACTATCCTCTCTACCGGCCCGAGTTTCCATCGGGCGACTGGGCCGCTGGGGCAAAAGCCACTTTAGATTTGATGGCTGAAGGCGTTGAGGCCATTCGCCAGGGGGTGTTGGCCGCCCCCTCGGCGGTGGATGGGGTGCAATTGGTGAGCCAGCCCGACCTGCTGATCAAGCGGCCCGGCTGGTCGTGCTGGGGCGATTGGGTCTATGTGCCGATAGATATTAAGTTGGGCAAAAAGCCAAAGCTCGACTACCAGGTGGTCGCGGCCTACCATGCCTATGTGCTCTCGCGGGTACAGGGGGTGTGGCCTGACACCAGTTGCCTATCCCTGCGCGGTGGGCAAACCTACCACATCGACCTGGCGCGGCTGGTACCTAAGCTGCAAATGGTGCTCAACGACTGCCTTAGAGACCTGCGCAGTACAGCTACGCCTGAGCTGTTTATCTCCCACAGCCGCTGCGATCTCTGCCACTGGTTCAACCATTGCTACACCGAGGCCAGAGCAACCCGCCATCTATCGCTGCTGCCGGGGGTCACCCCTGCCCGCTACGAATTGCTGAAGCAGCATCACCTCACGACCGTTGCCGCCCTGGCCCTGGCCAGTCCTGCCCACCTTGCTCCCCTGCCCGGCTTTGGTGAACAAGTAGCCGAAAAGTTGGTTCACCAAGCCCTGGCCCTAATCGACAATCGCGCTATTCCGCGCAGCGCCCCCCACGCTCCCCATGGGTTCCCGCTGTGGCCCGAGGATCTACCCGAAGGCGAAGTCGAGCTGTACTTTGATATCGAAGCCGCTCCCGATCAGAACCTGATCTATCTCCACGGGGTACTGGTGGTTAACCACCGTACGGGCGACACTAACTTCCACGCCCTGCTAGCCGAAAACCAGCATCAGGAGCGCCGCGCCTGGAACGATTTTCTCGATTTGGTGCACACCTATCCCTACGCGCCGATCTACCACTTCTGTCCTTACGAGGCCCAGGCAGTTCGCAAGCTGGGGCAGCTCTACGGCACTCCCCACCGCCGCATTGAGGCGCTGCTCGATCGCTTCTTTGACATTCACAAGTGCATCACCGATGGCGTCACTCTGCCCATCGAGAGCTATGCCCTCAAGCACATTGCCCGCTGGATGGGCTTTGACTGGCGCGACGAGGGAGCCAACGGAGCCCAGTCAATTTGCTGGTACAACGCCTGGACCGAAACCGGCGATCGCACCTACTTGGATGCGATCCTGCGCTACAACGAAGACGACTGCCGGGCCACCTACCACATCAAAGACTGGCTAGTCAAATTCGCCGAACCCTACTGGGATCAGCTCTATCAAACCATCGGCTAAGCAGTCTGTCTACCAGTGCCTAGGAGGCAACCACGCTGTAGCGGCCAAAAATCTTGGCTAGCTCTGGTACAGCGCTCTCCACGTCGCCTTTCACCGACTTGCGCAGCTTGGTATACGACGATCGCACTACCCCATTGTCGGTCTTGGCAATGCGGCGATCGGTCACTCCCAAAATGACATCGGCAGCTCGCACTTGGTTCTGAGTCAGGTAGGCCACCGGATCACCCGCCTGCTCGCCCTCGGTCCACATAGGTTCTAGGGAGGCTACCACCTCAGGCAACATCCGCCCAATGGCCCCAGAAATGTAGCCTGAGTTCATCCCCTTGACGACCCCGTAGGTAGTTTTCAGGGCCATACCCCCAAAGCCACCCTTAGAGGCCACCTGGTTATCGATGAGGGCGGCACAGTCAGCCACCACCTGGGCCTTCACAGCCTTGTCACTTAGAATATCGCTTAACCCCATAGCACTCACAATCTCAGTAAAAGGTTTTGTACTGGTCTCATCTTCCATAGCCCTAAGGCTAGATCAGCATTCCCTGGGTAAGATTCGAGATTGCTTAACACATCGATAAACTTTGCAGGGCAACCCTTGTCGCTGGCCCGCTTGCTCAGTAGCGTCTTCTAGTGTGAAGCCGTCTACTCGAGAGCCGCCAGATCGACAAACCAGGTCTGCCCATCTAGAGAGACGCGATCGCCGGTTATCAGCTTGCGCCCCCGCCGGGTTTCGACCTCACCGTTGACGCTTACCTCGCCGTCTTGAATCATCAGCTTGGCCTGTCCCCCCGTAGAAACCACCTGCATTTGCTTCAAGAACTGATCGAGTTTGATGTAATCCATACTGGGCATAGGGCTATCAGAAGAATGGCGTGAAAGAGCAATAGAAAGTCTTCAACTCTAGAGGCTAAACCGCCCCTTACACTCAAGTAAGAGTGTTTATATCACTGCTGCCAGTGAAGGGGCTCGAAGTTGACCAATCACCAACTCCTGCAAGAACTTAGACAAAAGCAACAGCAGCTTGAGCAATTTCGCTGCGCCGCCAGTGCGTCGCTCCAGGCGCTGTTAGACCAGTATGACTGGGGGGTTATTACTGGCGCCGGGCATGGGGGCTTGCCCCTACTCACCCTGCGGTTTGACCATCGCATCGCCCTCGACAACCCCTGTTTACTGGCTTTGGCAGAAGAGGCAGAGCAAACCTGGGGACCCATAGACTTTGCCCTCTTTTCCGGTGAATCTCAAGATCCCGTGCGAGTGCTGAGCCGCACGCTACTCGATCAGCGCTGGCGCTGGCGGCAGTCTAGTCATTAGCCTCTGTCTTGCCTGCCTACTCGCACCCTTAGCTATTTGACCTCAATAGCTTAGCTTTAGCGCGTTGACAGGCACCTCATCCCACGACTCAACGGTGCGTATTTGGGCGACCCAGCCAGCGGCTCGTTGCTCCTCGGACAGGTTGTCCAAAAACGACTGGTAGCAGTCCTGGGCCTGGGCTTCGTCGCTGCAGGCTATGCACGAGTAAATGATCCCCGACGGATCAATCTGTTCGTTGACCCAAATCATGCGCAGTTATGCCTCTAGACGTCCATTAGCCGACTCTAGCACTTGAAATCTCTGTTTTTGAGGCAGACCTTAGGAAGCAGCTACCTGGGGAGTGCCGACGCTGACCACGGTTTGGCGCAGCTCTGCGATCGCCTGCAATTGGTAATCATTGACTTCCTGAAGCTTGGTAACTGCCCCAGTTAGGTTCTCTAAAGACTGCCTTAGCCCATTGACGCTTTCCTGCGCCGGGTTAAGCAGCTCCTCGCAGACCGCTAGCTTGCCCATCAAGCCCGCTAGATCTTGCTGCTGCCGCCGCAGATCTGCCTCAAACGCCTCCACCTCAGAGCGGTGGGTAGTCAGGGCCGACTCAGCAGATTCAATCTCCTTCTTGAGCTGGCTAATGCCGTCCTGGAGCTTCTTGACCTCAGTTTCTAGAGCCTGAATCGTATCTGTTGTATGCTGGCGCTGAACATCAATGGTGTTGAGCAAAGGCTCTAGATCGACAGCACTAACCTGCGTTTCTTCCACTGTTAGGCCCTGGCGTCGTCGCAGCACCGCCTGATGCTGACTTAACACTTCCTCACGCTCCAGCAGGTTGCGCCGCTGGCCCACCAGGGTCTCGTTAAGCATTTGGTAGCGATCCTGCTCCTCTTCAATCTCGGTCTCTAGCTGAAGGCGCTCAAACTCACTGGCCTGCTCAATCTTGAGCTGAATCTCATCAATGGCCTGCTGCTCTAGGGTCAGCTCCTCTTCCTGATCGGAGACAAAGCGAGACATTTTCTCCAAATCTTTTTCCAGATCACCCACCATGGTTTGGAGATGGTCTAAATCCATCGCTTCCAAAGCTGCCACATCGACCTTTTTGCTCAGCCGCACCTTGTCGGTGGTGTTGAGCAGGTCGTAGATCTTCTGGTGCAGGTTCGCCTGGGCTTGCAGGGTATCTGTTAGAGTTTGAATCTGCTCCTGCTGGGTTTTAACCATCTGCTGACGCAGCTTTAGCTCTTCGCGCTTGGCCATCAGCGCGGCTTCGGCCTGACGCCAGTCGGCCCAGCGCTGATTGAGCTGGCTAGCCTGCTGGTCTAGCTCCTGCTGGCGCTGTTCCAAGCCCGGGCGCTGGTCTTCGAGCGCTTGCCGATAGTCGCCCAGCAGTCCCTGATGGTAGTTCAGCCCATCGGTGGCATGGGTGAGTGGATCCCGCAGTGCTTCAACGGGCATCACGGCTTCGGTAAGACGGTTGAGGGCACCTTGGAGGTTGGCTACCTGCTCTGGATCAAGGCCAGCGGCTGTACTTCCTTCGGCTCGCTGCTCTTCCAGGCGGCGCATTTCGCCGTTGAGGTGGGCCCAAGCTCCTTCGAGATCCTGATTTTTTCGAGTGAGTTCTTCCTGCTGTTGCTCAAGGCTTTGGCGCAGCTGATCTAGCTCTTGCCGCTGAGCATCTAGCTGTTCGAGATCGGCTTCGGCCTGCTCGACCTGCTCCTGGCGAGTCTCTAGCTCCAGCTCACGGCGGTTAAGTTCCTGGCTTTGAAAGGTAAGCGACTGCTTCCACTGCTCGATCTCTTCTTCCTGGGTCTTTGACTTTTTGCTCAGGTTAGAGAAATTTTGCAGAATGGTGGTCAGCGATCGCCCCGCCTCATAATGACGCTGGATTTGGCGGTTATTGCTGACCTCCACCATTACTAGGGCACCAGCGTTGTAAGAGGCGTCGTCGGGGGCCACTAGGGTCTCGTCCCCGGTCACGGCGCTCCAGCTATTCTCGCTACGCTGACAGGCAAGTAGCTTAAACTCAGGCTTGCCGCTGCCAATAAACCCGGTCTTTTTCTGGACTTCTGCTAGGTACAGCACGCTGGTGGTCCTCGTGGCTTAGAACGTTAATGTTAAGGAAATAAATCTGATGCAGTAATTTTAAGAGCCTTGCATCGTAGGTCGAGAGCGAAGTGGCACGGGGCTGCCTGTATTATGATGAACGATTTGGTGGCTGCGTCAATGCGTCCTGATGCACTATCTAGCTAGCTCTAGATTAGCTCAGAGCCCCAATTCCCACGCATCCCATCTATCACCAAAGCTACCGTCTATCGTAGTTGTAATTTGGCTTACCCATAAACCCTATCGCAAACCTTTTGAGTCAGGGTTAAAGTTCAAGCCCCTGCAGCCAGCAAAACTGCGATCGCACCACAGCAGCGACAACGTAACTGCTATGAACCGCATCAGCCTCGACTGACGGCTAGAGCTGATTCTACTTATCCATGGGGATTGCTACCACTGATGCCAAAGCTAATGGGAATCTTAGCTAATTTTGGCTTGGTAAAATCGGCATATTGGGTTAAGCGATCGCAGCCGGTCAGCATCTCCAGCTGGAAGCACACTTTTAGAGTTCCCAAAAATTCTTCCACCGAGCAGAGCGCTGTGACCTACCACGCAGCATCTCTAGCGAAGCGCCGTATACTGAGAACAGACCGGAGAAGACCGGTTCCCAGCTCCTTCCATCCTAAGCTAACGCGATTGCCCTCCTAAAACTAAACACTTCAGCATAGCGGCACGGCCCTCTAGCAGGGCAATCGTTATGGCAAGAGGATCAAAGGGTACGATTGGGTTTCTAGTTGGGGCATGCTGAATTCAGCCCCCGACCTTCCTGGCCTGGCTAATCAGGTGCTGTTCCCATCTTGGGTTGCCTCATGCAGGGTTACTTGTCAGAAATTGATATTCGCAGCATCCTGCAGCTCATCGAGCTGGGGCAGCGCACCGGCGAACTGTACCTAGAAAGCTATAGCAGTACTAACAACCAGTCTTCTAATCAATCCTTTGACGGTGGGCTGACGGCGACTGATTCTCGCTCTTGGATTGTATTTTTAGCCAACGGGCAGCTCGTTTACGCCGGCACTACCGACAACAAGCTCGATCGCCTGCGTGACCATCTGCACCGCTACGGCATCGACCAGTCGCTGCCCGACCCCAGCACTACCGCCGCGATCGCAGCCTTTAACTCCCTCGAGTACGGCACCCTGTGGGCTTTACTCGAGCAGCACTTGATCACTCCCGACCAGGGCCGCACCATTCTCAGCCACATGGTGCACGAGACCCTTTTTGACCTGCTGAGCCTCCACCATGGGGCCTTTGTGTTTCAGCTCAGCTCAGCCCTCAGTCCCCAGCTGATGACCCACACCATCAGCGACCTAGTTGCAGGCATCACCCAGCAAATTCAAACCTGGCATCAGCTGCACCCCCATTTGCAATCACCCGACCAGTGCCCCATTCTGCTAGCTCCTGAAGCCTTTCAGGCCAGTGTGTCCAACCAGGTCTACCGGCGCATGGTTACCTGGATGGACGGCAAAACTTCCATCCGCCGCATTGCCCGTTACCTCAGTCGCGATCTGCTCAGCGTCGCTCGCAGCCTAGTCCCCGCACTGCAACAGGGACAAATTAGCCTAGTCTACGGTCCTGCTGAGGTGGACCTAGCCCCTCAGAACCAACGGCCTGGGCCCGATCGCCTACCCCGTATTGTCTGCGTCGACGACAGCACCACCGTTCGTCAGGCCGTAGAGCGTATTCTTGCTGGGCAAGGCTACGAGGCTACCTCCATTGGCAACCCCCTCAAAGCTCTGGGCTTGCTGTTTCAGCTGCAACCCAACCTAATTCTTTGCGACATCACCATGCCCGAGCTCGATGGGTACGAGCTATGCGCCATGCTTAGACACTCCAGCGCCTTTCGCCAAACCCCCATCGTCATGCTCACCGGCAAGGATGGCTTCTTAGACCGAGTTAAAGCCAGAATGGTCGGCGCAACTGACTACCTAACTAAGCCCTTCGGCCCTGGCGAGCTACTAGCACTGGTAGAAAAGTACGCTGGCCCCGGCGACATCAACCGGCCCCGTCCCGACACCCTGTTAGCCGAAGCCATCGAAGACGAATTCGACGTCGACTTTAGCAAGGCCCCCATGCCCAAGTAACATTCCTTAGCTTAGAAAGGGTTTTTAGATCAATTTCAATAGGATTCGCCATAATCTAAACAACCCGGTTGATTAATTTATCTAAACCGACAGCATAGTCTGCGTTTGAGGGTACGTTAGAGTCACAGGTTTGGAGTCCTTAACGGCTGCTTTAAACGTGGTCAATCTGTGACTTAAGCCTCGACCAGCGGTAGCACAGCGTCACTGACGGTTTACGTCTGGCCATTTAGCTGGCCTTTTTTGAATCAACCTATGAGTACAGTTCTGGTGGTAGAAGATAGTATTCCTCAACGGGAGATGATTACTGAGCTACTAAGGGGTATTGGCCTCAGCGTTACCGTAGCCAGCGATGGCATGGAAGCCCTCGAGCAAATTCAGAGCCACCGCCCAGACATGGTTGTGCTCGACATTGTCATGCCTCGGATGAACGGGTACGAGCTCTGTCGCCGCATTAAAGCCGATCCCTCTACCCAAAACTTGCCGGTAGTAATGTGCTCTTCTAAGGGTGAAGAATTCGATCGCTACTGGGGCATGAAACAGGGGGCAGACGCTTATATTGCCAAGCCGTTTCAACCTACCGAACTGGTTGGCACAGTCAAGCAGCTGCTCAGGGGATAGAACTCAAGCGTGACGCAACAGAGGATAACGTAACAACAAGCTTATGGTAGGTAATCCTGACTTTCTCACTCAGACTGGGCAAGACCAAGATCCAGAGTTGCAAGAGCTGGAAACGCCTGATGGCGAGCTATTTTTGCGCTTCTTTGTAACTCCTGAGGATGAATTCGCGCTGCCCGCCACCGGCATTCGCCGCATTATTGAGCAGCCCCCCGATCGCATCACTCCCATACCCAATGTGTCGAACCTGCTGCTGGGTACCCTCAACGAGCAGGGACGAGTGGTGTGGGTCGCTGATCTGGGTCAGTTTCTTGGGTATTCATCGGTACTAAACACCGATCGCCCAGAGATTTCGGTCATCGCCATTGAAGATCAGGGAACTATGCTAGGCTTGGCCGTTAATCGAATTGTGGGCACCCGCTGGCTCAATCCTGACAAGACCCGGGTGTCAGATAATAGCCCGGATACAATGGCTCCATTTTTGCGCGGTGAATGGATCATTGACGCTGAGGAAAACAAAACCCTTAGGCTGCTTGACCACGTTGCTGTTATTCGTTCAGCTCGCTGGGCCACCTAGGCTTAGCCCCATCCTTAACCCCCTTAGGACATTTGCACCGGCAGGAGAAGACCATGGCTTCAGGCATCGATTACTCTCAAGCCTATCAAAAAGCAGAACGAGCCTACGTACAGGGCAACTACTCGGAGGCTGCGGCAGTTATCGATCAGCTAGCCGACGATTACCCCGACGATCCCAGCGTGCTGCTACTGCGGGGCCATATCTACTGCTACGGCCTACAGCGATATGACGTAGCTGCGGCTCAGTACAGTGCCGTGCTCGATCTCACCTCAGAGCCCGAATACGTTGACTATGCCAGCAACGGTCTCGACTATGCCAGTCAGTTTGCTGCGGAGGCATCCTCCGGCACGGCTATAGATTACGAAACCGATGCCGGAGATACTTTCTTCGACGCTGGTGCTTCAATGTCGATGGGTTTAGAGAGCAGCGTTAGAGCCAATGGTGCCCCTGGGCTATCAGATAGCCAGCTCGACCTCGGCGACTTTAGCCTTGAGGAAGACATGCCCAGTTCGATCGCCAATGTCGGGTTTAGCGATACCTACCTGGCCGATCCCTTTACGACCGACGATCCCTTTGCCACCGATCCTGACGACAGGGCTAACCTTAGTTTTGGCGCTG
This sequence comes from Nodosilinea sp. FACHB-141, assembly GCF_014696135.1. NCBI lineage: Bacteria > Bacillati > Cyanobacteriota > Cyanophyceae > Nodosilineales > Nodosilineaceae > Nodosilinea > Nodosilinea sp. FACHB-141. The sequence continues at coordinate 110,747 of NZ_JACJPP010000007.1, read as the reverse complement.
ACTCCGCCAGTGGCTGGGCTGAGGACCAAGAGAGCCTAGACGATATCACCTTTGATGACGATGCCTCCTTTGATTCCCTTGAGGTGGGCAATAGCGATAACCCCTTTAGCGGGGTCACCGAGGCTCAGAGAGGCGATCTTTACAGCGATATGGAGTTGGCCTCCCAGAGCTTTGACCAGAGCTGGCCCCCCGCTGATGACGGCGGCGACGACATGACGGTTTTTGCCCCTGAGCCCGATCTCCTGATCGACGACCTCGACACAGCTGGCGATAGCGCCGATCTCGACTACAACGGCTACGCCGATAATGGATACATGCCTGACCTAGACGACAGCACCCAGCCCAGCAGCAACGTTGACTTTTTAGACGAATTTAGCGACTTTGACGACCTGGGTAACCTACCTGACTTTGAGCTATCAGACAGTTCTGCTGGGTTTACTACGCCCTCGGTGGGCACCTCAGGGCTGACTTCAACTGACGACAGTGGCTTTAGCGGAGGCACTTCCGCCTTTGACCTCAGCGATATGAACGATCAGGCGGTGATCAGCGACGATGACATTTTTAGCATTGCGGGTGCCAGCGATAGCCTGCCTGTGTTTACTCAAACCGATAGCCACGATGTGGAAGCGGTAACCACTGAGCAAGACTGGCTGGGCTTTTTAGACAATGCCCCGCTGCCGACCAAAGAGCTGATCGTTGCCATTGCTGCCGGCGTTGCCTCGGCCCTAGCGGTAGGCGTCATTAATTTTGCCGCTTCGACCCTACAGTCAGATCGACCGATGCCCAAGGCCGTGCATGCGGCTATGGCCTTGGCGGGTGGAGTAGCCGGGTTTGGCTCAGCCCTAGTGGTTGGGCGGTTGGCCCACCGCCAGGTAGGCCGCAGTGTTGACGACCTGCAGCAGCAGTTTGACACGGTGATTAGGGGTAATTTGTCGGCCCGGGCCACGGTGTTTACTGAAGACGAGTTTGGTCGCTTGGCCAGCAGCTTTAACAAGATGTCGCGGGTGATTTTAACCACTACTAGCGAAGCCCAGCGCAAGGCCCAGGAGCAAGAGCAGGCCAAGGAAGACCTCCAACGCCAGGTGATTCGTCTGCTAGACGACGTGGAAGGGGCGGCTCGGGGCGACTTGACTGTGCAGGCGGAGGTAACTGCTGACGTGCTTGGCGCCGTAGCCGACTCCTTTAACCTGACCATTCAAAACCTGCGGGAGATTGTAGAACAGGTGAGTGTAGCCGCTCGCCAGGTGAGCAAGGGATCTACGGAAAACGAGATTTTTGCCCGCAGTCTGTCGGCAGACGCCCTGCGCCAGGCCGAGGAACTCGCGGTGACACTGAACTCGGTGCAGGTGATGACCGACTCAATTCAGCGGGTGGCCGAAAGTGCTCGTGAGGCCGAGGAAGTAGCTCGTACCGCATCATCTACCGCCCTCAAGGGGGGCGAGTCAGTGGAGCGCACCGTGGCCGGTATTCTCGAGATTCGAGAAACGGTGGCCGAGACCACCCGTAAGGTGAAGCGTTTGGCGGAATCTTCTCAGGAAATTTCGAAGATTGTGGCGTTGATTTCGCAGATTGCCTCCCGCACCAACTTGCTGGCGCTCAACGCTAGTATTGAAGCGGCAAGGGCTGGGGAAGCCGGTCGGGGCTTTGCCATTGTGGCTGACGAGGTGCGACAGCTGGCCGACCGGGCCGCCAAGGCATCTAAAGAGATTGAGCAGATCGTGCTGCAAATTCAAAGTGAGACGGGCGGGGTCATGACCGCTATGGAAGAGGGCACCCAGCAGGTGATTGAGGGCACCCGCCTAGCGGAGCAGGCGAAGCGATCGCTAGAAGACATTATTCAAGTGTCAAACCGCATTGACGTGCTGGTGCGATCGATTACCGCTGACACCGTAGAGCAGACCGAAACCTCCCGCGCCGTGGCCCAGGTCATGCAATCAGTAGAACTTACCGCCCAGGAAACTTCCCAGGAGGCCCAACGGGTGTCAGGTTCGCTGCAAAATCTGGTGGGGGTTGCCCGCGATCTGCTGACTTCAGTGGAGCGCTTTAAAGTGAATAAATCAGACAGCTAGGTGCAGTTAGTCAACGGGAGTGAGCCGGACACGGTCGAAAAGCATTCAGAGGGGAATTGACATGTCGCCTGAAGATCAAAAACGCATCTTGGGGTACTTCATTGAAGAAGCCAAGGATCATCTCAACACCATCGAGCAGGGTTTGCTGAACCTAGCGGACACCCTCAACGACTCGGAGATGATGAACGAGGTGTTTCGGGCGGCCCACTCGGTGAAAGGCGGGGCGGCCATGCTGGGGCTGAACAGTATTCAGCGCACCAGTCATCGCATGGAAGACTTCTTTAAAGTCATGAAAGAGTCGCCGATGCGTCCCGATCGTGACTTAGAAACCATGCTGCTGCAAATTTTCGATGGGCTGCAAGAGCAGCTAGAGCAGCTGCAAAGCCCCTTTGGCTTGACCAACGACCAAGCTCAGGAAATTATGGCTCCTCTGGAGCCCATTTTTGTACAGGCTGAAGCTCACCTCGACGCTCTAATAGCCGCCGCCCCAGCGGCTGTCCCCGCCGCCACGCCGCCGCGCTCTACCATGGTAGCGGCAGCATCTCACCCCGAGACCAGCGCCCTCCAGCTTGTGTTTCGCAGCGATGTTCCGGCGCTGTTGCGCGATATGCTGGCCACCTTCAAGCAGCCCGACAATAGCACGTCTCGCCAGGCACTCAGCCGGCTCTGCCAGCGCATGCACAGCGTGGGCGAACAGTTTGAGCTGGCTCAGTGGTGCAGTCTGACCCAGGTGGTTGAGCGGGCGATCGCAAACCCTGACCAGACTTACCGCACCCTAGCGCCAGTGGTGATCAAAGACCTCAAGCAGGCTCAGGATCAGGTGCTAGCCGGAGGCATTAACCAAGTAGCCGCTTCCAGAACGCTGCAAGACCTGCTACCCGTTTCAGTCGAGCCTGAGTTGGGTAGCGACGACTCCACCCTTGACGCCTTGCTGGCCGAAGCGCTTAACGACAATTCTGATGGGCTTGACCTGGCTGATTTGTTTGCGGCTGCGGAGGAAAGCAACGCCGACGATCTGGCTCTAGCCGACACCGAAAACTGGCTCGAAGACCTGACCCTAGACAGCGCCGACAATGTGACCGAAACCGGTTTAGAGTCGGTCTTTGGCCAATTTGACACGCCGCTGCCCACCGAACCCGTCATGCCCCAGGGAACAGCCGGCAATATGGGTCCAGAGGTAGGAACAGCAGAACTCAACAGTCTGGCCGACCTGTTTGAGGGTGCCCCCGCGAGCCTAACCGACATCTGGGAAGAGGATTTCTCAGAGGTCTCTCTAGATGATTTAGACCTAGACGCTGACGTTACCGCCGATAACGACAACTCTGAGTTTGCCGATTTGTTTGCCACCGAGACGACCGCTGGCGAACCTGACACCGCTGAAAACCCTGCCATTGACGATATGGCCAGCTTGTTTGGATACGACCTCGATGCCGGCACAGGAGCCGAACCCGCTGCGGGGAGCGAGCCCAATTCAAGCACAGATCCTGGCGATTCTGTGGCCGACTTGCTCCCCGCAGATGCGGCATCAGAGTCTACGGTGGTCGCCGAAGCCGCCGTAGACCCCCTGGCGGATTTTCTCGACGATGAGATCAACTTTGGCACAGAGGAAATGTCCGACGCACCTCTGGATGATTTCTTTGATATGGGCGAATCTGCTGAGGCCAGTGCGGCCAGTGCTGACAGCAATGAGGTCGATAGCTTCTTTGATTCGCTCCACGATGACGATTTCATCGACGATGACGATGCCCACACCATGCCTGAGCTGCACCTAGAGCTTGATTTGGATAGCTCAAGCGGTGATGGTGATGGCTCCAGCGCTAACGATAATGGGCTATTTAGCGGTGGCTCGTCGCGTCTGTTCACTCCAGACAATCACATCCCCAACGCAGACGCGGCAGAGGCAGAGGCGGCAAATCTTTTTGGGGAGGCCGATGCCCTACTAGATGACCCATTTGGGGAGCTGAACCTCACCGACAGTGCTTTTGACCTCGCGTTTGATGACGCCCCTGACGAAGCCATCGTGGAGCCTGAGCTGGCTGCAACCGAGGCCGACGCCAGTTTTGACATTCCCACCAATGATGGCCATGGGGCTGAGCTAACCGCCACCTCTTTTGAGGATGGGGGGTGGCCCGAGACATCGGCGGAGGAAGCAAGCTTTGCCGACTTGGAAAGCTTACTAGATGAGCCTGTCTTTGAAGCTGACCTGTTTGCTGACTCAAATGGTTCTTTGAACGGCGAGCTGAGCCTGTCCAACGATGCCTTCGATGGTTTTGAGGGAGATGCCTACAACGGCAACGGTTACACTGAGGCTACCCCTACGCCCGCCCGCCAAAGTCTCGATGACGATGGTGGGGATGACGATAGCTTCGATGATTTAGAGGCCCTGCTTGGGGAGGAGTTCCCAGTTATCGATACAGTGGCTCCAAGCAAGCCAGATAACGGGCTACCAGCCGCCAGCCCCAGCTTTGACAGCAGCGATGACGAATTTGGCGATCTTGAGAAGCTGTTGGAAGAAGCCGACCAGCTCGGCGGATCAGCCCCAAGCTTAGGGACTCGGCGGACCGCGTCGATGCAGGCAGCAAGGCGATCGCCCCGCCGAGCCGCCAACACCACCGACCAAACCATGCGCGTTTCGGTGGGCCACCTCGACACCCTCAGCAACCTGGTGGGAGAACTGGTGGTTAACCGCAACTCCCTAGAGCAAGACCAGGAACGCCTGCGGCAGTTTCTCGATAACCTGCTGCACCAAGTCTCCCAGCTCAACGACGTTGGGCAGCGCATGCGCGATTTGTACGAGCGATCGCTGCTAGAAAGCTCGCTAATTGCCAACCGTCAAGCCTTTGCCTTAGGGGTTTCATCCTCTGACCGAGGCGGCGGTCACGCCACCGGGGCTACCTTTGACGCCCTCGAAATGGACCGCTTCACTGGCTTCCACACTCTCTCCCAGGAGATGATTGAGCTGATTGTGCGAGTGCGGGAGGCCTCGTCGGACATTGAGTTCACTATTGACTCCACCGACCAGATTGCCCGCCAGTTTCGTCAGGTTACCACCCAGCTGCAAGAGGGTCTCAATAAGGCACGCATGGTGCCCTTCGGTCAAACCGCCGAGCGCCTGCCTCGCGCCGTGCGCGATATTTCTTTGAAGTGCGGCAAAGAGGCCCAGCTGGTGGTCGAAGGGCGTGACACCCTGATCGACAAAATGATTCTAGAGCGCCTCTATGATCCAATGACCCACTTGGTCAACAACGCCATTACCCACGGCATTGAGTCGCCCGAAGAGCGCCTGGCCACGGGCAAGGGACGAGAGGGAACCATTACTGTGCGGGCCTTTTACCAAGGCAACCAAACGGTCATCTACATCGCCGACAACGGCGGCGGCATCAATCCAGCGGTGGTTAAGGCCAAGGCCCTCAAGCAGGGGCTAATTACCCCCGCCGAAGCCCAAACCATGACCGAGATTGAGGTCTACGACCTGCTGTTTTTGCCGGGCTTTAGCACCCGCGACCAGGCCGATGACTTTTCTGGGCGTGGCGTGGGCATGGACGTGGTGCGCACCGCCCTATCCGACATTCGCGGCTCGATCACCGTCGAGTCTGAGGTGGGCAAAGGCACCAGCTTTACTATCCGCCTGCCACTCACCCTGAGCATCACCAAGGCCCTGAGCTGCGTCAACAACCAGGCCCGCATCGCCTTCCCAATGGATGGGGTTGAGGATATGTTTGACGTGCCCAAGGAGCGCATTCAAACCGACGCCCAGGGCCACGCCTGCATTCTTTGGCGCGACACGCTGCTGCCCTTCCGTCCCCTCAGCGATCTGCTGCGCTTCAACCGCAGTTTGGGTCGGGGTCGGGTCTACGGTGGCCCTCAGGATGAGGACGTGGTCTCTATGGTGGTGTTGCGCAGCGCCAGCACCTTTATTGCTCTCCAAGTTGACCAAGTGATTGGCGAACAGGAGATTGTGATTAAACAGCTGGAAGGGCCGGTGCCTAAGCCCATTGGCATTGCTGGTGCCACGGTGTTAGGCGACGGGCGGGTTATGCCGATCGCCGACGTGCTGGAGCTAATCGATCTGGCCAGCGGTCGCCTGCGGCGCGATGCTTCAACCTCGCTGTGGGCGCAGACGGTAGATGAAGAACCGGTTGAGACCGTCATCCACACTGACCCAACGGTGCTAATTGTGGATGACTCGATTACGGTGCGTGAACTGTTGTCGATGAGCTTCAACAAAATTGGCTACCGGGTCGAGCAGGCTCGTGACGGTCAGGAAGCCTGGGAAAAACTGCGCTCTGGCCTACCCTGCGACCTAGTCTTCTGTGACATCGAAATGCCCCGCATGGATGGTCTAGAGCTGCTCTCTCGCATGCAGAAAGACAGTGCCCTAAGCCAGGTTCCCACCGCTATGCTGACCTCTCGAGGGGCCGATCGCCACCGGCAGATGGCCGTTGATCTAGGAGCTAAGGGCTACTTTACCAAGCCTTACCTAGAGGAAATGCTGCTGGATGCGGCCAAGCGCATGCTCAAAGGTGAGAACATGATTCCTCGAAAGATGTCTGACGAGCCTGAAACCTAAGGGCTAACAACCGCCAGTCGCAGGAAGGGCGAATGACGGAGGAATTCATTGTCGGAGTGCTCATCGGTATGGTCGAGCCTTTAACGAGGGACGATCGCACTGTTGGGCGACGGTAGTTCAGGTTAGGATCACAGACATCTTGAGCAGTGTGGGCCATGACCGTAGCAGAGCGATCGCGCATTGACTGGGCACCGATTGTTGACGCCTTTAGCGCTGCGCTCGGGAGCGATCGCGTGGTGCGCCGCAAAGAAGAAATTTTGGTCTACGAGTGCGACGGACTGACGAGCTATCGCCAGCGACCCGCCGTGGTAGTGCTGCCCAAAACCACAGAGCAGGTGGCAGCGGCTGTTAAAATCTGCGATCGCTTTCAGGTTCCCTTTGTGGCGCGGGGGGCGGGCACTGGCCTCTCAGGCGGGGCATTGCCCATCGAGGACTCGGTGCTGATCGTCACTGCCACCATGAACCAGATTCTCTCGGTGGATCTGGACAACCAGCGCGTAGTCGTGCAGCCGGGGGTGATCAACAATTGGGTCACTCAAGCGGTAAGCGGGGCGGGCTTTTATTACGCTCCTGACCCCTCCAGCCAGTCGGTATGCTCGGTGGGGGGCAACGTGGCCGAAAACTCGGGCGGGGTGCACTGTCTTAAGTACGGGGTGACTACTAACCATGTGCTGGGTCTCAAGGTGGTGCTACCCACGGGCGACATTGTCACCCTCGGCGGCGAGGTAGCCGAAACCCCTGGCTACGATCTGTGTGGGCTATTCGTAGGCTCTGAGGGCACCCTGGGCATCGCCACTGAGATTACCCTACGGATTCTCAAAGCGCCCCAGTCGATCCAGGTATTGCTAGCCGACTTCACCTCGGTGGAGGCAGCGGGGGCAGCCGTGTCGGCGATTACCAGCGCGGGCATTATCCCCGCTGGGATGGAGATGATGGACAACTTTAGCCTCAACGCCGTGGAAGACGTGGTGGCCACCAACTGCTACCCCCGCGATGCGGCGGCGATCTTACTGATTGAGATCGATGGATTGCCGACGGAGGTGACGGCTACGGGCGATCGCATTGCTGACCTCTGCCGCCAGAATGGAGCGCGCACTATCACCATCGCTACCGATGCTGACGAGCGTCTACGACTGTGGAAAGGCCGCAAGGCCGCCTTTGCTGCTATGGGCAAGCTCAGCCCCGACTACTACGTGCAGGACGGCGTCATTCCCCGCACCCAGTTGCCCTACGTGCTAAAAGAGATTGAGGCTTTGGGCAACAAGCACGGCTATCGAGTAGCCAACGTTTTTCACGCGGGCGACGGTAACCTACACCCGCTGATTCTCTACAACAACGCTATCCCCGGCCAGCTAGAGCAGGTAGAAGACCTAGGCGGCGACATTCTCAAGCTATGCGTGCGGGTAGGCGGCAGCATCTCGGGCGAACACGGCATTGGGGCCGACAAGCGCTGCTACATGCCCGATATGTTTTCGCCAACGGACTTGGAGACAATGGGCTGGGTACGCCAGGCTCTCGACCCCGAGATGTTAGCCAACCCCACCAAGCTGTTACCCTCTCCCCGTACCTGCGGCGAAGCGGCCTACAGCATAGCGGCCGTGACTCTGCCCGATGTGGAGTACTTTTAGGATGACTTTAGCTGAGCAAGGTTACTGCCTAAGTCTGCGGTCTGAGCAACAAAAACTGCTCTAAATCGTGATGTCTTCCTTTCCAAAAGCCGTGGTTTTTGAGCACGCCTTGGCTTTGAAATCCCAGCTTTTTTAACAACTGTTGAGAGGCAATATTTTCTAGCATCACCTCCGCAACAATGTTATCCAAACCCTCTACCTCAAAGCCGTAGGTGAGAATGGCGCTTAACCCTTCAGTCATGATGCCTTGTCGCCAATATTGGCTAGCCAGTTCATAGCCCACCTCCGCCCGATTTAAGGCTCTATCCCAGGTAAATCCGCAGGAACCAATGAGAGAATTGTTGGGCTTAAGAGCGATCGCCCAGCGGATACCGCGATCGGTTTCAAATCCTACTCTGCGCCGTTCAATAACCGCCTTAGCTTCATCAAGCTGAGTGAAAACATCGAGGTTATGAAACCGGGTCACCCTGGAGTCTGAAAAGAGCGAAAAGATAGCATCTGTGTCGGCTTCAGTTGCCTGGCGTAGCCACAGCCGTGAAGTTTCAAGATTGGGGAAATTTTCCATGGCTCAATACGGTTTCATAGTGTTCAACCGTAGGAAAAGGCTCGTAGAAATGATGCAGCAGAGCACGCCAGGTTTGATATTCTGGCGATCGCCGAAACCCGAGGGTGTGGTCTTCCAAAGTCTGCCAACGCACCAGCAGCACATACTGGTTTTTGGTTTCAATACAGCGCTGCAATTCGCAGGAAATATAACCCGGCATGTCGACAAGGATAGTAGAAGCTCTTTGGAAAGCATTCTCAAACTCGATTTGAGCACCCGCTTTAACCGTTAAGACAGCAACTTCTAGTACCATCAGACGTCCTTTTTTTAGAAAATCCAAGCCTCGCTATTTTCTTTGCACAGCGACAGCAAAATTATTTATCTTCGCCATCAAAAAATAAGGTGGGACCCCTCCTTCGAAGGTCATAGTGGCAGCCTCAGCCTCCTGGTAGATACAAGTGGGGGAGGTATCGCTCTAAAGTTGCATCAGCGATGGTAAGTAACTGAGAAATTTACCCCACCTAAATCGCTTAATTATATTCTCACCGGAGGTTTTAATGTCTACCCCTAGAGCTGAAAGCGACAATTACGATCCGCATATTATTCCAGCAGAAACCGCTGCCCGTAAAGAGCGTGAGGGCGGTAATTTTAAGCAAACCCGCGAGGAGACTCACAGTTCTATTGACCCCAGCGGTGGGCAAACTGTAGACAAAGAAGGTCTCGCCAATAACTACCCGATCGAGCCTGAAATGTATATCAATGAGCCCGGTGACCTACGCGAAGAAGCAGAGGCCGAAAAAGCCGAGCGTGTGGCTGAACTGCGCGAAATCAATCAAAACGAAGAGCAAGGTAAGGTAACCACCGAGTCCGATGAGCGCGGCAAAGGTGTGGGGGCCGTCTAGGCTTGCCTGAAAATGTAGCATTCTTGTAATGCTTGATGCGCTAGTGCGATCGCAGCGCGACAATGGGGGTAGGTCTAACGACCGCCTCCATTATTTTTTGCACTTTTTAACGTTATTTAGAGGGCATTACAGCAATGACCCCAGCTACCCTTAGAGAACTCGTCAATCGCTACTACCAGTCGGGCGCCCGTGACCTGCACGGGCTAAATTTGCAGGGGTTGAACATGGCAGCAGCCCACCTAGCCAATGCTGATCTGCGCCGCACTAACCTCACGCGGGCCAACCTATACCAGGCTGACCTGACCCACATTGATGGCTATCAAATTACCCTAGCCCAAGCCGATTTGCGCGGTGCCTCGTTGGCCAATGCCGTACTGCGCGAAGCCGACCTGCGCAAGGTTCACTGCCACCGGGCCACGCTGATCAATGCTGACCTGCGCGACTGTTGTCTCGACCACGCTGACCTTAGCCATGCCAATTTAGAAGGGGCTAACTTCACCAAAGCTGACCTTAGCCATGCCAACCTCTACTGGGCCAACCTGCGCTACACCAATTTGACCGGGGCCAACCTGACCAAGGCCAACCTAACTGGCGCTAAGTTCTGCCAAACTGTCATGCCTGACGGCACTATACGTGATTCAGAGTGCGCTTTCGTGCCGCAAGCCATGTCTTAACCCTTAGGCCAACCTTAGCGCAGCAGTTCGTCTGGACTCAGGGGGGCGGTAGTTTGGCGCTCGTCTGCGGGGGTGAGGGTGTAGGGCAGCGGTGGTTCTGGCACTAGCAGGTAGCGATCGCCCCAGCCCTCATTGGTGCGGGCTAGCAGGTCTGCGGGGGGAGTAGTTTGCCCGCTGGGCAGAGCCACCGCCAGCACTTGATCGGCCCACAAAAACGGTTCTCCACCGGAGGTTACTCGCAGCACATTTGCCAGTCGTTGCTGCCCGTTTTGAGCTAGCTTGCCGTTGAGAGCTGCACCCAAATGGTGGGGGCCTAACACAATGGCAAATTGCACAGTTTCGCTGGGTTGAGCGGCTAGGTCAAGGGCATCGGCCTGGGCCTGCCAGGGTTCTTGATAGCGGCCATCGGCGACAACTTGCCAGAGGTTGAGCTGGGCCGACCACTGACCATTAGCAACGGTGACGGGCTGGTAGTCGAGCACTGAATAGAGGGGGCGATCGCCAGGGGTATTGCGTTGAGGTAGCAAATGGCGCAGGGCGATCGCCGTCAGTTGAGTATCGTTGGGTAGGTTCGTGGTGCCGACGAGGGCAAACTTTCCATTGCCCTGAGCCGTAGCCTCAAGGGTGAGCGTCGTAGCCTCCGGCACGGGGGGCGAGGCGGGCAGCAGAGCCGTTTGACACCCCGCGCAGGCTACCAGGATAACTACCAGCAACCCAATTCTTCTTAGCCGTGAAATAATCATTGACCGACGGTGAGGAACAATCTATCTAAAGCCCATGCAACCACAGTGCACCTCTACCATCAATCTCTAGAGAAGGCCTTTTGCAACTCCACACAGAAGACCAGAGGCTCAGAACTTTTTCGGTATTTCATCCTGATGACGAAAAAACTATCTGTAGGAGGAGTTAGCGCTAATACCTGAGTTCGATCGCACCTGAGCTGAAATCGTCCCGACATCGTTATTCTCATCATTAGATGCCTGAGCTTGATTCTCAGCTTTTGCTCCCAGCTATGAGTACATCACTTTCTTATCGTTTTCAAACCGTTATCTCTAATACTGATTCAGCCAACAAATTTGATGGTTGAAGCATAAGACCTAATTGCTGGTCTTAGAGAGTCAATGTTTTCTGAAATCTAAATCACGTTGGTTTGCAAGAACTAAAGCGTGAGGATATCAGCTGGCATTATCTTGCCTAATATTGACAATCAATTAACGAATTCAATTTATCTCTTTAATTTGGCTACTTAGCAAGCCAGATATATCTTTCGCGCTTATTTTCACCCAATTATTTTGAGTATCATATGGAGCGTTCTATAGGTGCTTGGTTAGCGCTGCGATATGTGCTGAACCCTAGCGCGGCAACTGGTATTGTGCTGGCAACTGCACTCTTGGGATTGCCTCCCACGGCTTTGGGGAGCGAGTTACCTGAGAGTGATTTAGCAGCAGACAGTTTTCCTACAGACAATTTGTCTAACGACAGCGCATTTGTAGACAGTGCACCTACCGGTACATTGCCTACAAATAGTGGAGACAGTGTGTCTGCGGTAGACCCTGCTTTTAACGGCGAGCGTTGGTTGCCAACTGGCGACGGTTTTTTGCCTCTGCCCAAACCAGCGACGGACAAGAGCAGCTCTGCGGTGGTGCTGGCCCAGGGAATGCCCCAAACCCAGGTTAGCGAAGCTGACGCGCCAGAAGAAGAGATCCCTGAGGCTGCCACGCCTCCTGAAGAAAGCTCGGTTCCGAGTCAGCTACCGATCGCTGCTCAAACCGAACCGGCATCAGCCTTCCCAGCTACACCTCTTGTAGCCGATATCCCAACTCAGCCGGAGCAGAGTGTCGCCCAAACGGTCGAACCAGCGGAGCGCTCTGAAGTATTTGCCCAGGCAGCCTATTTACAGCAGGGGAGCGAAGGCTCGGCCCGCCTGCGGGTGGGGGGCATTTATGTGCTCAGCCCCTCGGTGTTTGCTGGAGCCACGGTAGACCTCAGCACTGGACAGGCCTTTTCTAACACCGACCAAACCGGCCTCAGCCTGAGTGAGCTGTATCTAACGGCCTCGCCCGCTAACCTGCCCGAACTGCGGTTCACGGTGGGGCTGATGGATTTGACCTCGTACCTCGATCGCAACAGCTTTGCCAAAGACTCACTAACCCATTTCTTTAACCCGGTGTTTCAAACCAACCCGGCCCTGAGCACGGTGAACGTGGCCTCGCGCCCCGGTGCCCTGGTGAACTGGACCCCAGTGGATGCGGTGTCGCTGACCGCCACTACTTTTTCGTCGAGCCGCGACTTGGGCAGCTTTGCCCTCGACTCGTTCGCTGGTGAAGTGGGGGTGCGGATGGGCAACGCCATTGTGCGGGGCACCTACGTGACCTCGACCGATGCAGGCCAGAGCGATGGCTTTGGAGAAATCGGCTCGTTTGACCGAGGCAACGGTGAGTTTGGTGCACGGCCAGGCGATCGCGAGACTGGCTTTGGTTTCAACGCCGAGGCCTTTATCCCCGGTCTCAAGCTGGGCTTTTTTGGTCGCTATGGCTGGTACACAAACCAAACCCTGGGGGCCAGTGGCCAGACCTATAGCCTCGGCGTCAACGGGCTGGATGTGTTTATGCCGGGCGATCGCCTGGGTCTAGGCTATGGTCGCCAGCTCTCTAACAGCGATCTACGCCAGGCCAGCGGCGGCCCCACTCCCGACGTGTGGGAGCTGTTTTACGACGCCCAAGTTATCGACAACCTACGAGCCGGGGTGAGTGTGCAGCAGCGCAACGCCTTTAGCGAAACCTACCTCGGCTTTCGGATGCGCTACGACCTGATGTGGAATCCCCTGCGGAGGGCAGCAGAATGAAAATTATCCCCCATAAGCAACTGGACAACGTCAAATCCTCCCCCTTTTCCCATGGGGGCTTGAAGGAGGATTCTCTACCTAAAGAAACTGGAGGGATCCCTAGAGGACTTTTCCTAGCGCGAAATTCTCTATTAATAGGAGCCCTTGTCCTTGGTCTAGAGATTGCCGTCAGCCCCGCTGCCCTAGCCCAGCGATCGCCCCAGGTGAGCGAAGGCTACACTCTGCTCGATCGCGGCTGGGTGAATGATGCGATCGCCGCCTTTCAAACGGCCCTACGCCAGCAGCCAAATTCTGCGGAGGCACGGCTGGGGCTGGCGATCGCCTATCAGCGAGCAGGCCGTGATGCCGAGGCTTGGGCCGCTTATCAGGCAGTGCTGCAAGTCAGTCCTGACAATTCCAAAGCCTTGGAAGCCCTAGGCGAGCTGGGCGGCTACCGGCCCGAGTGGCAAGCTGAGGGAATTAACGCCCTAACCCGACTGCTGGCCCAGAATCCTGGCAATCTTGAGGCCCTTAGCCAGCGAGCCTTACTCTACGGCTACCAGGGGCGCTTTTCTGAATCTCTGGCCGATTATGATCTGCTCCTAAGTCGGAATCCGTCTCCCCAAACGCTGTTGGGGGCAGCACAGATCTATAGCTTTAGCGGCGACTATGACGGTGCTCTAGCTCTGTTTGACCGCTACCGACAAACAGGGGAATTGCCCGTAGAGGCGTTAACGGCCTACGCACTAACCCTGCAAGAGACGGGCAATGCGGCGGGGGCGATCGCCCTGCTCGAACCTGAACTGAGAGAGCCTGACCGCACCGATGCCCTTTCTCTCAGCATTCGCACCGGCCTGGCCAATGCTTACGATTCCAGTGGTCAAACTACTAAAGCGCTGGAATTATTGACCCCGCTGGTGGGCAAGGCTGACACTCGGCTGGCACTGGCCCGTGCCTATAGTGCGATCGGTCGCCGCCAGCTCGACCCTGCCCTGTTTGAACAATCCACCGTGCTCTACCAACAGGCGTTGGACGCGACCACGGCCCCCAGCTACGGCCTGCGGGTTGAGGTGGCCGACGTGCTCAGCGAGTGGCCCGACACCGAGCCTCTGGCCCTGACCATGTTTGAGCAACTGGCCGTGGAAAACCCTGACACCGCCAGCCTGATGGTGAAAGCGCGCCTGCTAGCCTACAGCTTGGGGAACGAAAGTGCCGCCACAGTGGCCGAGCAAATTTGGCCGCTGCTCTCTCCCATGCCCGGCTCAGCGCCGGAGCAGCGAGCCATTACCACCGCCTTGGTGCGTTTGGACAACCCTGATCCGGCCCTGCTGCCCGTTTACGAAGCCGTGGCGGCAGCGGTGGACGCGCCGCTGCTGACCTATCGCATCGCCCAAATTCACCTTGCTCAAGGCAATTTGCAAGCGGCCCGCGATGCCCTCACCACCTACAGCGCCACCAATGCAGGGCAGGGCGACTGGGGTACAGAACTGCTGGTTGCTGACCTAGAACGACAGCTGGGGGATTTGGAGGCTAGCGCCCGTCGCTACGAGGCTGTAATTGCCGCTCAGCCCAATTCGCAGACCACCGCCGATGCTCTGAGGGGGTTAGCCTTTGTGCGCACTCTGCAAGGCCAGCCCGAGGCCGCGCTGCCGGTGTATTTAGAGGCGATCGCAGCCAATCCTACCAACCCCAACTATCCCCTCGGCTACGCCCTGTTGGCCTACCGCACTGGGCAAATCACCTCCACCGTCGCCGCTGAAACGTTGGACAGCTGGCTAGCCTCCCAAAATCTAAACAACCCACCCCCGGAGCTGTTTGAGTTGGCCGGTGCTCTCCCGGCCGATCGCAGCCGCGCCGACCTCTACCAAACCTTACTCACCCAGCAGCCCGACGATCTCTGGCTACGGTGGCGAACCATCGAGCTGTTGGCCCAAACCAATCCCACCCAGGCCCAGGTCGAGCTGGACTCGCTGATTGCCGCCAACTCCGACGACCTCACGGTGTACTTCTTCCAGGGCGAGCTAGCCCAGAGCCAGGGAAATCTCCCCCTCGCCGCCACCGCCTACCAGCAGGTGCTAGAGCGTGAGCCTGAGAATCTCGGTGCCTTGGCGGCTCTAGCTGGGGTGCAGTTTCAGCAGGGCAATTTGCCCACCGCTCGCGCCCTCTATAACCGGGTGCTAGCGCTGGATCCTGACTACTGGGAGGCTCGGTACGCGATCGCAGAACTCAACATCGCCGACGACCAAAAACTCGCGGCCCTAGAACAACTGCGACAGCTCCCCCCCGACGCGGCCCTCATCAATCTAGAGCAACGCACCCAGGACGTGGAATTTGACCTGCTCCGCCGCCGCGGCTTTCAACCCAGCTGGGAGCGCTACTAAAACCCATCCACTCATCCACCCTCCCACTCACCCACCCTCCCCGGCGACTACCATGATGCGACTTTTCAACCTGCGGCGTACGCAAACCCGTATGCTGCTGACGATCCTGCCCCTGGCTCTGGTGCTAGTAGCCGCCGCGCCCAGCTGCACCATTCAAACCGCCGCCTGCGCTTGCCTCAACACTGGGGAAGTAGCCCTAAATCTGCCTGTCCCGAGCCCCCAAAACGACCTGCTGATTGAAAGCTGGCAAGCCTACCGCAGCCGGTTTATTCAGGACGATGGCCGTGTCATTGACCGGGAAGACAGCGATCGCACCGTTTCAGAAGGCCAAGCCTACGCCATGCTGCGGGCCGTTGCCATCAACGACCCTGTCACTTTCGATCGCACCTACGCCTGGGCCAAAAGCAACCTCGCTCGCCTGGATGAAGCGGGCGAGCCAACCGACCTGCTTTGGGCCTGGAAATGGGGCCAGCGCCCAGACAGCTCCTGGGGCACATTGGATGCCAACTTTGCCACCGACGCCGACATCGACGCCGCCACCGCGCTGATCTTAGCCGCTCGCCGCTGGTCGTGCCCTCAATATCTCGACGACGCCCGCGCCTTGCTGACCGACATCTGGGAACACGGCACGGTGGAGCTACCTGACGGCACCCGCCAACTCATTCCCGGTCCTGCCGACGCCTTTAGCCTGGAGCCCGACCAGGTCATTCTCAACCCATCGTATTTTGCCCCCGCCAGCTTTCGTCTGTTTGCTGAGGTCGATCGCGATCACGACTGGGCCAGCCTAATCGACAGCGGCTACACCATGCTCGATGACCTGTCGGAGTTTTCTGCCACTGGCCTGCCCCCCGACTGGATTGCCTACAACCCAACCAGCGACACCTACCGCCAGCTCCCCCTCGACTACCCGTTGCAAAGCCGCTACAGCTTCGATGCATTCCGGGTTTGGTGGCGCATTGCTCAAGATGCCGCCTGGTTTAACGAACCCCGCGCCCAGGCCTACCTAGAGGCTCGTACTCCCGAACTGATTCGCCGTTGGCAGCAAAATGGCCGCCTGCCCGCCCGCCTCACCCTCGATGGCAGTGCTGAAACCAGCTACGAATCGACCGCCCACTATGCCTTGGTTTACCTAGCCCTGACCCGGGTAGACCCCGCGATCGCCGCCGAAATTCTGCGTCAAAAGCTGCAGCCAACTTACAAAGACGGCTTTTGGGATAGCGATACCGCCTACTACACCCAAAACCTCGCCTGGTTTGGCCTGCTGCCCTTGGAAATTTCTCCCGATCGCCTCAAAACCACTAGCGGCACCTGCAGTCCCTAATCAACCGCAAAAAACGTCAACTATTACCGCTGCCTCACTTTCCCGTCGCTTACCCACCCACATCACCTACCTACCCACCTCTCCCCTCCCATGCCCTTCCTCCCCTCTCTCCGCGCCCTCTCCCCTTTGGCCCGCCGCCGCCTAGCCCTCTACCTCATCACCCTGCTGCTAATTACCGGGCAACCGCTGCTGGCCCAGGATACTGCTCCCACCGCAAAGACTCCCGCCCTAGCCGAAATCGCCCTACCAACCAGCTTGCCTGCGGCCCCGGTAATTGCCCCCGCTAAACCTGGCCAGTACGTGTTGGAATTTAACCGCAGCCCGGTGGTGGGCAACCGCCTCCGCTTTAACGGCATTTACGACGAGCAGCGGCTGCACTTCACCCGCCCCCGCAACTGGCAGGCCGAGTCGGTCAAGGTGCTGCTGCGCTACCGCCATTCTGCCGCCCTCTATGCCACTCGCTCTAACCTCACAGTGTTGATCAACGGCACCAGCATTGGTAGTCTGCCCCTCAACCAACCCATGGGCAAAATTGGCGATGCGGTGATGGAAGTACCCGCCGACCTGCTGCAAGACGACAACGAGCTAATTCTCGCCGCCCTGCAAAACAACTCCCCCACCTGCACCCAAGACCCCTTCGATCCCTCGCTGTGGACTGAGGTGCTGCCCGACTCCAAACTGGTGTTTAACTATGCGCCCCAGGCAGTGACGCCAGACTTTAGCCAGTTCCCTTACCCGCTGTTTGACACGCTGAGCCTGCAAACCAACCAAATCGCCTACCTGCAACCGACCGCTACCAACAGCGCCTGGCTGACAGCCACAGCGCGGCTGCAAACTTACCTCGGCCGCACCGCCCACTACCGCCCCCTCGACACCCGCCTGGTCAAGAACCTGAAGGATTTAGCCGCCGAAGAACGGCTTGTAGTTTTAGGAACTCCCGCTCAGCAGCCCGGCTTGGCCGATTTAACCCTGCCCTTTGCCCTTAAAAACGGCAAATTTGTCGATGACGCAGGCAAGCCCTTACCTGACGAATCTGGCCTGCTGATGTGGTCGACAGCAGTGGATGATTTTTCTCCAGTGTTGGTGATTACCGGCAACGGCGAGGCAGGTGTGGCCAAGGCGGTGCAATATCTGGTGCAGCCCCAAAATCAGCAGATTGCTACCGGCCATGGGGTTGTAGTTAACCAGGCTGGGGATGTGCCCACTCCCCCCGATCGCCAGTGGCCCGGCTACCTGCCCGAAGAGAACGACTTTTTGCTGACAGATCTCACCTCCCCCACCCGCCAGCCTTTGAATGAGATGACTGTGCGCGGCTCCCATGCCCCAGCAATGGAAATCGGCTTCAAGGCGCTACCCGACGATCGTCTGCTGCGAGGCAGCAAAATGCGCCTTTCCTACAGCTATGGCCCCCAGATCAACCCTCTCACCTCCATGGTGGATGTGGAGCTAGACGGGGTATCGATTACCGGCGAACGGCTGACCGAGGTAAAAGGCGCCAACCGTCGCACGCTAGAGGTGGATCTGCCGGGCGATCGCATCACCCCCACCTCCAAGCTTCAGGTCAACTTCCGATTAGATCCTCGTGAGCGGCGATCGTGCAGCCGAGTCACCGACCAGCAGCTCTGGGGCACCATTCACAGCGATACCAGCTTTAGCCTCAAGCGCAGCGCCATCACCAGTCTGCCCGATCTAGATCTATTCAAAACCGGCTACCCCTTCACCGCCCCGCAAGATCTTTCCACCACAGCGGTTGTCTTGCCCGACGCTCCCAACAATAATGATGTCACCGTGCTGCTGGAGCTAGCCGAGCGCCTGGGCCGCCTCAGCCAAGCTGACTCAGTGCAGCTCGCCGTCTATCGCCAAGCCGACCTGCCCGAAGAGGCGCGCAATGAGCGGCATCTGGTGGCGATCGGTGCCCACCCCCGTTTTCCCCTGCCCGAGTTGCTGACCGAGGAAGGCTTTGCCCTGCGCGGCAGCGGCACCCGCCAGTGGGGCGACACCCAGGTACAACCCCTTCCCGACGGCGAAGGGCTAATGAAGTCCGTTATTTCGCCCTGGAATCCCCAGCGGGTAGTGCTGGCCCTCAGCGGCCGCGACGACGTTGGTTTGGCCCAGGTCGCTGACCTGCTGCGCCACGACCCCCTCTTCTACCAAATAGAAGGCGACACTGTGCTGGTCAGCGCTCAAGTGCCCAACCCCGACCCCTACGTCAGCGCCGACTATCGCCTGGCCACCCTGCGCCAGTCGCCCCAGGTGCAGCTCGCCACCACCACCCCCTACCCCTGGCTATGGCAAGTCACCCGTCATAACTGGATGTTCATCGTACCTGCCACCGTGGCCCTATCGCTGCTGCTCTACGGAGCCGTGCAGTCCGCCATGCGACGGAGTGGGGAGTGAAGAGGTGGGCGGGTAGGCGAGTGGATGAGTAGATGGGTGGATGAGTGGGCAGAATTTGGAGCTTTTTTTGGGAAAAGCTCTTTGTGAATCTCCTAGAGATTCTCACCAATCCCGTTGACTCAACACCTGACCAACCCTCACCCACATACATAATCCTCCACCCACCTACCCGCCTACCCATCCACCCTCTTACCCACCTACCCATCAACCCCTCCACTCCCCATGCTCCACCCCCCCGTCCCACCCCTCCACCACTGGCTGACCAAAACCCTGCCCGATCGCACCTACGCACTCACCCAACACCTGAGTCGCTGGCAAATGCTGCTGCTGTTGGCCTGTTTGGGGTTGTTAACTAAGCCGTTGCTGGTAGCTCACCCGGCTATTTGGCAGCAGGCGATTGTAGCGGTGCTGCTGATTGCTTTGGGCTACAGCATTTTGCATTTGGAGGATGGTCATGCCCATAGCAACGGCGATCGCGAGCGGCTGCACCTGTTTATGGTCACCCTCAGCAGCCTCACCACTCTGCGCTATCTCTACTACCGCACCTGCAACACCCTCAATTTCGACACGCCGCTGGATGCTGTTTTCTCCCTGCTGCTTTACGCGGCCGAGCTATATGCTCTAGGGACGCTGTTTTTGTCATATTTTCAGACGCTACGGCTGCGCGATCGCACCGCTGTAGACCTCGCCCCTGTACCCCAAACCCAGTGGCCGACGGTGGATGTCTACATTCCTACCTATAACGAGGAGGTAGAGATTGTACGCAAAACCGTGGTGGCGGCGATGGCGATCGACTACCCAACTGAGAAAAAGCAGGTCTACGTGCTGGATGACGGCCGCAAGTACCCCGAGCGGCGGCAGGAGCTTCAGGCAATTTGCGATGAACTAGGGGCTAAGCTGCTCGTTCGCGACAACAACGACCACGCCAAGGCGGGCAACATCAACACCGCGCTAGAGCGCACCACAGGCGATCTAGTGCTGATTCTGGACTGCGACCACATTCCGGTGCGGGGCTTTTTGCAAGAAACCGTAGGCTTCTTTTTAGATAAAACGGTGGCCCTGGTGCAGACGCCCCACTGGTTCTACAACCCCGACCCCTTTGAGCGCAACCTGCTCACCCAGGGTCAGGTGCCCGTGGGCAACGAACTGTTCTACAAGGTGCTGCAAAAAGGCAACGACGCCTGGAATGCCGCCTTTTTTTGCGGTTCGGCGGCAGTGGTGCGGCGCAACCACCTGCTAGAGGTGGGCGGCATTGCCACCGAAACCGTTACCGAAGACTGCCACACCGCCCTGCGGTTGCACTCCCTTGGCTACCGCACCATCTACTACGACAAGATTATGGTGGCAGGGCTAGCGCCCGAAAAATTCTCAGCCTATGTGGGGCAGCAGGTGCGGTGGGCGCGGGGCATGGCCCAGATTTTGAGGCTAGAAAATCCGCTGTTTAACCGCCGCCTTCAGCTGTCGCTGGCTCAGCGAGTCTGCTATTTCAGCGCCACATCCCACTTTTTCTTTGGCTTTCCCCGGCTGATGTATGCCCTGGCTCCGACGCTGTTTTTGCTGTTTAGCATCAACTCAGTGAAGGGGCTGGGGATTGAAACCCTGTTCTACGCACTGCCCCACATCGTGCTGTCGATGCAGACCAACCACATTCCCTACAAGCGAGTGCGGTTTTCATTCTGGAATGAGATCTATGAGTTTGCCATGTCGTTTCAGGCGGGCATTGTGACGCTGCTGGCCTTGGTGAACCCCAAGCTGGGCAGCTTTAACGTGACGGCTAAGGGCCTAGTGGTCAACCAGCGCACCTTCGACGCCAACAGCGTGCGCTACCTATTGATTTTGGGATTGTTAACGGCGGCATCGCTGGTGGCGGTGCCCTTTTGGCTGCTGCTCAGCCCCGAAGATACCCAGGCCGTGCTGATCAACGCCCTCTGGTGCGGCTTTAACCTGGTGCTGGTGCTGGCCGCCTGCCTGGTGGCGCTCGAACAACCCCAAATGCGCCGCGCCCACCGCCTGCCCCGGCAGCTCACCGCCATCATCCACAGCGATGGTCAGAGCTGGACGGGCAAAACCATTAATGTGAGCGAGAGCGGGGTTCAGGTGCAGCTCGAAGAATGGCCCAACGTGGCCGACCAAGTATGGGTGGAGCTAGTGGGCGACTACGACGGTCGCGCTCTGCTTGAAGCCCAAATTGTGCGAGCTACGGCCACCAGCCGCCTAGAAACAGAACTGGCAATGGATTTCATCAACATCAGCCCCAGCCAAGCCGACGATCTCACCCTAGTGCTGTTTTCTGACGTGAAGGAATGGTACTCGCAGACCCGCCAACAGGTAGATAAGCCGCTGCGATCGCTGCAATTTATCGCCACCACTCTCTGGCGCGTATTCACCGACCTGCAACCGGCCACCGGCCAAAAAATGCGCAAGCAGGTGCAGGCTCCGGTGGAGCTGGCCTGGGAAGGCTGGCACGGCGACAGCTATTTGGCCCGCGTGGTCGAAATCGGCAGTCGCGACCTGCGTCTTGAGGTGCAGAATGTCTCAGAACTCGATCGCGCCACCCTGCTCGAAACCTTCCCTACCGTGGGGCTGCTGTTTTTGCCCAATAGTGAGCTGCCCATAGCCCAAAGCATCGTCGCCCAGGTGGCCCAGGCGATCGAACTGCCCAACCTCAACGGCGTGGAGGCGCGGCTGGTGCTGGAATTGACCTTTCCCACGGCGCTGGCCACCCAGCAGAGGCGCAAGATTCAGACATTGCTGCGATCGCTAACCTAGCCCCTCATCTCAGGCAATGTACTGGGTTACAGTGCAGCAAGGCAGGGCGTCTTTGCAAGAGCTTGATGCCTAAAACAACCGAAGGTTAATTGGCCTTATCCAAGCCGCTCTTAGGTCAGTTATTAATCATTCGGTGTTTTTGTCAAATTAAGTTCTCTCTGAACATTAATCTGCGACTAGGAGAGCTTGATTCAGAATTATTTGTAGTTTGAGTTGATCACTTTAAAGTTCAACCAGCTTAGAGAATGGGTTTAATTAAACCTTCACTACCGCTTTACAGCAGGCCAAACTGCTTATCTAGTGTTCACTTATTTTTTATAATTTTAATTAACCAACCTGTTATTATTAGATTATGCAAGTAACGGTTTAGCGCTTCATTCCTGACTATCGATCACTTTTCAAACAGCTTCTACTTGTCTCATTTAAGCACCAAGGTTTTAATGATTTGGCTTCCTGTCTAGCCCTCAGATCAGGTCAGAGCCATTTACTTCTAACCATTCTCACTACCGCATCTACCGCTTCAAAACTCGCTGTTAAGTCAGTCGTTCTTTTGAGAATGGCTCACTAGGGTTAAGCCCTAAGCTTTTCATCAGTATTTACCCACAGCCATTGTGTACGAATCATCTTGTTGCCGTTGCCCAAGATTGGGTTCTGCTAGCTAAGCGATCGCTCTAGCTGTGGCTACTGGTTAATCATCTGATGAGTTAGAGCAACCCAAAGTCTTTTGGCGGCATTACTATCGTTGTCCTATATCAAAAGCATCGTCATCTAGCGTGCTATAGCGCTGCGGTGCCCCTGCGGGTGGCGCACGGTGAGCCGCCGATTTTATCTACCATCCACTGTGCATTCCCCTGTCTCTGTCGTGAACTGCTATGCAACCATCGCTCTTGAACCCCGCTCCCATGCCACCGTCTTCTTCTACTCAATTGCACCCCCTTAGCCTGTTAGCCCAGGTGAGTAGTCGCCAGGCAACCGGCTGTCTTCAAGTCGTCACACCAACTAACACCTGGCTATTGCACCTAGACCAAGGACAGCTCACCTATGTTTCTACCGTCGAACGGGCTTTTGAGCGACTCGACAGCCACCTGCGGCGGCTAAGCGTGCAGGTGCCGTCTTTGGTGAGCGCAGTGCGCGTGCAGGTGCGACTCCTCTTTGAGCAACAGGCCACCACAGCTACCGCCGATTATCAAGCTATTTGCTGGTTAGTTGAGCAGCAGCACCTACATCCCAATCAAGCATCAACCCTGGTCGAAACGCTATCTAAAGAAGTGCTAGAAGCTTTTTTAGACGTGCGCCAAGGCAGCTATGAATTAGTCGAGGGCAACAGTTTGGGCAACGCCCCTCGCTACTGCCAGCTCAACCTGCGCACCACGGTAGAAGAATGCTATGCCCGTCTCAAACAGCGCCGTAACGGCTTGAGCCAACTCAATGGTGGCTACTCTCGTAGGGAAAGCGCGACGGCAACTGCGGCCGCCCCTGCGGTAACCGCTAGTGGCCCTAGTCTACAGACGGGGGGCATGAAACCAGGCGCTAAAGCCCATTACACTATTGCCTGCATCGATGATAGCCCTACAGTGCTTCAGGCCATCAACAGCTTTTTAGACGACAAAATTTTCTCGGTCATTATGATCGACGACCCCGTCAAAGCGCTGATGCAGGTGATTAGAACCAAGCCCGATTTGATTTTGCTCGATGTCACCATGCCCAGTCTAGATGGCTATGAGCTTTGCTCGCTACTGCGTCGTCATCCAGACTTCAAAAATACTCCCATCATTATGGTGACGAGTAACACTGGATTTATCGATCGCGCCAAAGCAAAACTGGTGCGGGCCTCGGGCTATTTGACCAAGCCCTTTAATCAATCCGATCTACTTAAGTTCATTTTTAAGTATTTGAATTAGATTGAATTTTTGAGCTTTATTTTTAGAGTTTTCGATCGCCTTTGCAGCTTTTTCTAGCCTGAGCTAGCCCCTGGCAATCGTTAAATATTTCTACAGCTAGGCCTGCTCAAGCGATTTAGATCGGCTTTTTCAGGCAACAGCCCAAAGCAGTAGCAGCAATCTATTCACTATTTAGGTAAACGATTATGCAAGCGACTCTAGCAGGCACCATTTTGGTGGTTGAAGATACCCCATCTGAAATGGAGCTGATGGTGCACTACCTCCGCGACAGCGGCTGTACCGTGATCTGCGCCATTACAGCGCAAGAGGCTCTAGAGAAGGCCGCCCAGCATTCCCCCGATGTCATTGTTAGCGACGTAGTCATGCCGGGCATGAGCGGTTTTGAGCTGTGCCGCAGCCTCAAAAAACAGCCCGCCACCGCCCACGTACCCATTGTGCTCTGCACCTCTAAAAACCAAGACATCGACCGGCTTTGGGGCATGCGCCAGGGGGCCGATATTTATCTCACCAAGCCCTACACCCGCGAGCAGCTGGTGCAGGCCGTGCTCACCGTGATCAAGGTGAACCGATGAGCAACCTATCGCTAGCCCGGCCCCAGTCGTCGGGCGAGGGTGGTCTGGCAACCCAAGCGCTCACGCCGCTGACCCACAGCTATCTGCGCTTTACCCTGGGCACCCAGCCAGCCCTGCTGCCCACTCGCCAAGTGCAGGAGGCGATCGCCACCCCCGCCGCCCGCATTACCCCCATGCCCAACATGCCCCCTGCCCTCTTGGGGCTGATCAACCGCCGCAGCCGGGTACTGTGGGTGGTTGACTTAGCCCTGCTGCTGGGCTTGCCCACGGCCTACCCCAACTCGCAGCAGTACAACCTCGTGCTCATGCAGCTAGGAACCGTGGCCCTGGGGTTGCGGGTGAGCCAAATCGACGGCATTCTCAGTCTGCCGCCCCAGCATATGCAGCCGGCCCCCACCCATGTGCCGCCGGGGCTGGTGCCCTTTCTGCGGGGCTGCGTGCTGCAAGAGGGCGAAGTGCTGCTGGGGCTAGATGGCGAAGCCCTGCTGCGCGCCCCGGCGTTGCAGGCGCTTTAGCCCGTTTTACCCGCTCAGCGCTAGCTTTCTAGGCTCAGGCTGCCTTCTCTCCCTGCCATCACAGCATCTTTCTCACGCTGCCCCTGGGGCTGGCCTTACGCCTGCCGGGCAGCCCCGTTTCGCATACCAACCCAGCTCATTCATAAGGTAGTTGAACCCATGACCACAGATTTTCGACCCTACACGCCTACTGACGCGGCTGAAGATCCTGAGCCGATGAACGGCAAGGCCAATGGCCTAGACCCCACAGGCAGCCACCCTAAGGGGTTGACGTATCGCGGGGTGGTCTACGGCTCAGACGCTAAAAACGGTATCAAAATTACCCAGCGATCGCAGTTTAGCTGGGTGCAGTGGTTCAGCAATTTGAGCGTGCGCCAAAAGCAAATGGCGGGCCTGTTTACCTCCGAGGCGATTTCGGTGCTGGGCCTGGTGGGGGTGGGGTCGCTGCTGATTATTTCTGGCGGGCGCAGTCAGCTGATCAACCAGGCCAAGGCCGAGCTGGCGGTTACCGATATTGAGTACAACATCAAAATTAATCAGATGGAGCTTGGCTTTCGGGGCCAGTCTGACAACCGCGCCATTGTCGATGCGACGGCGGCCTACGCCCGCGGCGAAGCCGTGCCGTCAAGCGCGATCGCCTCGGTGCAGCAAATTCTTAAAAACGAGATCAAGGCCCGCAACATTGAGTACGCCACCCTGGTGGGCAACGACGGGAGAATTATTGCCAACGCCAACCGCGATCGCCGGGGCCAGCAGTTTGACCCCAGCGGCCTAGTAGGGACGGTGCTGCAAAACCCCCGCCAGATCAAAACCAGCGCCATCGTCAGTTGGGAAGAGCTGCGCAACGAGGCCCCTCCCCTGCCAGCGGGCTTCACCGACCAAGACGCGCTGATTCGCTATACCGTTACCCCCGTTAGCGACCCGGCCTCGGGGCAGGTGGTAGGGGCGCTGGTTTCCGGCGATATTGTCAACGGCAAAGATGCCATTCCTAAGGAGTCGATTGCGCCCTTTAGCAACGGCTACAGCGCCATTTACCAGCGGGGCGAAGAGGGCTTTGAGATCGCCACCGGCCTTTACACCGGCGACAGGCCCGAGATTGACCAGGCTGCCGCTAACGTGCCCCTCGACTCCTTAGCTCTGGTTGAGCAGGCCGCCGCTCGCCCTGGAGAGGAAGTGACTCGCCGCGATCGCATCAACGGCACCACCTATACCCTGGCCGCCCGCGCCGTCGAAGACTTTAGCGGCGAGCCGGTTGCGGTAATGGTGCGCGGCACCTCCGAAGCAGGCCTTAATGCCATGATTGGCAACAGTCTGCGGCTGCAAATGCTGATTGCCCTAGCCGCCCTAGCCGCCAACGTAGGAATTGCCGCTCTGCTAGGCCGCTCCATTTTGCGCCCGCTGCAAAATCTTCAGCAGGCCACCTGGAAGTTTGGCATGGGCGATCGCCAGGCCCGCGCTGATGTCTACGCCACCGACGAAGTGGGTCAGGTGGCCCACACTTTTAACCAACTGGCTGAAAACATCACCGCCTCAGAAGATGTGCTGCGCCGCCAGGGCCAGCAGGAACAGCTCGCCGCCGCTCGGGCTCGGCTGCTGGCCGACCTAACTGACCGCATTCGCCAATCGCTCAACGAGCAGACCATTCTCAGCACCGCCGTCGAGGGGCTGCGGGAGGTGCTCGAAGTCGATCGGGTGATAGTCTACCGCTTCCAACCCAACTTCCAAGGGGGCAACATCACCGCCGAAGCCATCGGCCGCGGTTGGAAACGAGGCCTTGGGCAAACCCTGCAAAATCCATTCACCGACGATGTCCTGGAGCACTACGAAGCCGGACGGGTAACGACCGTCACCAACCGCAAGGAAGCCGAGGTGTCCCGCGAGTACGGCGACATGCTTGAAAGGCTAGAGGTGATGGCCAATATGGTAGCGCCCCTGCTGGTCGGGGATGAGCTGATTGGCCTGCTGTGCGTGCACCAGTGCGATCGCCCCCGCCACTGGCCCCCCGACGAGGTCGAGCTGCTCCAGCAAGTCGCCGTACAGATCGGCTACGCCCTCAGCCAGGCCTACCTTTTGAGGCAGCAGGAGCTCACCGCCACCCGCGAGCGCCAGATTACCGAAATCGTCTCCCTCATGCGCGAAAGCCTCGACCAGGAGCGCATCTTCCGCGCCGCCGTCACTGAAACCCGCCGGGCTCTGCAAACCGATCGCGTGAGTGTGTACCAGTTTGACGACACCTGGAGGGGCACCTTTGTAGCTGAGTCGGTGGGTCAGGGGTGGCCTGCCGCCCTCGAAGACAAGGTCTACGACCCCTGCTTTAAAGAGAAATATATTGAACAGTACCGTCAGGGCCGAGTGCAGGCGGTGGCCAACCTGGCCGAGGCTGGGCTGACCGAGTGCCACCTGCGCCAGCTCGAGCAGTACAACGTCAAGGCCAACTTGGTCGCCCCCATTCTGGTGAACGAAGAGCTGGTGGCGCTGCTGATTGCCCACCAGTGCAGCGGCCCCCGCCAATGGGATGACATGGAGGTAAACTTCTTTCGTCAGGTGGCCACTCAGTTGGGCTTTGCCCTAGAGCAATCGCGCCTCTACATACAGACCGAAACCCTCTCTGAAGAACGCCGCCAGAAGCAAGAAGCCCTGCAAATGCAGCTGCTTGAGCTGCTCAGCGAGGTTGAGGGCGCCTCCCGCGGCGACCTCACCGTGCGCGCCGACGTTACCGCCGGAGAGATCGGCACCGTCGCCGACTTCTTTAACTCCATTGTGGAAAGCCTGCGGCAGATTGTGACCAAGGTGAAAAGCTCCACCGAGCAGGTCAACGCCTCCCTGGGCGAAAACGAGGGGGCCATTCAGACCCTGGCCACCGAGGCCCTGCGCCAGGCCGATGACGTCACCCAAACCCTAGCCTCCGTCGAAGCCATGACCGCCTCCATTCAGCAGGTGGCCCGCAGTGCTCAGCAGGCCGCCGTGGTCGCCAACAGCGCCTCTACCACCGCCGAAACCAGCGGCCAGGCGATGGATTTGACCGTGCAAAACATCCTCACCCTGCGAGAAATTATTGGCGAAACCTCCAAAAAAGTGAAGCGCCTGGGCGAATCGTCGCAGCAGATCTCGAAGGCGGTGTCGCTGATTAACCAGATCGCCATGCAGACCAACCTGCTGGCCATCAACGCCGGCATCGAGGCCGCCCGCGCCGGCGAAGAGGGCCAGGGTTTTGCGGTGGTCGCCGAAGAAGTTGGTGAACTGGCCGCCCGCTCCGCCGAAGCCACCAAGGAAATCGAGCGCATTGTTGAAACCATCCAGCGCGAAACCGCCGAGGTGGTCGACGCCATGGACCAAAGCACCACCGAGGTGGTCGCCGGTACCCGCCTGGTCGAAAACGCCAAGCAGAGCCTGGGCCGCATTCTCGATGTTTCCCAGCAGATCGACACCCTGGTGCGCTCTATCTCTGACGCCACCGTCTCCCAGGTAGAAATCTCAGAGAGCGTCACCGAGCTCATGCAGGCGATCGCCGCCGAATCCACCCGCACCTCCCAGTCCTCCCTGGAGATCTCCACTTCCCTGCGAGAAACCGTGGATGTGGCGCGATCGCTCCAGGCCACCGTCGGCACCTTTAAGACGGGCGAGGAGTAGATGGGTGGATGGGTTATGGGGTGGATGGGTTATGGGGTGGATAAGCCAATAGCTTCTACCCCACCCATTCACTCCCCACTCCCCACCCATCCACTCCCCCACTTCCCACCCATCCGCTCCCCACCCATCCACTCCCTAACCCCAACCCCAACCATGTCCGACGCAAAGGAACTTGAAATTCGGCTTCAGTTTCTCGACGAAGCGCAAGAATACCTTGAGACCCTAGGCACCCACCTGATGGGGCTAACCCAAACTTTTGAAGCTAGCACCATCAACGAAGCTCTCCGGGCGGCCCACTCTATTAAGGGGGGAGCGGCTCTAATGGGGTTTCAGCTGCTCAGCGATCTAGCTCACTACCTCGAAGACAGCCTCAAGGTGCTAAAGGTGCAGCGAGGCAAGATCGACATCGATGCCGACCTAGAGCAACTGCTGCTGGGGGCGGTCGATTGCCTCGGCCAGGTAATGGTGGGTCAGCGCCAGTGCCTCAGTCAGGGCCACCAATCTCCCGTCGATGAGCGATGGCTTGAGCACCATGCCGCCCCCATATTTGAGCGGCTCCACGATCGCCTGGGCGATCCGGTGGAGGAAGACGCCTACTCCATGCTGTCTCCCGAAGACGGCCAGGACGTAATTCCGCTGCTCTTTCAAAGCGAGGTGGAGGGCTGCCTCCAACGGCTGGAGGGGGTACTGAGCGAGCAGTCGCCCTGCCTGCGAGAAGAGGTTCAAATTCTTGCCCAAGAGCTGGGCGGGCTGGGGGAAATGCTTCAGCTAGAGGCTTTTGTCAGCCTGTGTCAGTCGGTGGCAACCCAGGTCACCCTAGTCACTGAGGACGATTTGGTGATGGTTGTGCAGGAGGCCCTTGCGGTGTGGCGACGCGCCCAGGCCCTGGTGCTGACCGGCCATTTAGACGAAATTCCGACCCAGATGGCGATCGCAGGCGCTACCTTCGAGACCATTCCCATTGTCGACATCCCTGGCGATATCATTCCCCATCTGGAGGATGGCGACATTACTGCCCCTGTCTGGCCCCTGGGCGATGACTCAGCTTTGCAGCCCGACTACCTCGAAGCCGACATCACCGATGATGTTGCTGCCTCTTGGTCAGAGTCAGGGGGCCGGGCCGGGTTCGACTTTGCAGACACCGCTGCCGCCCAGGGGGCCAATATTCCAGGAACGGCCGCCACCAGCAGCTCAGCCCCCAACCCCGATGAGGTCGACAGCGACAGCACCGTGCGCGTGCCCGTCAAGCAGATCAACCAGCTCAGCGACCTGTTTGGTGAACTCACCATCGAGCGCCACCGGCTCGAGCTAGAGGTCAGTCGCCTGCGGGGACTGGTGGGCACCCTACAAACTCGCATGCGCACCCTCGATCAGGTGAATAGCGACCTGCGCGCCGCCTACGATCGCGTCGCCACCCAAGATACCTCGACACCACGGCTGCCCACCGCGTCCAGCCTACAGAACATAGCGCTGGTGTCCCCAAGTGCCGATTTGGCTCTGCAATCGCAGTTTGATGTGCTCGAACTCGACCATTACCGCGATCTGCACCTGCCCTTTCGCGAAATCATCGAAACGATTATTCAGCTGCAAGAGGTGGGGGCCGATATTGAGCTATCGCTCGACGGCACTGAACAAACCACCCACACCCTACGCAAAACCTCCCGCCAGCTGCAAAAGAATCTCACCCAGCTGCGCATGCGGCCCCTGGCGGATATTTTTGACCGCTATCCCCGCTCTCTGCGGCAGATGTCGTTGCAGTACAACAAGCCGGTGGAGCTGAAGCTCAAAGGCGATCGCACCCTGGTCGATCGCAACGTGCTTGAGGCCCTGCAAGAGCCGCTGATGCACAT
Source organism: Nodosilinea sp. FACHB-141 (assembly GCF_014696135.1). NCBI lineage: Bacteria > Bacillati > Cyanobacteriota > Cyanophyceae > Nodosilineales > Nodosilineaceae > Nodosilinea > Nodosilinea sp. FACHB-141. The sequence goes on along the minus strand of NZ_JACJPP010000007.1, from coordinate 80,200 downwards.
CATCCGCAACTGCTTTGACCACGGCATCGAGGATGCTGAAACTCGCCAGCAGCGAGGCAAACCCGCCGTCGGCACGATCGCCATTAGCGCCCAGCAGCAGAGCAGCCGCACCGTGATCACCATCAGCGACGACGGCGGCGGCATTGCGGTAGAAAAAATCCGCGATCGCGCCCGCCAGATGGGCCTCGACGACGGGTTACTGGCCGCCGCCAGCACCCAGGAGCTGCTGTCTCTGATCTTTGAGCCCGGCTTTAGCACCGCTAAAACCGTCACCGACCTCTCCGGGCGGGGCATCGGCATGGATGTCGTGCGCAGCAAGCTCAAGGAAATTCGCGGCGACATTCAGGTCAACACCGAGCTGGGCGCGGGCACTACCTTCATCATCTCCATCCCCTTCACCCTGTCGGTGACGCGGGTGCTGATTACCGAGAGCAAGGGCATGCGCATGGCCTTTCCGGTAGATGCGATCGAAGAAATTTTTGCCCTGCCCGCTGAGTACGTCCTGGCCACGGCCGGTCGAGAAAGCTTTGAGTGGAATGGTGAGCTGGTGCAGCTGGTGCGACTGGCTGACTGGCTGCACTTCAACTGCCCTGCGGTGATCGAAAGCCCCGAAACCGCCCCCGCCATCTCTACCCCCACAGTTATGCTGGTGCGCGCCAATCAGAAACTGGTGGGGCTTCAGGTAGAGCGATCGTGGGGCGAGCAAGAGGTTGCCCTACGCCGAGTGGTTGGCAACCTGCCCATGCCCAAGGGCTTCAACAGCTGCACCATCATGGGCGACGGCCAGGTAGTGCCTCTGATCAACACCGCCGAGCTCCTCTACTGGATCGCCAGCTGCGAAGCCGCCGGTGCCGCCAACCTGGACGACACCCCGATGCAGGCCTACCTCACTAGCGGCCCCGGCTATGAAACCAGCACCGCCGCCCGCAAGCCCACTGTGCTACTAGTCGACGACTCGATCAATGTGCGCCGCCTACTCGCCCTTACCCTCGAAAAAGCGGGCTACCAGGTAGCCCAGGCCAAAGATGGTCAAGACGCCCTCGACAAGCTCACCGCTGGTCTAGCGGTCGAAGCCGTAATCTGCGATGTAGAAATGCCCCGCCTCGACGGCTACGGCTTTTTGGCCCGGCTCAAAGCCGAAACAGAGCATGAGGATCTACCTGTCGCCATGCTCACCTCCCGCAGCAGTCAAAAGCATCGCCAACTTGCCATGAATCTAGGGGCTGCTGCCTACTTTACCAAGCCTTACAACGAGCAAACTCTGCTTAAAACCCTCGAAAACATGATTCAACCCGCCCTGGTGTCCTAGCGCAGTTCTTAGTTTTGAGTTCTTAGTTTTGGGTTTAAGGAATTAAATTCAAAACTCAAAATTCAAACTTTTCCCCCTCCCCCCTTCACTGCCTCTCTCCCTATGACTTCTGCCCTCACCCGTTACCGCCGTCTTCCTGCCCAAGAACCCACCCTAAGGCTAATTGCCTTTCAGCTACGCCACAACTGGTTTTGCCTGCCCCTGCCCCTGGCCCGGCGGGTGATTCCCATATCCAATGGGCCAGCCCAGGGTCTGATGTTGACCCAGCTAAACCAAGAGAATGTTCCGATTATGGATGTGGCCGATCGCATCTATTGCTCTGCACCGCTGCTGCCCGGCTCAACTGTCCCTAAACCAGTGGTGCAGAGCGACTCCAGCCAATCTATTTTGGTGGTCGAATCACCGCATTTCGGGCTTTTGGGGCTGCGCATAGACGGTGTGCCTAGTCTCAAGCGAGCGCGCCAATCAGCTTTTAGCCCGGTGCCCGCCACTTATTTGATGATGAATCATCTACGAGGCTTCAATACTCTAATCAATTTAAATGAAACCGATCCACCTTTATTCTTGTTAGATATTGACTCCCTACTTCTTTAGAATAGACAACCGGAAATTTTCAACCGAAATAATATTATCTTGACATTACTCAAGAATTTTCTAAAATTCTCAGATTTACAACCCATCGAGTTGATTTATAGAGCAATTCCTGGGATAGTTCTTAGTAGCTTCAGAAGCATTATAAAAAATTTATGCAGCTAGAATTTCCCAAATAAATCTTGAGTTTTTAACTGCTATCTCTGCTGGACAAATAAATTTTTACTGACAAAAATTATAAGCATAAAAAGAGTTTCAATGAATAGTTTATTCTCTGCAGATTTTGGCTCGGGATTATGCAAACCCAGTCGTCATTCAATATGGCGGCCAAAATGCAGGCTACGGCAAGGAACATAACATGAGTGGCAGATCGGTGCAGTACTCCAAGCCTTTATCTAATTATTTGCGAGTTAAAAAACTGCAAATCTTTCCTGTCTTGAAGCGGCTCAGCTTTAGTGGGCAGATCACTTGGTCTGTTCCCGAAGGTCACCAGTGGACTCTATTTTTTGACCGGGGGCAGCTGGTCTATGGCAGGGGCGGAGTGCACCCAATGCGGCAGTGGTACCGCCAAGCCCAGGCCCGGCTACCCAGCCCTGAGCTGAGCTACCAAGCACTGCAAGCATCTTCGGCGGCTGCCCCCCGTTCTAGCTGGCCCCACGACTGGGATTACCAGCTGCTTCAGCGCTGGCTGAGTGAGGGGCAGCTCTCGAGCAAAGCGCTGCAAGCTATCAGCACCAATATTGTGGCCGACATCTTGTTTGACGTGGTGCAAGCCCGCGAAACCCAGTATCAGCTAGCCCGGCAGCCGCCCCTAGCCCCTGGCCAGATACCGGTCTATGTAGACGAGGCCCAACTACTGACCTCGGTGACCGACCTTTGGGATGCCTGGCTAGAGGCTGGGCTAGAAGCCTACTCACCCAACTTAGCGCCAGTAATTCAGCATCCCGAGCCAATTAGGGCTGCGGTTTCACCCCGCGTCTACGAATCGCTCATGCAGCTGCTCGACGGTCAGCGCAGCCTGCGCGACCTGGCGGTCAAGCTGGGCCAAGACGTGCTGAACCTTACCCAAGCTCTACAGCCCTACATTCAGTCGGGATGGATCAGCTTGGTGGAGGTGGCTGACTTTCCACCCCTAGAGGGGCTAGACCCGCCTATGGGTAATGGGGCAGCCCCCAAAGCGGCCCTCAAAATCGCCTGCGTTGACGACAGCCCCCTAGTCTGCAAAGCCATGGGACAGGTGATTCGGTCAGCAGGGCATGACTTTTTAGCGATTACTGAAGGCTCGAGAGCCATACCGACCCTGCTGGCTCAAAAGCCAGACCTGGTGTTTTTAGACCTGGTGATGCCCGACACCAACGGCTACGAAATTTGCAGCAATCTGCGCAAAATATCTCGCTTTAAAGACGTTCCTATCGTCATTCTCAGCGGCAACGACGGCTTGGTCGATCAGGTGCGTGCCCGGTTGCTAGGAGCCACCGATTTCTTAAGTAAACCCATGGAGCCCATCGTGATTCTCTCCGTCATTCGCAAACACCTCGCCCCCATCCGCATCTAACCCCCGTCTTCCCCATTTCCGCCACAATTCTCCCTACCTCAGGTGTATTCATGAGCAAAGTTCTAATTGTTGAAGACAGCCTCACCGACAAAGAAATTCTCACGCTCTGCCTACGCGATCGCGGCATTACCGTCCTCACCGCCAAAAGCGCTGAGGAAGCCTTTGATCAGATCAAAAGCCACCGCTTTGATCTGATCATTCTCGACGTGGTGCTGCCCGATCGCAGCGGCTTTGAAATTTGTCGCGAACTCAAAGAAGACACCAACACCAAGCAGGTGCCCGTAATCATGTGCTCCACCAAAGGCACCGAAATGGACAAGTTCTGGGGCTTAAAGCAGGGAGCCGATGCCTATCTGGCCAAACCTATTGACCAAGACGAGCTGATGCAGGCCGTCAATCAACTGGTCAATGCTTAAGGAGCCAAGCGCAATGAATTCCGAGACCGCAACGCCTACCGACAACCTCATCCCCCCGCTGCAAGACACCACCTCGCCTGGAGCACCACCTGAAGAGCAGTTCTTAAAGGTCATCGTCAACGGCGGTCTGCCCCTGCTGCTACCGGGGGCCAATCTGGTCGAAATCATGAAACTGTCCATTGGCCAGGTTGTGCCCATGTTTCAGATGGCCCCCTGGGTCATGGGCCTCTACAACTGGCGAGGCGAGATGTTATGGGTCGCTGATCTGGGCCATTTTTTAGGATTTACGCCTTGGTACAACCAGGCCGAAGCCGCCACCCGCCACACGGTGGTGGTGATCAAGCCTCCCTACAGGCCCAGCCAGCCTACAGACGAGCAAACCGCCACCCTGGGTTTAGTGGTCAACGCCGTGGAGGCTATGGTGGCCTACCCAGTCCCCGCCCTACAGCCCTTATCAGCGGCGTTTTCAGGCCAGTCAATTCCTGTTGAGCCCGGTCTGCTGCCCTTTCTGCGGGGATGTTGTGTCGATAGCGCCGACCAGCCCCAGCTAATTTTAGACGGCACAGCAGTGTTAAACGCCATGGCTCAGGCCTAGCCCGGCCTGCTCAGAGTGCATCGGCCCTATTTCTAACCGACTACGTTGAACTCCTAAGGTTATTTGCTATGACTCAAGTTCCGTCGCTATCTCACCCCCGCCAACAGCCTCTAACGGTGGAAGCCAACAGCGTAGGGGGTGCCAACTTCGGTAAGGCCCAACCTCAAAACGCGATTAGACAGTATTTTGCTGGGCGCAGTCTGCGGCAGCAGCTGCTCTCTACGGTCTTGCCACTGAGTCTGCTGCCACTACTGATTGGGGGTCTGATCACCTATGCCCTTACCCAAGGCCGTACCCGCGCCACTATTACCCAAGATTTGCAGGGGCAGGCCGTGCTGACGAGTGAAAACGTGGGCCTCAACCTGCTTGAGCAAACTGCCTTTGCCCAAGTTTTTGCTCAAAACCCACTAATTTTAGACAAAGTTCGTCGCGATCGCCGGCTAACAGCCAATCTAAAGCTGCTACAAAAGCCCGAAGCGACCCTAGAAACGCAGTTTATTGTCACCAAGCAGCTAGCTACTAACCCCGCTTTTAACGACTACCTGTCCCAGACTGTTGAGATTAAGCAATTTGCCGAGATCATTGTCACCGAGGCCAACGGCCTCAATGTAGGTTACAACAGCATTCCCGGTGACTTTGTACAGGCAGGCGAAGACTGGTGGGAACGGGCTAAAAGCGATGGATTTTGGTTTGGTCAACCCGGCTACGATGCGTCCACTCTTCAAGTAGGCCTCGACTTTAGCCAAGCCATTCGCGACCCCAACAGCAACGAATTTTTAGGCGCAGTGAAATTCTTTATTAACACCGCCGCCCTTGAGTTTGAGCAGCTCAACGAATACCTGGTCAACGCTGGTATTCAAGGCTCTCAGCAGGTGCAATTGCTCGAACCCAGTTCTAACTATGTGCTGGCCACCTTTAGCGAGCAAGGCCAAGAAGCAGCGCTAACACCTCGATCGCTTAACTTAGTCGGCGGCGAGGTGGTGAGTAAGCTGGCCACCGCTATCACCCAAGCCGCCCAAGCCGAGGTCGCCCCCAATGATCTGCAACAGCAGCTCAACTCAGCCTTCCCAGTCAGAAATCTGGAAGTTTCGGCGGTGAGTACTGCTGATAGTGCAGAAAGCCTAGTAGCCAACTTTAGTTACCAGGGCAAACAGTATTCGCTAGCAACGGTGCCCCGGCTCAACTGGGTAGCGATCGCATCGATGGACATCGCCGAAATTCGCGCTGCTGGCCGCGAAAACCTGATTACCCTAGGGCTATTGGGGCTGGTGTTGGGTGGGGTGGCCGCCCTGTTAACCCGAACCGTAGCCCAGCAAATTTCATCACCGCTCAACGCCCTGGCAGGCAACGCCCAGGAAGTCTCGCAGGGTAATCTCGATGTCCAGGCCGACCTGGTTGGGTCATCTGAAGCTCAAACCCTGGCCCAAACCTTTAATGAGCTGGTGGTACGAGTGCGGGGATTTCTGCGAGAGCAGACCCTCAATACCCGTCGGGCCAACCTGGCTGCTGCCATTACCGGAGCCAAAATTGTTGACTCTGCTGAGCTGCTGCCCGTCTACGAACGCCTGGTGTCCGAGGCCCGCGATATTCTTGCCTCCGATCGGGTAGTCATTTACCAGTTCAACCCCGACTGGAGTGGCGCGATCGTGGCCGAATCGGTAGAGGCCAACTGGCCTAGCGCCTTGGAGCAACAGCTTGGCGATCCCTGTATTCCCGCTGAAACCCGTGCTAAGTACGAGGCCGAAGGCATCTTGCTCGAAAATAACGTCGCCAATGCTGCCTTTCACCCCGAGCACCAAGCCCTACTGCAAAATCTCCAGGTCAAATCGATTTTGGGGGTGCCCATCGTTGGTCAGGGCAGGCTCTACGGCCTGCTGATTACCCACCACTGCCAAGCCGTGCACCCCTGGCAAGAGGCCGAAATTAGCTTTCTCAAACAGCTGGGGCTACAGCTGGGCCTAGTGATGGAGCGGGTAAACCTGATCGAGCGCACCCGCAACTTGGCCGAGGAACAGCGGCAGATCAAAGAAGGCCTCCAGCGCAGCGCCCTACAGCTGCTGATGGACGTGGATCCTGTCAGTAAGGGCAACCTGACCGTGCGCGCCCAGGTTACCGAGGACGAAATTGGCACCTTGGCAGACTCTTACAACGCCACCATCGCCAGTCTGCGAAAAATTGTGGTGCAGGTGCAAGACGCCTCCCGCCAAGTGGCCGCCACTACCGACGTTAACCAAACCTCCGTGCACGACTTGGCCGAGTCAGCCAATCAGCAGGCCCAAGCCATGCTGGCCGCCCTCGATCGCGTCCAAGAGATGGCCAGCTCAGTGCGCCTAGTCGCCACCAATGCCGAAAAAGCCGAAGCCGCCGTGCTCGAAGCCGAGCAGACCGTAGCCCAGGGCGACGACGCCATGAACCGCACCGTAGACGGCATTCTGGCCATTCGCGAAACCGTGGCCGACACCGCCAAAAAAGTAAAGCGCCTGGGTGAATCGTCCCAAAAAATCTCCAACGTGGTGAACCTGATCAGCGGCTTTGCCGCCCAGACCAACATGCTCGCCCTCAACGCCTCCATCGAAGCCTCCCGCGCCGGAGAAGGCGGCAAAGGCTTTGCTGTAGTCGCTGAGGAAGTGCGCGAACTAGCCCGCCAGTCCGCCGAAGCCACCACCGAAATCGAAAAGCTGGTGGCCAGCATCCAAACCGAGACCAACGCCGTCGTCACTGCTATGGAAACTGGCACCGAGCAGGTAGTTACCGGCACCCAGCTAGTTAATGAAGCCCGCCAGAGCCTCAACCAGATCACTGCCGTCAGCCGCCAGATTAGCGCCCTGGTCGCCGCGATCGCCGACGCCACCGTCGTTCAAACCCAAGCCTCTGCAGTAGTCAGCGAAACCATCACCAGCGCCGCCACCACCGCCAGCCAAAACTCCACCGCCGCCAATCAGGTATCCGATTCCTTCGCCCAGTTGCGCTCCGTCGCCCAAGTGTTGCAGGAGGAGGTCGGTCGGTTCAAGGTTGGCTAGAGGCGGGTGGAGGGGTAGGTGGGCAGGCGGGTAGGCGGGTGGAGGGTAGGGAGTGGATGGGTAGATTTCAGCCAACTCCATATAAATCCATAAGTCCACAGGAAACGAATCGCTTCCCCCCTTATCCCTCCTTGCACCCCCTACCTCTCTCATCCCCCCATAGGTAATCACCGTCTGCCCCCATCCACATCCCCATCAACCTCCCCACCCATCCACCTGCCCACTCCCCATCTCCCCCACCCCTCCCATGCCAACCCCCCCCCACATCCGCGACCAGGCCTATCAATTTTTCCTCGAAGAAGCTCCCGAGCTGCTGCACACCATTGAGTCAGGGCTGTTGGGGCTGCGATCGCAGCGAGACACCGCCGAGATTCACCAGATCATGCGGGCGGCCCACTCGCTCAAGGGGGGTGCGGCCAGCGTGGGGCTAGAGCCGATTAAAACCCTAGCCCACCGCCTAGAGGCTCTATTCAAGGCTCTCTATAGCGACACTGTGGCGATCGATAGCGAACTAGAAAACCAGCTCCTGCAAGCCTTTGATTGCCTGCGACTGCCCCTTACTCAACAGCTCACCGAGGGCGCGTTCGATGGAGAGCAGGCCCTCGCCCAGGCAGACCCCATTCTGCAAAATCTGGAGCACCGCCTCGCCAGCGCCATGGTTGAAACCGAGAACTTCATCCCCAGTTCCTCAGACCTGGGGTTTGATATGGCCACCTCTATCTTTGAAGTGGACGTGCAGCAAGGGCTAGATCATCTGACCCACGTACTAGAGCAGCCCAATGCCCACGAAGTCGCTGGCGAACTGCGCGCCCAGGCCGAGATCTTCATGGGCTTTGCCGAACTGCTCGATCTGCCTGGGTTTGCCCAAATTGCCGAAACTGCTCTCCAGGCCTTAGCCATAAACCCAGATCAGGCGATAGAAATTACTCGCTTGGCCGTGGCAGATTTTACTCAAGGCCGCGCCGCCGTCTTGACCGCCAGTTCAACCACGGGCGGTGAACCCTCCGCTGCCCTGCAAGCCCTAGCCGCCGAGGCCCTGCTTCCGACATCAACCTTAGAAGTAGCCCCAGCATCAATTGCAGATTCTCCCCTAGCACCAGCCTCAGAGCTGTCCCTAGAACCGGTTTCAGAGCAGTTTCTAACCTCCGTTTTTGGTGATGACAATTTAATAGCCAGCGACTGGAATGCGGAACTGCCCTCGGATGTCGATGCCCTGGCATGGCTGATCCAGTCCCAGCCAGTTCCAGATCCCGACCAACCCATACCACTATTAGAGCAATTCCGCCCATCTGATGCGCCAACGCCCATCCCCTTCAACCATCCCAGCGCCCCTAGCTCTAGCCCCGTACCTGCCATCGAGGCCATGTTTATTGAGGCCACATCTGCTGACAGCAATATTTCAGCCCCAGATGAGGCTCCGATTCCTCACCTCTCTCCCTCCCCACCTTCCCCACCCCCCCAATCTCCCTCAATCTCCCCCTCCCTCACCGTCCGTGTCGACACCCAACGCCTCGCCCGCCTCGAAAACCAGCTCGGCGAACTCACCATCAACCGCAACGGCCTAGCCCTGCAAACTAACCAAATCCGTCTCGGCCTCAAGGAACTGGTCAGCCGATTCGAGCGCGTGCGCGCCACTGTAGAACAACTGCAAGGCGTCTCCGACCAAATCTTGATTGCTCCCAATCGCCAGCCCGTCACCATCGGCGAGTTTACTCCCGCTGTGCCCCCGGCCGCTCCAGCCCGCCCCTTGGGCTTCGATTCCCTGGAAATGGACACTTACACGGCCCTCTACACCCACACCCAAACTCTGCTTGAGGAAATGGTGCAGCTCGAAGAAGCCGCCGCCGACATTATTTTGTTTAACCGCCAGACCGATCAGCTGCTGGGGCAGCACCGCAAAATGCTCTCCCAGGTACAAGACGACCTGATGTACGCCCGGATGGTGCCCCTGGGCCAGGTGCTCAATCGCTTTCCCCGAGTTTTGCGAGACCTCGCTCATACCTACGGCAAACCCGCCGATCTCACCCTCGGAGGCACCGCTCTGCTGGTCGATAAGGCCGTGCTAGAAAAACTCTACGACCCCCTGCTACACCTACTACGCAATGGCTTTGACCACGGTTTAGAAACCGCCGAAGAACGCCGCTGCCACGGCAAACCCGAGATTGGTCAGATCACCATGGGAGCCTGCTACCGAGGCCGCCAGATTGCCATTGAGGTTAGCGACGATGGCCGGGGTCTAGACCTAGAGCGCGTGCGCCAGCGATTGGTAGATTTAAACTGGCTTTCGACCGAGGAAGCCAGCGCCGCCAGCCCCGACCAGCTCTCTCGCTATCTTTTTGAACCGGGTTTTTCCACTGCCGAGCAGGTCAGCGATCTGTCGGGACGGGGGGTTGGTCTAGACGTGGTGCGCGACCAAATGCAGCGGCTCAAGGGCACTGTCACCGTCCAGTCGGTGCCAGGGGCAGGTACCCGGTTTACCTTATCGCTCCCTATGACCCTGAGCATCGTCAACCTGCTGATCTGCTTTGTGGGGTCTACTCCGATCGCCTTTCGTAGCGACAGCATTACCGAGATCTTGGTGCCCCGCCCTGACCAACTAACCCAAGACCTTGATCAGACTTGGCTGAGCTGGCACGACCAGCGGGTACCTATCTACGGCCTCGGCAATCTGCTCTCCTACCGCTGCTTGCGGCCCGAATTACCTCTGAGTCAGGTGCTAGCGGCGGTGCCCTCCCCCGCCGATTGGGAAGCTCCGGTGCTAATTTTGGCTCGGGGCGACCGTCACTTTGCCATCCAGGTCGATCGCCTCGTCACCGAGCAGGAGTCGGTAATTAAGCCCTTTGGCACAGCCCTCAGCCCGCCTGCCTACGCCTACGGCTGCACCGTTTTGGGCGATGGCAGTGTCATCCCTGTTATCGACGGTCAAGCGTTCTTGGATGACCTGCTCAGCCGTCCTGCTACCTATGCCTCGGAGGTAGACTTAGAACACCCCACGCCCCTGTTGCCCGCCGACCCCATTCCCCAGGCAGCCCTACACCCAGCCACCACGGTGCTGGTAGTTGACGATGCCGTCACCTCTCGCCGCACCCTGGCGCTTTCCCTAGAGCGGGCAGGTTACCGAGTGCTGCAAGCCCGCGATGGCCAAGAAGGGCTAGAGCAGCTAGAGCAAAACCCCTCCGTGGGTCTGGTGGTCTGCGACATTGAAATGCCTAACATGAATGGCTTTGAGTTTCTCACCGCCCGCCGCCAAAACCCGGCCCTGGCCCAAACTCCCACCCTGATGCTGACTTCGCGCAGCAACAACAAGCACCGCTGGCTGGCCATGCAGCTGGGAGCTACCGACTACTTTACCAAGCCCTACCTGGAGCAAGAGTTTTTGGAGGCAATTCGCGAAGCGATCAGTACCGAAATTGCCACCAGCCAATAGATATTCCCTTGGGGGGATAGTAGGTCTGCGAGCTGCTTCAGTACCATGCCCACACAGGCAGACCCAGGTGCAAAGACCCTTTCAGGTCTATGTAACTTGCTGGTTTTGTTAATGTTATCCCCCAGGGGAGGATGTTAGCCTATACAAGATACACCTCCAAAGAGCAAGCACTATGGTTGCAACCCCTGATGTTATTCAGACATCCGCATCTCACTCCCACCCAACATCCTCTGGCGATAGCAGGGTAGCGGTGCTGCTGATGGGCTACGGCGAAGTCGAAAGCTACGAAGACTTTGCCAACTACAACGAGCAGGCGCTCAACCTCCTAACAGCAAAATTTGCCCCCGTACCAACCTGGGTCTACCCTCCCCTGGCCAAGGTGCTGGCCGCCTTCGACCTCCACGAGTGGAGCCACCAGCACGGCAACTTTATCTCTCCCCACAACGCTATTTTTGAGGCCCAGCGGGCCGGCATCGAGGCCAATTTGAAAGAGCGCTGGGGCGATCGCGTCAAGGTGTTCAAAGCCTTCAACTTCTGCAAGCCCTTCCTACCCGACCAGGTGCTGGAGCAGGTCAAAGCAGAGGGCTACGACAAGCTGCTGATTTATCCCCTGTTGGTGGTTGACTCCATCTTCACCAGCGGCATTGCGATCGAGCAGGTCAACCAGGCTCTAGTCAAACTGTCCGACGGCACCGAGCACTGGGTCCAGGGTACGCGCTACATTCCTTCTTTCTTTGACGCGCCTGACTACATCGACCTCCTGGCGACCATGGTCGAAGAAAAAATTAAGGACCACCTGGCCGTGGCCCACCTACCCTCCCAAACCGGCATTGTGCTGATGAATCACGGCTGCCCCCACGAGGCCAAGGGCTTTACCTCCGGCATTGACGAGAGCCAAAAGCTCTATGACAAAGTGCGCGATCGCCTGATCTACAAGTACCCATTGATCTCAGTAGGCTGGCTCAACCACGACACCCCGCTGATCAAGTGGACCCAGCCCAACGCTGACCTAGCGGCCCGTAACTTAATTGATCTGGGAGCCACCGCCCTGGTGTTTATGCCCATCGGCTTCGCCACCGAAAACCACGAAACCCTGCTGGATGTCGAGCACATTATCGAAGGGCTACGCCGCAAGCGCCCCGACGTTACCTATGTGCAAATGCCCTGCGTTAACGATCGCCCCGACTTCCTAGCTATGGCAGCCACCTGGGCCGACAAGCACATCGCCGATCTGCTGGAAGAAGACGCCCTAGCGATCAATCCTTCCCTAGCGGTTTCCCAGGCGGCGGCGGTGCACAGTCATCACGGTCATACCCACGACCACCATCTACCCGGACACGATCACGGTCACAGCCACGATCACGGTCATCATCACCACTAGCACTGGGTTTAGCTCTAGAGCCTGAAAGGGTGTTTTTGCCTCAGGCTCTAGAGGATGACATGCGTATGGGAGCGGATGAGCGAGGCTTGCTCATCCGCTTAATCAGCATATTAGGCAGAGTAATCGGGCTAAGCGCCACGGCCAAACCCAGAAAAGCCCAGCTGCTGAGGCGGCTCTTGGGGTTCGATGGATCGGTCAAAAATGAGCCAATGGCCAGAAGAAAAACCATCAGCGATGCCAACAGATAAAGCTTGAGGGCCATAGTGTTTTGAGGTTGATTGCTCTATCTCTAGACTGCCCGAGGCCAATCCCTGCAGACCTGGTGAAGAATACTGAACTTTGAAGTCAGAAATGCTGGCTCTACCTCGCTTGATCGATCGCAAGAGTAGATAGGTAACCGCACTCTAGCATCAACCACAAATACATTTATAATCCTGCGATCGCTATAACTCCAAGAGCCCGGCGTGACAAAGCCACGGCAAACCCGCTAGAATCAGCCGTTAATACAGGTGTTCTCAGCAATGGATGGGTTATGCCAGTGAGTTCCAGCCAAATTAAAGCCCTGCTCGACCAAAAGCGAGATGCCTTTAGCGCCTTCAGTCGGGCTAAGTTTGAGCTGATGCACGCCTACAATCGAGCGTGGATTGAGTTTGCCGCCCTGCCACACACCAGGCAGCTCGCTCAGTTAGACAACCTCACCGGGCCGGTGGGAGCTCGTCCCTTAGAGGCGATCGCCGCTGAAAAGGGCATCTTGCCGTTCTTCTTTACGGAATCTGGCCCGGTGAGCGATCGCTGGACGAACCGTGAACAGAGCGCCCAGTGGGTGCAGACCGTCCTAGAAGACATCACCACCTTCGCGGTGGATGGCTCTCAAATTTCCCCTGGCAAAGATATTTCTATCCCGATTGCGCTGCTGCAAATTGGCTGGTTTGAGAACCCCCACAGTGCCACCCGCCCCTATAAAAAGGACGTGCGGGTCGACCTCATGACCCCCTCCGAGCTGGGGCCAAACCCTGCCCAACCCGTAGAACGCCGCGTCAACATTCGTCGCTTTCAAATGGAAGTGGCACGGCTAGTGGAATACATTAATGCCTGCCAAGACCCAGAGCGCACCCTGGTATTTTTCGACGGGGCGCTGGTGGTCACCTTTGCCGAAGCCTTTGACCAGGAGAGCCAAACTGCCTACGTGCAGTCTATTCTTTCGCTGCTAGAAGCCAGCGATCGCCGCCGTGTCCCCTTGGTGGGCTATGTGGATACCTCCTACGCCCGCGACCTGACCACGATGCTGCACCACGTCTATGGGCTAGAGGCCACCGAGGGCATTCATGATGCCCAACTGCTAGCCCGGCTGATGGAGTGGGGCGATCGCAGCGCCGTGTTTCAGTGCGATCGCGGCGGCGTTTTGGATCAGTACAACGACTACGGCGATCAAATTGCCTTCACCTATCTCAAAACCACTCGCGACGGTCATCCCGTAAGGCTTGAAATGCCGCGGTGGATGTGGGAAAGCGGCCATATTACTCAATACCTCAACTGGGTGAGAGGCGAGGTGATTATCGGCGGCGGCTACCCCTACAGCATTGAAACCGCCGACCAAACCGCCGTACTTCAGGGCCAAGACAAGCATATTTTTCTGCGAGTGCTGCAAGACTGGGCCGATCGCGAAGCCATCAACCTGCGGCTCTCCCGCAAAATGGTCAGCAAACAGCGCCGCCGTTAGGCTCACCATAAAGTCTTGGTGAACTGCTCCAAAGCTCCGTAATTTGACCTACACACTTCATTACGGAGAGTGTTTTAGTAAAGAAGTACACCCAAAACCTATATCTGTCTCGGAGAGACCATCAGACGCAAACGCCCCCTTTCGTCTATGGCTACTGCCTACAGTGCCTACCTAAAGAGGATTTGCTCTGCATGAAAATGTTTAAAACCCTAGGACTTGCCCTAGCGCTAGTGAGCCTGCTAGGGGCAATTGCTCCCGAAGCATCAGCCAAAGTTAAAGGCAATGGCAATGGCAACGGTAACGGCAACGGTAACGGCAACACTGCCACTACAACTCCTCCTCCTGCGCCGACCACTACCACAACTCCCCCTGCACCGACCACAACCGCAGCCCCCCCTGTAACGACGACTAGCCAACCGACTTCTGCTTTTGCTTGTTCTGGCGGTTCGGTGACCAGCAACCCTCTGGCAGGAGGGTCTTCCCTCAGCTACAGCCAATGCATGACTTCATCCGGCAACGATGTCACCAGCGGCATCAGCGCTGACCTTACTGCCTTCCTCGACAGCACCTTAGGAGACGACTGGGTGTTCGATGGTAAATACGAAGGTGGTCGTAACTCCTCTGGCCCCAATGATTATGGCTTTAGCTGGGTACAAACCGGCAAAGGCAGCGGCACCTGGAGCCTAGCCGAGACCGTGACCAGTCCTTTTGTAATTAGTCTTAAGGCCGGTAACGCCTACACCGCTTACTACTTCGACAGCAGCACCAGCTTCAACAGCGGTACCTGGGCTACCTTTGACCAAAAAGACTTATCTCACGCATCGTTCTTCGTTGCCAAAGGTGACCTCACTCCCGAAGAACCGAACACGACCGTGCCGGAACCAGCCTCTACCGCGGCCCTAGTACTAGTGGGCCTAAGCGCCGCTGGACTAGCCCGCAAAAAGCAGGGTTAGGTCAGATAGTCTCAACATCTCAAAATTGCCCACAATGCTCCGGCGACTTACCCATGTCGTCGGAGCTTTTCTGTGGAAAGGCACTCAAGGGCTTTGCCCTATGGTTGAATCGGAGAATAGCGCGCTGGGAAATACCGTCAATGGCTGAACCAACACCACACACACGCCAGGAAACTGACAGCATGGGAGCGATCGCTGTGCCGAGCGATCGTTACTGGGGAGCCCAGACCCAGCGGTCAATTCGCTATTTTTCCATTGGGCAAGACAAAATGCCGTTGGAGGTGGTGCATGCGATCGCAATCGCCAAAAAAGCGTCAGCGCTAGCGAATGCTGATCTGGGCAAACTGCCCCAGGAGAAAGCTGACTTGATTGTGCAGGCCGCAGATGAGGTGATTGACGGCACTCTCGACGACCACTTTCCGCTGCACGTATGGATGACCGGCAGCGGCACCCAGTGCAACATGAACGTCAATGAGGTGATCGCTAACCGGGCGATCGAGCAGGCGGGCGGCGAGATGGGCAGCAAAACCCCTATCCACCCCAACGACCACGTCAATATGTCGCAGTCATCCAACGATGTATTTCCCACAGCCATGCACATCGCCGCTGCTCAGGCTCTCGTGCACACCCTAAGCCCCGCCGTTACTCGGTTGAGGGATGCCCTGGATGAAAAAGCTCGGGCCTGGGCAGACATCGTCAAAATTGGTCGCACCCACATGCAGGATGCCGTACCGCTCACCCTAGGCCAGGAGTTTTCTGGCTATGTGGGCATGCTCGACGACAATTTGAAACGCCTTGAGGGCTGCTTGCCAGGGCTGTACGAGCTGGCTCTGGGGGGCACGGCGATCGGCACCGGCATCAATGCTGGACCTGGCTTTGCAGAAGCCGCCGCCGAGCACATTGCGGCTATCACTGGACTGCCCTTCATCAGTGCCCCCAACAAATTTACCGTTATGGGTGCCCACGATGCCGTAGTGATGGCCAGCGGCGTGCTCAAGACCCTAGCGGTATCGCTCTACAAAATTGCCAACGACATTCGTCTATTGAGTTGTGGTCCTAGGGCCGGGTTCGCGGAGTTGCAGTTGCCAGAGAATGAGCCGGGGTCATCGATTATGCCGGGCAAAGTGAACCCCACCCAGTGCGAGGCTCTGGCCATGGTAGCGGTGCAAGTCATGGGCTACGACGCGGCGGTGGCCTTTGCCGGAGCTAGCGGCTATTTGGAGATGAATGTCTACAAGCCAATGATGATCTTTAATCTGCTGCAATCGGCGCGGCTGATGGCCGACAGCTGCCACAACTTCACTGAGTTTTTGGTTGCTGGTATGACCCCCAACCTGAAACGGATCGACCAGTACGTGCAGCAGTCGCTGATGCTGGTCACCGCCCTGAGCCCAGCCATTGGCTATGATAAGGCCTCTCAGATTGCCCACCACGCCTTTGAGCACGACCTCACCCTGAAGCAGGCTGCCCTGACCTTAGGTTATGTCTCAGAAGCGGAGTTTGACCGGCTAATTATCCCCCACCGCATGACCCATCCTTGAGCCACAGCAACCGCTACAGCGTCCACACCCGTGGAATGTTAAGGACTATGTTGATTTGCTCAGGTTGCTCAGGTTCGCGGCAGCCATTCCCGTATGATCATCCTTAAAGTTTGTAAATTTTCCTAAGATTCTGGAGATTCAAACGTGTCTCTTCCGTTACTAAACTATTCCCCGTCCAGTCAAAATCAGCGCGTTGCGGCTTACGAAATCGGCGGCGACGAACAGCCCAGAATTTTCTCCACCGATGACCTGTACGATACCAGCGACATGGATGCGCTGATTAATGCGGCCTATCGGCAGATGTTCTTCCACGCCTTTAAGTGCGATCGCCAGACCTTTCTGGAGTCGCAGCTGCGCAACGGTCAGATCACCGTGCGCGACTTTATTCGTGGCTTGGCGCTGTCGCCTACCTTCTACAACAGCTTCTTCGAGAAGAACAGCAACTACAGATTTGTTGAGCACTGCGTTCAAAAAATTCTGGGCCGCGACGTGTACAGCGATCGCGAAAAAATTGCTTGGTCTATCGTAGTGGCCAACAAGGGCATTAAAGGCCTAGTCGATGAGTTGCTCGACAGCGAAGAGTATCTCACCAGCTTTGGCTACAACACCGTGCCTTATCAAAAGCGCCGAGTGCTGCCTGGTCGCCCCGAAGGCGAGCGCCCCATCCACATCAAAAATCCCCGCTACGACGCCTACCACCGCAATCAGTTGGGCTTCCCTCAGATTGTGTGGCAGTCTCAGGTCAAGCGGTACGTTCCCCAAGAGAAGAAGGTTACCGCTGGCAACCCTCAAGCCTTCCTTGGCATGGCCCGCAGTATTGGAGCCAGTGGTGCAGCCCCGGCTCGCGTATCCACCGGCGACATCAACATCGCCACCGCTGTACCCTACCGCAAAGTGTCCTCATAACTGGGTTTAGCAGCCCTTCGGTTAGGTTTCTAGAACACCATCGGGGATGCGAGCTACGGCTTGCATCCCTTTTTTTGTCCAAACGGGCCTGTTGATCAGGCCAAGCCAACACAGGGGCAAAAAAAAAATCCCCTGGCCGTAGCCAGTGGGACTTTTCAGGGTGCATCTACCATTCACCTTTTCACCTAAGACGAGACTTCGTCCGGAAAAGTTGCTACAAAGTTTCAGCCTATTGCGGACTCTCGGCATTGCGCAGCACCTCGGCCTGTTCTCGCAGAGAAGCGGCCCAGTCTTCGGATCCGTTGGCCTCAAAAAGAGTAGCGGCCTGCTCAAAATCGGCAATCACTGACTCTCTCGCCTCTAAGGGAATATCCTCTGGCCCTTCTACTAAATCGCCTTGCTCCACATACACCTGCCCTAGCGTGGCCTGGGCCCGTCCTAGGTAGGCTGAAGACTGCTCAGGGTCAATTGCGATCGCCTCAGTGTAGGCAGCAATGGCGCCAGTGTAGTCTTCGGCCAGAGCCAGGGCCTCGGCTTCAGCATAGGTCACCTCAAATTCGGTAGAGGTGCGCACAACGAGGTCATAGTCGCCACCCTGGCCCGAAAATGACCGGGCCACTACAGTGTAGGTACCATCTTCAGGCAGCTCGATGATAATGGTTGAGTTTAGAGTGCCGCCAAAATCGTCATTAGACGCGATTTCGGTCTCATCAGGCCCGGTTAATGACAACACCGGATCAAAATCCTCACTGGCTAGGGTGATCGTCATCACCTGTCCGGCTGTGCCCTCGAAGGTATAGGTAGACTCTGCCGGATAAATGGTGCCCGCCTCTTCTAGCACGGTATCGGCGCGGGCAACCAGCGTTGCCGGGCCAGCCAGCAGCCCCACCAAGGCTACAGGCGCTACTACTCCCGCAGGAAACAACCGTAGAAAACCCATGCAACCTCCCTTAGGGAAACAACGAACACACAAATCTGCCATGCAGCCTAACACAAGGCCGACCTAGCCACGGAACCATTAGCAGTGTCTCAGCAGACTATGGTAATACTGAAGCCATGCTACTCAGCCTACCTATGCCCCCTCTGTATCGCGTATTAGCTTGTCTAGGGACGTTGGCCGTCCTAAGCGATTGTGCCCTAGCACTGCCGCCTCCCGAAGAAATTCCTGAAGAAATTTTGCGCACAGAGGTAATTACGGAGGCGCGATCGCCCCTTGACGGAGAGCCGCTTTCTGCAGCAGAGTACGCTGCCCTGCAAGAGCAGCTGCGCGATCCCAACACCGAGCCCGTTGTTAACCCTGATATCGCTGACCTAATTCAACTTTTGCAGCTGAGGCGTCTCCTCAAGCCTATCGTCCCCTTCTTACGGTAGGGGCCAAATAAGCCAAGATCCGCGAAAATTTCCCTGTGGGAATCGCTAAGTTTTGTTACTCTATTCCGCAGATAGTAAATTTACATAGACCGTTTATATCCCCCTGTGGACCTTTAATAACATGCCTGCAACCGTTGACGCTGAGCAGATTGACCGGATTGTCTGGAACCAGCACCATGACCCCTTTGAAATCTTAGGGCCGCACATGGTGCAGCAAGATGGTCAAACGGTCTGGGCCGTAAGGGCCTATTTGCCCCAAGCTGAAAAAGCCTGGGTCGTACTGCCAGAAGAGCACAAAGAAGTGCCTATGGAGCCCAACCATAACCCCCACTTTTTTGAGTGCGTGCTGCAGGTTCAAGATCTGGCTAACTATCAGCTTAAATACGTCATCGGTGACCATACCCATGTCATCTACGACCCCTACGCCTTCAAAACCCGTGCCATCACCGATTTTGACATCCACCTCTTTAGTGAAGGCAACCACCATCGCATTTACGAAAAGCTAGGTGCACACTTCACCGAAGTCGAGGGCGTCACGGGCGTTTACTTTGCCGTGTGGGCTCCCAATGCTCGTAACGCATCGGTATTGGGCGATTTTAACTACTGGGATGGCCGCAAACACCAGATGCGCCGCCTTTCTAACGGCATCTGGGACCTATTTATTCCTGGGTTAGACGTTGGAACCCACTATAAGTACGAGATTAAAAACCACGACGGCCACATCTACGAAAAATCTGACCCCTACGGCTTTCAGCAAGAAATTCGACCCAAAACCGCCTCTATTGTCACTGATCTAGATAGCTACGCCTGGCAAGATGCTGACTGGATGGAAAAGCGTCGCCAGACCGAACCTCTGACCCAGCCAGTCTCGATCTACGAGCTGCATGTCGGCTCCTGGCTGCACGAGTCATCGGCTAGCCCCGCCCTACGCCCCGACGGCAGTCCAGAACCAGTCGTTACGGTAGCTGAGCTCAAGCCCGGAGCGCGTTTCCTCACCTACCGAGAGCTAGCGGATCGGCTGATTCCCTACATCAAAGAGCTCGGGTTTACTCACATTGAGCTACTGCCCGTCGCTGAGCACCCCTTCGATGGTTCCTGGGGCTACCAGGTCACCGGCTATTACGCCGTCACCTCTCGTTATGGAACGCCCGAAGACTTTATGTACTTTGTCGACCAGTGCCACGCCAACGGCATCGGCGTCATTGTCGATTGGGTGCCAGGCCACTTTCCCAAAGACGGCCACGGTCTGGCATTCTTTGACGGCACCCACCTCTACGAACATGCTGACCCCCGCAAGGGCGAGCACAAAGAGTGGGGCACCCTGGTGTTTAACTACGGTCGCAATGAGGTGCGCAACTTCTTGGTGGCCAACGCCATCTTTTGGTTTGAGAAGTACCACATCGACGGAATCCGGGTTGATGCGGTAGCTTCCATGCTCTACCTCAACTACTTCCGCAAAGATGGAGAGTGGGTGGCTAATGACTACGGCGGCTGCGAACATATTGAAGCGGCAGACTTTCTCCGTCAGGTAAACCACGTGCTGTTTACCTACTTCCCTGGAGTGCTTTCGATCGCAGAAGAATCAACCGCTTGGCCAATGGTCTCTTGGCCTACCTACGTGGGCGGGCTAGGCTTTAACCTCAAGTGGAACATGGGCTGGATGCACGACATGTTGGATTACTTCAACATGGATCCATGGTTCCGCCAGTTCCACCAGAACAACGTTACCTTCAGTATTTGGTACGCCTTTACTGAAAACTTTATGCTGGCGCTGTCCCACGACGAGGTGGTGCACGGCAAGAGCAATATGCTAGGCAAAATGCCGGGGGATGAGTGGCAAAAGTTTGCCAACCTGCGCTGCCTCTACACCTACATGTTCATGCATCCGGGCAAAAAAACCCTGTTTATGAGCATGGAGTTTGGCCAGTGGAGCGAGTGGAATGTCTGGGGCGACCTGGAATGGCACCTGCTTCAGCATCAGGCCCACGCTAGCCTTAAGCACTTTATGGGTAAGCTCAACGAGTTTTACCGCAGTGAACCGGCTCTGTTTACTCAAGACTTCGACCAAGCTGGCTTTGAGTGGATCGACTGTAGCGACAACCGCCACAGCGTGGTGGCCTTTATTCGCCGCGACAAGGGCAGCGATGACTTTGTGGTGGTGGTGTGCAACTTTACGCCCCAGCCCCATAGCCACTATCGGGTAGGCGTGCCTGAGCAGGGCTACTACAGAGAGCTCTTCAACAGCGATGCCCGCGACTTTGGTGGCAGCAACATGGGTAATCTGGGCGGCAAATGGTCTGAGGATTGGTCGTTCCACAACCGACCCTATTCGCTGGATCTGACCCTGCCACCTCTAGGAGTGATTGTGCTGAAGCTGACCTCAGAAGAAACTCAGAAAGCCCTATCAGGTCAGTAACCGAGGGTTAGCTCAAAGGCACCATGCAACCACGCATCACAGTCGTCACCCTTGGCGTGGCTGATTTGGAGCGATCGCTGCGTTTTTACCGAGATGGCCTCGGCCTCTCGACCGCAGGGATCGTAGGCCAGGAGTTTGAGTTTGGAGCCGTTGTCTTCATCGATCTTCAGTCGGGTCTCAGACTTGCTCTTTAGCCCCGCGAGAGTATCGCCCATGACACCGGGCTGTCGCGAGGCAAGCCCAGCTCAACGGAGTTTACCCTAGGGCACAACGTAGGCTCTAGAGCAGAAGTTGATGCCGTCATGGAACAGGTAACCGCCGCCGGTGCAGTTATCGTTAAACCTGCCCAGGAGACGTTTTGGGGTGGTTACGGAGGATATTTTCAAGACCCAGACGGCCACCTTTGGGAGGTGGTATGGAATCCACAATGGATTCCTCAAGATTAAGCATTCCCCAGGCAATTACTTGGGGTTAACTCGCTCGACCTCTCAACAGCTATACAGACAAGAAGAAGACAAAAACCTCTTCGGATGGCAATTTCCCAGTGTTTGGTCTATTGTCTCCACACCCAGCTGATCCTTGCTCTCTTAGAAAATTGCTGGTAGCTTAAATCAGACCGATCAGTCTTTTTTAGATGTCAAAAGCTCAAGTTACCAAGGCGCATATCATCGAGCAGGCGGCAGCTCTGTTTAACCAGCAGGGCTACGCAGGAGCGTCGATGTCTGATGTGATGCGGGTAACAGGTTTACAAAAGGGAGGGATTTATAACCACTTTCGCAGCAAAGATGAACTGGCTTTAGAGGCCTTTGACTTCGCAGTTCAGCGCATCCAGCAGCGATTTATGGGGGCCTTGAAGGGCAAGCGACACGCTGTAGACAGGTTGATGGCTATTCTCAGCGTCTACGAACGGTTTTTGGAGGATCCACCAGTGCAGGGCGGCTGCCCACTGCTGAATACGGCTGTGGAGAGCGATGATGCCCACCCGGCGCTACGAAAGCAAACTCAGATGGCGATGAATGACTGGCGATCGCTAATTGAACGCATCGTCGACAAAGGCGTTGCCCGCGGTGAACTGCAACCTATCGTGGACGCTGCAACCGTAGCGACGATCTTGATTGCCACCATTGAGGGAGGCATCATGCTCAGCAAGCTGTACGATGACCCCGCCTATTTAGAACAAGCTCTAGCCCATTTAAGAACCTATGTTCAACAGCAGCTAGCCACGCCCGGCTAATTTTTTTGCGCACAAACAGACCGATCGGTCTTTTTTTATTTTCATTAAGGAACTGTACCCATGCTGAAGCTTTACTACGCCCGGCCATCCGTTTATGCCCGTCCGGTGTGGCTCGCCTTGATTGAAAAGCAGTTGTCCTTTGAGTTGGCACCAGTTGACTTGAGCGGCAAGCAGTTTGAGCCTGAGTTTTTGGCTGTCAACCCTTTTGGCCATGTGCCGGTCTTGGAAGATGGCGATCTTCGCGTCATTGAGTCGATGGCGATTTTGGATTATTTAGAAGCTCGCTATTCCGACATAGCGCTGTTGCCCAGGGATGCAACGGCTTTAGCTAGGGTTCGTATGGTGCAGATGCTGACGCTCAACGAACTGCTGCCGGGGGTCTTTAAGCTGCTGATTGACAACGAGCGCTCGGACCGAAAATCGGCTGAGATAGAATATGCTCAGCTACGGGTCAGGAATACGCTGAGTTTTCTGGAGAATTTGCTGGGTGACGGCTGCTATTTCGCGGGCGAGCAATTTACGCTGGCAGAAATCGTCGCTGGAACTGTAGTTCACAGGGTACCGGATCTGGGAGTGGCGCTGGCCGATTATCCTCGATTGAGTCACTGGTCTAAACAGCTGCTCGCTCGACCAGCCTGGCAGCAGATTGCGCTGAGTGCGGAGGAGTGGAACACCTTCAAACGCCGTATGCGCGTCATTCCTAAAATTTGGCAGCGCCGTCGCCATCAGCGCATGACCGCACTATCGCAGCAAAGTCTAACGATGTAATCGCTCGTCTATGGGTACCGACCCCTACGTTTGGCTAGATAAATCTTTGGCAGCCCTGCACCGCGCCCACCGCTATCGAACCGTAGCGGCTGTCTATGGCATGACCGGGACCGTGGTGCAGCGGCAGGGGCAAACTCTAATCAACTTTGCCAGCAACGACTATCTGGGACTAGCCAGCGATCCTCGGCTGGCGGAGGCGGCGATCGCCGCCATTCAGACCTACGGCACCGGCAGCACCGGTTCGCGGCTGCTCAGCGGCCATCGAGAGCTGCATGGGGAACTAGAGCAGGCGCTCGCCGCTCTCAAGGGCACTGAAGATGCGATCGTCTTTAGCTCGGGCTATCTGGCCAACATGGGGGCGATCGCGGCCCTAGTCGGCAGCCCAGACCTAATTTTGGGCGACGAATACAACCACTCCAGCCTCAAGTCCGGGGGCAAAGTTAGCGGTGCTAACGCCCTAGACTATCGCCATGGTGACGTTGCCCACTTAGAGGAATTGCTGAAACTGTATCGCGATCGCCATCGCCGCTGTCTGATTACCACCGACAGTGTATTTAGTATGGATGGCGACCTGTGCCCGCTAGCGGCCATTCTTGACCTAGCGGAGAACTACCACGCGATGGTGTTGGTGGATGAGGCCCACGGCACAGGAGTATTTGGCGCGCGCGGCTCGGGGGCCGTAGAGCACCTAGGATGTACCGGACGCCCCTTAGTCACAGTCGGTACTCTCAGTAAGGCTGTGGGCAGCCTAGGGGGCTACGTAGCCGGGTCGACTGTACTCATTGACTTCCTCCGCAACCGCTCCCCCAGCTGGATTTACACTACGGGTCTATCGCCAGCAGATACAGCGGCGGCCCTAGCGGCGGTAAAAATTATTCAGCAAGAAACCTGGCGCCGCGAAATGCTCTGGCACCAGGTGAATCACTTGATTCAACAAATTGATCAAATCTTGACAGAGCCAGCAGTAGTTCCCTTTGGGCTGCGGCGATTGCCTTCGGCTTCGCCCATTATTTGCCTAGAGGGTGCATCAGCAGAGGCAATTTTGACGGCTAGCCAACACCTACAGTCAGCTGGGCTATGGGTGGCAGCAGTACGCCCGCCCACAGTGCCCACAAGCCGACTACGAATTACGGTTATGGCTACCCATAAGCCCCATCACCTGCATCAGCTGGTCACTGGACTACAGACTCTGAATCAGGGTTGAGCGCTTAGCGCTTTGAACCCCAACGTCGCTGCTTCTGGCGAGCGATGGTCTTGCGCTTTTTCTTTTCGATCGGGGTTTCAAAGTGGCGATTTTTTCGCATATCCGAAAAAATGCCGGCCCGGGCAACCTTTCGCTTAAAGCGTCGTAGGGCCGATTCAATGTTTTCGTCTTCTCCCAATACAACCTGGGCCATTAGTTCTCCTAAAAATTTGCTAACGCGGGTAAAGCAGCGCTCTAGTAGCGTCAGCCTAAAACCACTGAATATCGCTGAGCGCGATACCCCACTTCGAAAGCCCGTAGGCTAAGGTATGGCCAAGAGCTTTGGCCATACCCAGTTATCTAGCGACCGCGGCTATTATTCCAGCCACCGCCGCCACCGCCACCACCACCGCCACGCGACTCTCTGGGGCGAGCTTTGTTGACCTTGAGGTCGCGCCCCATCCACTCAGCACCATCGAGGGCCTCGATGGCTTTGTCTTCATCGGCTTCGCTTTCCATTTCGACGAAGGCAAAACCACGAGGACGACCGGTCTCACGATCGGTGGGCAGGCTAACCCGGCTGACAGCACCGTATTCAGCAAAGACCTCGGTGATCTGGTCTTGGGTGGCGCTGAAGGCCAAATTCCCTACATAAATCGACATGGATACATCTCCAAATAGAGAGAGAAAAAGTAGAAAGTTATCAAGGAGATGTACTCAACTAAGGACTAAGCCAAGCCGGTAATGCAACTAACAACTTGCTTGTCACACGATAGCACAGGGCTACCTTGTGACCAGTATGGGGCGATCGCAAACTAGCCTGTCAGAGTCGTCTAATCCTCCGGCAGTACCCATTTAGGCGGCTGAGAGGCACGCTCCATCATTCTGCGTCGCACGGCCTCGTCGGCCATTTCAAGCATCTCATCAAGGGAGGTGTCCGAAATAAATTTTGTCGCTTCGGCGGTGTATTTCAGGTTGGGGCAGTCGTTCCCCAGCACACAGCCGTCTTTACAGTCTACTGCGCAATTAATCGCCATTATCTTGCTTGAGCCTCATAACGTCAGCGTTAGGGCAAAATTCATTTTCAAAAGCCCTTAAAAATTGTAACAACCTGCGCCCGCGCCGTTGTTGAGCCCTTGTGTAGAGAACTTCCTCAGGGCTGCTCTAGACCAGGGTAGAGTTAGCAAAACGCGATATGAGGTTGTTATGGGCCTGCCTCCCAACGCTCAGCTCCGCTGGCCCCTATGGCTTTTGGGAGCAACGCTACTCCTGCTCTTGGGAATTGCTTGCCTGTATTGGAGAGATCCAGATCTGCTCAACCAGCCAGTTTTAGGAACAGGGCAGCCGATTTAGAGCTGAAAGCTAGAGACGGCGGGCTACCTAGAGAATTTTTGCGCATGCGGGCGCGACGCGGCAGCCTTGGGGGGGTAGATGGGTAAGGGGTAGATGGGTTGGGTAAGGGGTCAATGTTTCTCAAGTTTATTTAAACCCCTTACTCCTTACTCCCTACCCCTCTACGGCAGAGGCACGAAGTCGAAGCCGGTGCCTGAGCGGGTACCGGGTTTAACCTCGACTAGCAGGACGGTGGTATTGCGATCGCCCGACGGCAAAAAGTTAATTGCTCCTGTTGATCCATTGGCGGAAAACCCTTGCGTGGCCAAAGCCTGACCGAGCGCAGTTCGCCCTGAGGTACCACTGTCGGGAGCTACGTTTCCTACGGTGCGGGCTGAACTCAACACCTGAAACGCGTCGTAGCTGAGGGCCGTGCGCCAGTTGACATCACCACCCCAGAGGCCAGAGGCAGTCTGGGCAAAAGGTGGGGCCGATTTGAGCGGATGCCAGGGGACGGTGACTACGGTGCCGGTGAGGCTGGCCCCGCCCTTTTCTAGAGCATCAATGCGATAGAAAGCATCGCCAGCTAGCACCGGCAGCTGGCCATTGTTGAGCTGGGCGACTGCGATCGCCGCATCAAAGGTGGCCGAGTCGGGCAGCAGCACTACGGCATCAGCCCCGCTGCCCTGCAGCTCCGTCGTTGGATTGCCCTGGGAGAGATCAACCAGTTTAACCACCTGTCCCCCTTCTAGGCCCAAGGTGGTGGAGAACGCATCTTGCAGCGACTTACTGTAGGAGCTTTGGGAGTTGTAGTAAACGATGGGTTTGCTCTTGCCCAGGGTGAGCATGTGGCGGGCCAGGGTGGTGCCCGTAAACTGATCACTGGGAATCACCCGAAACACAAAATTGCCACCCTCCCTGGGCACTGTGGTCAGCTCTGTGGTGGTGCTGGTAGGGGAGATCATTGGTAGCTGCCCCTGCTGGTAAACGGGCGCGGCCGCCAAGGTAGTAGTGCTGGTGCCGTGGCCGATGACGCCAACAACATCGGGGTCTTGGACTAGAGCATTGGCGATCGCGGCAGCCTGACCGGCATTGTTCTGGTCGTTAGCAATCAGCACCTTCACGGGGGTGCCAGCCTTGATCGCCTCATCCTGGGCCTGGGCTACCCCCCGTAGAAGCTCGCGGGCGGTGTTGGGACTGTCGCCAATGGGTACCACCGCAGCGAGGCCCAAGGCAGGATTAGCCCCAATCCGAGCGTTGTTGAGGTAGATCAGCGCTTCGGGGTCGTTGCGAACGGCCTGACGGGCAGCCTCAAAGCGAGCAGCGGCTGCGGCATAGTCACCCGAAGCGTAGGCGGCAGCCCCGGCTTGCATGTCGGCATTAGAGGTATCGGTAAAGAGGACGCGATCGCCCCAGCTCAGAGCATTAGCCACATCAGCAGGCTGGCCTAGGGTGGTCGTCGGTGTAGCGGCAGTAGAGGTTGTGCCAGAGTCAGCGGCGGCGGGATCGGCGGGGGTAGTCGGCACCGCAACCGGAGCCTGCGGCGCATCTTTGCGTACAAAGGCGTTGTAGCCCGTAAAGCCCAGTGCTGCTAGAAAGATAGCCGCCCCAATCCCCGCGATGATGGGAGCTATGGACTTACTCTTTTTCAAGGGTTGGCCGCAGATTTCACACTTCTGGGCCGTGGTGGTGTTTTCTTCGTAGCCGCATTTGGGGCAGGTGACGTGGTTGAAGCTGTCGGTCATGGCGAATGGGTGAATGGGTAGGGAGTGGATGGGTTGTGGGAGGAGTTTTAAGTTTTGAGTTTAAGCAGTCGAGTAGGTTGGGTACAACGGAGTGAAACCCAACACCAAAGAGAGTTTCGTCGGATTCTGCTAGCGCGCTGTCCAGTTAGGACATGCCAAGAACTCAAAACTCAACATTCAAAACTTTCTGCCTACGGTCTGTTCATTTCGGCGCGCACGTTGTCTTCGATGGTGGCAACCTGTTCGTTGGTGAGGCCGAGTTCTTCCTGGAGGTCGAGCAGTTGGGCCTGCTCTTCTAGGTCAACTTCGCCGTCGTTGTCGAGGAAGGCGCGGAACATCAACCCATATTCAGCGGCGGCTTGCTCGATGGTGTTTTGGGGTTGGTATTGGGCGGCGATCGCATTGGCATCGGCCACCGAGACCCCGTACTTCACCCGAAATTTTTCCAGCAGTTCTAGCTCCGTGGGCGAGGGATTGCCTCGCCGGTAGCAGGTCTCGACTAGCTTGGCGTATTTGACTAAGTTCTCGGAATCAAGGGCGGGAGGCGGCGGCGCGGGAGACGGTGATGTCGTGACGGGTGGTGGAGTAGTGGGTGAGGGGGTAGCGGGGGCATCCGAGGGGATGAAGAGGCGGTGGGTGGTGACGAAGTTGGAAATGGCGGCCTGGATGCGCTTGTAGTCGTCGCTGTCGGAGCCGCCCGGAATCGTTTGCTCCTGTTGTTGCAGGTAGGTCATTACCTGGGTGTAGAGGGCTTGCTTTTGGGGTTTGGTGGCGGCCTGTTCGCCGATCGCGCGAATGGCGTTGTCTAGGGTCTCGGTCAAGCGGCGGTTTTGGTCGGTGAGCAAAAAGTCTTCCGCTTCTTCCCAAGTGGCGCCCATGACCTCGGTTTTGTCAAAGCCGGTGAGCTTGTCGCGGTAGGTAAATTTGACCTCGGCAAAGCCGGTGACGCGGTTGTCTTCGCGGCGCACCAGACCCAGGGCGTTGGCCAGCATCAGGTTGTAGCGAGCCTGGCGCTCGTTGCTGGTTTCGGGCATGACGTCGCCAAACTGGCGATAGTCTTGGTGGGTGTGCAGGGGGTTATGGTCGGCTTGGCTGACGGCGCGGTAGAGCGATCGCATCCGCTCCATGCCCTCGATCAGCCGCAGGGGGAAGGCCCCTGTCTCTTGCACAAAGTAGATGTGGTAGGGGTCGTTGAGGGGACGAATTTCTTTGTCAGTGACGGTGCTAGTTTTGCGAATCATCGGCAGTAGGGCTGAGACCGCTGGATCCGTAGGCTTGCTGCCGCCCTGGATGCCAACCAGCTTTTGGTACTTCTCTAGCTTGTCGTCCCAGCCCAGCTTCTTTTGCTCCTGGCTGAGGCGCAAAAAGGCTTCCGACTTCTCGAAGGTGGTTTTGATCTGGGCCTCCTGCATCTCAACAGTAGGGTACTGCTCCAGAAATTTGCGGGCAGTGGAGATGTCGAGCTGGCTGCGGCGGCGAAACACATCCATCGCCTGACCCAGCAACCGCTCGTAGAGGTCCTTGGTCTTGAGGGCGTCGTAGGGGTAGAGGTCAAACAGGCGCACCCGCAGTTCTTCGAGCACCTGCTGGGAGAGGGTTTGGCAGAGGGTTTCTTCCTGGTCGGCGACGGTTTTGCGGTAAGCGGCGTCGATTTCCTTCTCGTCGTAAAGCAAAATGCCGTTGACCGTCAGGCCGCCGGTCTCCCGGGTGTAGACGCGCTCCTTATCCTTCAGCTCGACCTGGACGTTGCTCAGCACTGTCTCAAAGGCGGTGAGGTCGACCAGGAGCTGGTCAATTTCTTCGCGCAGGCCGTCGAGCAGCATCACCCCCAAAGTGCGGGCTTTGACCTCGACCTTAGAGACGTAAATCTGCTCTAGGGCCTGCATAATGCCCTGAAAGTCGTCTTCGATGACTTTCTTGCGGTTGAGCATCATCATCTGCTTGGCGTGGTCGTCGATCTGCTTCAGCAGGGTTTGCAGGGCGTTTTGGGCCGATCGCTCGCGGGGTAGCCAGTATTTCTGTCGGTCTTGGTCAAATTTGCTGCGAAAGTCGGCAAACACCTCAATCAAGACTTCCAGAAACTGGCGGGTGAACTTTGGCCCCCGGAAGCGATCTTCCACCATCAGGTAGACCGCGGCGCGCAGCTCCTTGCGCTTTTCGGGGATTAGCCAGCTGAGGTTGTCCCACATTTTCTGGAAGTAGTCGCTCCAGCGCTTGGGGTCGGTGCCGGTGTCGTTGAAGTGGGGAGAATATTTTTCCTGCTCGTTGGAAATAAACCGCTGCAAATTCTCAAAGGGAATATTCAGGTCGTTGCGGCGCTTGCGCACCCCCGCCACCCAGTCGGCGACTTCCTTGGCGTAGGGCTTTTTGTTGTCGCCCATGCTGATGCTGTCGATCACCTGGTGGTCATGCTCTGATTCGGCTAGAAACAGACCGGGGAGAATTTCGGTGCGAATCAGGTCGGACATCGCCGCAGGAGCGGGCGTGGGGTTGCTCCACCAGTCCACTAGTTTGGCGGCCAGGCGGGCCGAGCAGGCGTTCAGCACCCGTTCCACCGGAAACTGAATGCTGGAGAGGCCAAAGCTCATGAAATTTTGCGGATAGCCCAAGGCGTCAGGGCTGGCCCAGTGCTTGCGGACGTTGTCGCGCACCAGCTTTTTGTACTGACTAAAGCCGGAGCTAAAGTCGAGAAACACGTTCTGGGCCACCATTTCGAGCACGTCGCCCAGGGTAGGAAAGGTGACTTTGTCGTTGCTGTTGCCCACTAGGTAGGTGAAGTTGAAGGGCACATCGAGGCCACTCTGGCTGGTGATGCGATCGCTCTGGCTGTCGCTGTACTGAGCATCAAATCGGGTGTCGCCGCGGCTGTAGTGGTTCAGCTCCATCAGGGCAGCGTAGGCATTGGCAATGACGCGATCGCCCAATCCCGAAAAGGCCCCTGGCAGCACCAGGAATGCACTGGTCTGGGGCAGCTCTGACACTGGCACCCAGTCGCGCAGGTTGTAGGCCAGGTCCATCACCATGCCGGAGCCGGTGCCGCCGGAGAGCGAGCAGACCACGAAGATGTTGATGCCCTTGTCGAGCTGCACCTTCCAGCGATCGAGCATGAATTTCTCGTGGCCGACGATGCGCCCCTTGGCCTTAGTGAAATAGTCCTTGATCAGGGGGTAGTTGAGGCTAAAGGCAAACCGCCCTAGGGCGCGAATTTGCCCCGCTCCAGACAAAATTGAGTCGGTGCCCTTGAGCTCGCTGGGGAACCACTCGTCTAAATATTGGTAGGCCGACAGCTTGTTGAGAATGGCCTTGGCATCTTCGACCTTGGCCCACACCTGCTCGATGGGTCGCAGGGAAATATCTTGTTTTAAGACCGTTTGGGCTTCGGAAACCTTGGCATTTTGCTCGGTGTCAATGTGCAAAAACGAGACGATCGGCAGGGCGTCGAGGGAGCCATACTGCTCCACGATCATGCGGCGAATTTTGATCAGAATCTCTTTGCCAGTGCCCCCCACGCCAATGATGACTGTGGGGGTCATGCCTGTGTATTCGCTCATAGATGGGGCACCGTGGGAGGGCTATTGCCTGTTAGGTTTCCCAGGTAACTTCCGTGAAATTACGGGCATTCCGCACGGGCTTATTAAAAGTTGACAATTGGCTGGGGAGATATTATTGCGATCGCAGGTCAACCCAAGCATGACGGTAGGACAATCTATCGGTAGGCAGGGTTGGTTTAGCCAACGCAGAGGCCATCAACGCGATCGCCGTCCTAAAAAAAGGTTAAGCCTGGGGACATAGGCGACTTGTCTCAGCAGTCAGATCGCTAGACTTTAGAAGCAACGGCACTTCAGGCGCTATGTTTAGAGGTTTTGCCCGACTGCACTCTGCCCCTACCTGCCATACCTGTGACCTATTCCCCTGCTAAATCCTTTAAGGCCCGTCGACTGCTGCCCTGGCTGGTAGCAATCACTCTGCTGCTGGTCTTTTCGAGCAGCCTAGTGCATCTGCTCACCGAGTCATGGTGGTTTGAGTCGGTGGGTTACGCATCGGTGTTTTGGGTACGCATTAAGTGGCAGCTGGCCCTGGGAGTGGGGTCGTTTGTCGTTTACGGCGGAGTGCTGTGGGCCAACTACCAGATCGCGCGGCAGCTAACCCGCGATCGCGTCTACCGATTTTTAAGCCGCTACAGCAACCCAGTTCAGCGCCAGCAGATCGAACGCTTCACCCATTTGGGGGTGGCAGGGCTGGTTTTCCTGCTCTCGCTAGGGGTGGCATTGCGAGCGGCTTCGGCTTGGCAGACCGTGCTGCAATTTCTCAACCCTACCGAGTTTGGCACCCCTGACCCCATCTTTCAGCGCGATATCAGCTTTTATATGTTTAAGCTGCCTCTGTGGCAGGGGCTGCAAGACAATCTACTGGGCCTGCTGGTGTGGTCGCTGCTGCTGGCTAGTGCCGTGTATGCCCTCAAGGGTGAGGTGCGCCCCGAGCGCGGTTGGAAGTACTTTCTCACGGGGGAAGCCAAGGCTCACCTGTGTCTGCTGCTGGCGGCGATCGCGGCCCTGCTGGCGGTGGGCTTTTGGCTCGATCGCTTTTCGCTACTCTACTCCGACAGCGGCGTTATTTTCGGCGCGGGCTACACCGATGTCCATGCTCGGCTCCAGTCTTTTTGGCTGATGGGGTTTGTCACCCTGGCGGTGGCGGCGCTGTTTCTAATTGCCCTGGGGCGCAGCGGCTTTTCGCTGCCGATTTTTGGCATTGTGATCTACCTGGGCGTGCTGGTGCTGGTCAACGGCATGTATCCCTGGTTTCAGCAAAACTTTGTGGTTGAGCCCAACGAGCTCACCATGGAGCGCCCCTACATCGAGCACAACATTGCCTTTACCCGCGCGGCCTACAACCTTACCAGCGTGGTGTCAGAGCCCTTCCCCGCCAACAACAGTCTCGATCGCGCTGTGCTCGACGCCAACGAGCCCACCATCGGCAACATCCGCCTGTGGGACTACGCTCCGCTGCTCAGCACCTACAAGCAGCTGCAAGAAATTCGCCTCTACTACAACTTTGAGGATGTGGATGTTGACCGCTACACCCTCAACGGCGACTACCGCCAGGTCACCATTTCGGCCCGCGAGCTGCCGGTCGAGCAATTACCCCCCGAGGCCCAAAACTGGATCAACCGCCAGCTCAAATTTACCCACGGCTTTGGGATTGTGATGAGCCCGGTCAACCAGGTGACCCCCAACGGGCTGCCTGATTTCTTTATTCGCAATGTGCCCCCCAGCAGCACCGTCGATTTGCCCCTCGACCAGCCCCGCCTTTACTACGGCGAAAGCACCCGCAATTACATCTTTACCGGGGCCAACACCGACGAGTTTGACTATCCCCAAGGCGACACCAACGCGTCTTACCGCTACACCGGGGCGGGCGGCGTGCCGCTCAATTCGTGGCTGCGGCGGCTGGCCTACGCCTTCGATCTGGGCAACGTGCGGGTGCTGATCTCCAACTATTTCAGCCCTGAAACCCGGATTCACTACCATCGGCTGATTACTGATCGGGTGCGCCATGTCGCTCCCTTTCTCACCTACGACAGCGACCCCTACCCAGCGGTGATCGACGGGCGGATCAAGTGGGTTTTGGATGGCTACACCAGCAGCGATCGCTACCCCTATTCCGAGCCCCTCAACCGCCGCACCGACATGGTTTCGCTGGTGGAGAACACCAATCCCCTGATGCGCAACGGCGTCAACTACATTCGCGATGCCGTCAAGGTCTTTATCGACGCCTACGACGGCACTCTAGAGTTCTACGCTCGCGATCGCGAGGACCCGCTGCTGGCTACCTACAGCCGGATTTTCCCAAATCTCTTCAAACCCATCGAAGAGCTGCCCGCCAACTACCGCGAGCACCTGCGCTATCCCCTGGACATTTTCACCGTGCAGGCCCAGATGTATCGGGCCTACCACATGGAAAACCCAGAGGTCTTCTACAACCGCGAAGACCTCTGGCGGTTTCCAGAACACGGAGAAGAGGACGCCGTGGAACCCATGGAGCCCTACTACGTGATCATGAAGCTGCCCCAGCTAGAGGGAGAGGAATTTATGCAAATTCTCCCCTTTACCCCGGCCAACCGCGACAACATGATCGCCTGGATGGCAGGCGGCTCCGACGGCGACAACTACGGTCGGCTGCTGCTCTACGAATTTCCGAAGCAGGAGCTGGTGTTTGGCCCCACCCAGGTCGAGGCCCGCATTAGCCAGACCCCGGAAATTTCTGAGCAGCTCACCCTCTGGAGCCAGCAGGGCTCAGGGGTAATTCGCGGCACCCTGCTGGTAATCCCCGTCGAGCAATCGCTGCTCTACGTGCAGCCCATTTACTTGCGGGCCGACCAGGGCGAACTGCCCGAGCTGCGGCGAGTGATTGTCGCTTACAACGATCGCGTGGTGATGCGAGAAACCCTCGACCAAAGCCTAGACACCATCTTTGGCGATGCAGTTGCCCCACCGCCCGCTCCCGTCGATCCCGGCACCGAACCGGCACCGCCTAGCACTGTGTCCGATCTGGTGCAGTCGGCGCTGGAATCGTACCAAAGCGGCCAGCAGGCTCTTCAGCAGGGCGATTGGCAGCGCTATGGCGAAGCCCAGCAGCAGTTAGAGCGCGCTTTACAGGAGCTAAATCAACAAAATCCGTAACATTTGGGACGACATTACCTCAGGTTTACGCCCTGTGAGCCAATGATTGTGTCAATATCAGCCACCGCGGGCATACTATAGGGAATTCTCCGGCCTGTGCGCTGAATTCATCGAATTCAATAGACCCCTATGTCTAATACGCCCCCCACTGTTCTGCAACTGGCCCGTCAGGGTGACCCAGAGGCGATCGCGGCTCTGATGAATCGCCACCTGGAGGCCCAAGGTATCACTGCCCACGTGGTGCAACACGACAGCACCCTCCAGGTGAACCTAGAGTCTGCCCAAATTCCCAACCAGGCTGATCTGGTTGCCTATGTCAAAAAGGGCATTACCGGGCTGGAGCTAGCTACCATTCAACAGCTGACCGTCAGCGGCAAACAACTGGGGGCTGACACCAGCGCCTGGAGCGAAAACCTGGTGCTGCAAGACGCCCCGGTTAGCGATCTGGACTTTGACCTAGGTCTAGCGCCCACTCCGACCAGTGATGACCTCGACCTCGGGTTCGACCTCGACAGCACCAATGGTGCCGACCTTGACCTCGATCAGCTAGGCGATTTTGACGCGTCCTTGGGCGATGACTTTGGCGGTACCGACCTCGATTTAGAGTTTACCGATGGCCCTAGCAATCTCGACCTCGATGCCCCGGCCGATTTTGACCTGAGCTTTACCGACGATAGCGCCAGCGACTTTGATCTCGATCTGACCGACACCAGCCTCTCCGAAGCCGGTGCCGATCTGGGGGCCACCGATGATTTTGGCCTAGAGTTCACCGACACCTCTACCAATGCCAGCGATCTCGATCTAGAGTTTACTGACACATCTAGCAATGCCAGCGACCTTGATTTCGATTTAGGTCTTGGTGAAGAGCCGAGCGATGCTGGAGCTACCGATCTAGATTTTGACCTAGAGTTCTCAGAGCCTGCCGCTGCCGAGTCCGCTGCTGATTTTGATCTCGACCTAGCCCTGGCTGATGCCCCCGCCGCTGACCTGAGCTTTACCGAAGACTCAGCGAGCACCGCACCCGATACTGAGCTGAACTTTGACCTAGGCCTTGAGGAGGCACCCGCCACCGCCCCAGATAACCTAGGCCTTGACCTAGACTTCATTGATGCGCCTGAGGGAGATGCTTCAGCAAGCGATTTTGACCTCGATTTAGGCATGGGCGACGAAGTCACTGGAGCGTCTGTTGACGAATTAGACCTAGATCTAGGCCCAGACCCATCACCCACTGTCGGGGCTGACACTGATCTAGATTTTGATCTGGGCAGCGAAGAAACCATTATTACAGATGCTTTAGATCTGGATCTTGGCTTCAATGAAGATGATTTAGACCTGGATCTAGGCCCAGACCCATCACCCACTGCCGGGGCTAACACCGGTCTAGATTTTGATCTAGGTAGCGAAGAACCCGCTACTGCTGATGCATTGGATTTGGATCTTGGCTTCAATGAAGATGATTTAGACCTGGATCTAGGCCCAGACCCATCACCCACTGTCGGGGCTGACACCGGTCTAGATTTTGATCTAGGCGGCGAAGAACCCATT
Source organism: Nodosilinea sp. FACHB-141 (assembly GCF_014696135.1). NCBI lineage: Bacteria > Bacillati > Cyanobacteriota > Cyanophyceae > Nodosilineales > Nodosilineaceae > Nodosilinea > Nodosilinea sp. FACHB-141. The sequence goes on along the minus strand of NZ_JACJPP010000007.1, from coordinate 44,512 downwards.
ACTACTGATGAGTTGGATTTGGATCTTGGTCTTAATGATGCGCCCACCGGGGAGGGCGATGAGCTCGACTTTGACCCAAGCACCAGCACCAGCGACCTGGACCTAGATTTTGCCGCTGCCGATCAGGCCGCTTTAGACTTAGAAGCCCAGCAATGGGCCGCCGACAGTGGCACTGAGGAGATTGCAGACTTTGGTCTCGACTTTGAGAGCGGCCCAGAACTGAGTGAGACGGTTGGGGACCAGGCTGCGATCGCAGCCGACGACTTCGACTTCGATCTCAACACCCCTGCGGCTCCCCCCACAGCCCCTGACATCGACATTGATCTAGATGACCTTTGGAGCAGTAGCGACGCCAGCCCAGACCTGGGCACCGCTCCCGCCGCAGGCCTAGTAGACAGTTCTGCCACCCCTTGGGCCGACGACTTGTCTGGCATGGATGACCCAATCAACTTTGACGAAGATTTGAGTAGCGACGCCGTCCTCTCCGACGATTTCACCAATTTAGAAGACAGTCCCAGCGACCTAGATTTTCTTGAGGCAGAACCAGACCCTCTAGCGGCCACTGAGTTCGACACCGGATTGGATCTAGGAGAGAACAGTCCCAACGACCTGGATTTTCCTGAGTTAGATCCTTTAGCGGCTACCGAGTTCGACACCGACTTGGATCTAGGGTTGGATGAAGGATTTGATTCAGAAACACCAATAGTTGAGGACAACACACTTGATGTCGATGCCTTTCCTGACCTCGATCTAGGCACCGACAGCACCACTTCAAACCTAGAAGCGGGTTTAGAGCCTCTACCTCCCGAACTGTTGACCCCAGAAGAGTTAGCGTTTGAGGATTTAGGCGCTGCTACCGATCTAGACCTCACAGAACCCGCTGCCTTTGCAGGCGGCGATTGGAGTGCAGACGAGCCTGATCTTACCCTCGACTCTGATACTGATCTGGGCACCTACGACGATCTAGGTACTTACGACGATCTAGGCACTGCTGGCTTGACCGAGGACGAGCTGGCCCTCGACCCTGATACTGCTCTAGGCACCTACGACGATTTAGGTACTTACAATGATCTAGGCACCGCTGGCGCCGAGGGCGAGCTACCCCTCGACCCTGATACCGATCTGGGCACCTATGACGATCTAGGCAGTTACGACGATTTGGGCACCGCTGACTTTGCCGCCATTGACCTTGACTTAGCCGAGGGCGAGCTGAGTGATCAAGCGATAGACACTCCCTTCTCAAGCGATTTTGATCTAGAAGCCGGTCCCGACGATCTGGTTCTAGAGCCCCTCGGCGTAGATGCCTTTGTACCCGAAGAGGGCGACTCAGGTTTCTCCGCAGCCGATGCTCCACCCTGGGCAGTGGAAGACGGCAGCTTCGACCCTAACCTTGTCCTAGATTCTCCCGCCGACTTTGGGGCTGAACCGGAGAGCGGCTTTGATCCTGAACTGACCTTCGATGCTCAAGCTGAGGATCCCTACACCACTTCAAATCCCTTTGCAGCTGAGCCCTACGAGGTGGGCTTTGAAGCCGACGCCGATATGCCCTTCTCGACCATGGAGTTAGACCAAACCGTCGAGGGCGACTTTATGCCTGACCTCGCTATGACCAACGAACTTGGCGACGTCGACGCTGCCTTTCTGGAGCAGCCGGAGGATTATTCTGCTGGAGCTGTACCGGCTGCTGGTCTGCTTAACGATGACATCACGGACGATCCAGCCTTTGAGCCCGTTGAGTTTGGCAACGACGAGTTTGAGGCACCCGGCTTCGAGTCCGCAGGGATAAGCGATGAAGGCTTTGAGACCGATTTCGGCACCGAGGGCTTTGCCGATGAGGGCTTCGGGAACACAGGTTTTGATGATGAAGGTTTTGATGATGGAGCCTTCAGCGACAGTTCCCTAGATAGCAACGGCTTCATCCAAGACCGCAATGGGGTGGTCTTAACAGATGACGAACCCGACGCCACCGACGACTTCATTCAGGAGTTTGGTTCCGACCCCTCTACCCACGTAGCGCTCACCCCAGACCAGTTTAATGACGACGGCAGTGTCCGCCGGTCAGGCGGAAGGTCAGGCTTGCCCACACGCTTGATTTTAGGCTTGGTAGGGGCTCTGGTTCTAGGTGGCCTGCTGCTCTACGGAGTGCTCGGTCGCTTGCGGCAGCCTACTCCAGGGGGAGACCCCGCAGTCACCGAGCCTGCTACACCTCCGGTTGACCCGGCTGCTGTGCCCGAAGATGAGCTGTTTAGGCAAGCAGTTAATGCAGCCCAAACCGCTGCCAACCAGGCCCAAACCGCCAGTACCCCAGCCCAGTGGCAAGCGGTAGCCGACGCTTGGGCCCAAGCCATCGCTCTCATGCAGCGAGTTCCGGCCTCTGACCCCAACTATGCTACTGCCCAGCAAAAGGCGGTTGACTATCAACCCAACCTTGACTACGCCCGGCAAAACGCTCAGTAGTCGCAGTAAACACCTCCGAAAAGCAAAGTGAGCGGTTGTAGATGCAGCCGTTCAACCTGCATAGCCGCCACAGCGGTTATTGCGTTTTGCAGCAGTTGTTGGAGCAATTCCAGTCGGCTAGCTAACCAGCGCTGTGCGCTTACGCTACTTGACGCTGAACAAGCACTACCTGATGCCACAGGCGTGAAGTATAGTGCTTCAATTTTCCACAGCCTAGGGTCGCCGGGTAGAATGGGACGGTTGTATTCTGACCAAAGCCTTGATTGAACGCTACACCCTGCCCGAAATGGGCGATCTTTGGACCGACGACTATAAATTTAAGACCTGGCTGCGGGTCGAAATCGCGGTGTGCGAAGCCCAGGCCGAGCTGGGCTACATCCCTCGGGAAGCGGTCGAGGAAATCAAGGCTAAAGCCAAGTTTGACCCCAAGCGCATTCTTGAAATTGAGGCTGAAGTGCGTCACGATGTGATCGCCTTTCTCACCAACGTCAACGAGTATGTGGGCGACGCCGGGCGTTACATTCACCTGGGCATGACCAGCTCTGACATGCTCGATACGGCGCTGTCGCTCCAGCTTGTAGACAGCCTTCAGGTGATCATGATTCATGTGGAGAGCCTGATTCAGGCGATTCGCTATCGGGCCCAAGAGCACCGCGACACGGTGATGATTGGTCGCTCCCACGGCATTCACGCTGAGCCAATTACCTTTGGTTTTAAGCTGGCTGGCTGGCTGGCCGAGATGCTGCGCCACCGGGAGCGGCTGACCCACCTACAGGATGCGATCGCCGTTGGCAAAATCTCTGGTGCAGTGGGCACCTACGCCAACATCGACCCCAAGATTGAGGCGCTGGCCTGCCAAAACCTGGGCCTGCGCCCCGACACTGCCTCCACCCAGGTCATATCCCGCGATATCCACGCCGACTTTATGAACGCTCTGGCTCTGCTGGGAGCCTCCATCGAGCGGTTTGCAGTAGAAATTCGCAACCTGCAGCGCACCGACGTGCTAGAAGTAGAGGAATTTTTCTCTAAGAAGCAGAAGGGCTCATCAGCCATGCCCCACAAGCGCAACCCGATTCGCTCAGAACGTTTGACTGGCATGGCGCGGCTCTTGCGGGGCAATGCTATGGCGGCGTTAGAAAACGTAGCACTGTGGCACGAGCGCGATATTTCTCACAGTTCCGTGGAGCGGGTGGCCTTTCCTGACAGCTGCATCCTGACTCACTTCATGCTGGTAGAAACCACCGAGTTGATCAAGAATCTGCTGGTCTACCCCGAGAATATGGCCCGCAATATGAATGTTTACGGCGGCGTCGTGTTTAGTCAGGGAGTGCTGCTGGCTTTAGTCGACAAGGGGCTGGTGCGGGAAGAGGCCTATGCGATCGTGCAGTCGTGCGCCCACCAGGCATGGAACACCGACGACGGCAATTTTCGTGGGCTGATCGAGGCCGATGAGCGGGTGACAGCGCACCTATCCAAGGCAGAAATTGACCTCTGCTTTAGTCCTGAGCGTCACCTGCGCAACCTCGATCAGGTCTACCAGCGTTTAGGAATCTGAGCCAAATTGCTAGCCTGTAGCTGACGGATCAGACAAACTAAGACTTTTTGCGACAGTTAGTGCGCCTCGCTTTGGCCTCACCTGCTTAGGAGAGGCCAGCCTGTTTTAGGAACCTTTTTCACTTTAGGAGAACCCATAGCTGCATTGACAACCGGAGATAGCGCAGCAGGGTTTCTAACTTTTTGCCCGATGGCCCCATCGTGGCTCTCATGCTGCTGCTGGGGACATTGATGTGGCCACCTGTTCTCTCGTGCTGTTTGGGTAACCCTATACCAACCCCCAAAACAAAGCCCCTTGTATTCTGACAAGGGGCTTGAGGAAATCAACAAGGCAGTTACAAAGCCGACTTGGTACCAGACTTAACCTCATCCGACCGTCGAAACACATCCTCCAGGGAAGCGCGCTTGCCGTCGGTTTGGTTAGTGCGCAGCCTGTTGAGCACATTAGCCAGCACCGCATCTAGGGAAAATCGACCGCCACCATTGATTACAAAGAACAGAAAGGTGGCGGCGTAGAGGGCAGACAGCTCCAGGTAAGGAATACTGAAACCCGCTACCTTGACGTGGTGATACATCGCCACCAGCATTGTGAATACAAGCCCCATGGCGGCAGGACGGGTAAATAGCCCTAGGGCTACCAAAGGAGCACCAATTAGCTCAGTGAAGGCCGCCATGTAGCTCAGAGTGATGGGGAAGGGCAGACCTAGATAGGCCACGTAGGCGTTAGCAAAGCTCTCGATGTTAGCTAGTTTGTCAAGGCCGTTATGAACCATAACAATACCGGCAATCACTCTCAGAATTGTCCAAGAAATCTGAAAAGCGGTGTTGGTGGACTGATTGGGCTGAAGCGCAAGGCCGCCCAAGGCTAGAAGGCGTTGCTGAGCAATCATAGGAGTTTAGAAAACTTAATATCGTTGTTAATTATCCTAACGAAGTTTTAAGAGAAGTAAAGGGTCCGTTTACCTCAATTTGCTTTTTCCACTAAAAAATCTAGTTCTAGCTCAGCGGCAGAAACTAACCCGATCGCGTTGACTAACCATTCCAGGAGCGATCGCACCAAAATCCAACCATTTAAGCCTCCAAACCCTTGCAGCCTGGTCAAAGGCGATCGCTAGCCTCGAACCTTGAGGGGCTAATATCTGTGGGGCACTGCAACATCCGGTATCGCCAAACACGGTTGGTTACCTGTTTGAGGCTGCGTCCCTCTCGGCGCAAGTTATGGTCTTGTGACTTGTGTTGGTCTATCAAGCTGACACAGCCGAGATTTCTCCCTAACCTGGGTCAGACCTAAAGGATCCTAAAGGCAGAGCTATATCTGTAGAGAATTCTGAGGCTAGTGTTAACTTTTTTATCTAGTTGTCGCTCCACCTTGTGAGAGGGCGTAACGGAACTTGATAATTAATTTAGAAACGCAGATAAATCAAGGACATACCCATGGGTTTAATCAAGTCTATTTTTGGGGCGATCTTTGGGCTGCTTGGCGGCATCTTCAAAACCGTTGGCGGCCTGGTAGGTCTAGGCAAAAAGTCTGAGTTTTTCATGGAACTCGATGAATCTGACAGCAGCGCCCAACCGGCGCCTGCTCTCACAGCCCCTGCTAAGGCTGAGTCTGTGGCTGCTCCAGCAAAGGCAGCGACTAGCGCCCTAGCAAAGGTTTCAGAAAAGGCAACGACTAAAGCTCCAGCAAAGGCTTTAGCAAAAGCAGCGGCCAAAACCCCAGCTAAAGCTGCCCCCGCTCCCGCCCCAGTAGCAATGGCCCCTGCTGAGCCAGCTCCTACTGCCTTCGCCTCTACCTACCTCACTACCGTAGGTACGTCCCTACCCCGTCGTCGCCGTCCCGGTCCTAGCCTATCTCCTTTTTTGAATATGGCTAAGCAGGTCAAGACCCGCTAAGCTAGCCACTCTACATATACGTTAGGGATAATCCAGAAGTTCAGGGTTGAGGGTTAAACAACTAGCCCTCAACCCTGAACTTTAATTTTTTGAGCCCTTAGCTTCTCTTTTCACCACAAACCGTAGGCCGCTGTACAGGTGAAAGGCTGCATCCCAAGGCGAAGGCAGCGATCGCCCCATCTCCACCTGGTTCTCAAAGGACGGCAGCAGTTCGATCAAATCTAGGGCGCTTTCCCCAAAGCCATTGAAATCGATGAGCGGGGCTGAAGCAATCCGGGCTGCAAAGTAGCTTTTCATAGCTTTCCAGGCAGTAGCGGCAATCAAGGGTGACGGAAATGATTCCGCTGGAGGCAGGGGAATTGCCTCACGGAACTTGTAGGTGCGATCGCACAGGCGCAGCACGCAGCCGCGCCCGTGCAGGTGCAAATCAATCACTTCACCATAGTCTTGGGTGGCATCTTTGCGCTTGAGCTTGCCGCGCATATCTAAATCCACCACTGATTCATAAATGGGCAGTTGCCCCACTACCCATTGAGTGATGTCACCCCAAGTGAGTTGAATGGTGCCCTGCTGGCCTGCACTATTCAAGCAAATCACCATCAATTCTGGCTCCACTGCGCGAATCGCCTGCACTCGGAAGGTGTCCACCTCCTTGACCTGATCCACCGTAGCCCAGCGGGCAGGAGTGCCCTCGGCCTGAAGCTGTTCGCAAAAATATTGAGTCTCTCCCGCTGAGCCGACCCGCAGCAGTCGCCAGTGTTTGCTGGGTAGCCGGGTTTTAGCAGTGTAAGCATCAATCTGCATAACTCGGGCTAGGCCCTGGGCCGCCGGTTCTCGGCGATCGCCCGTTACTGGCTCTAGCACCAGCATAGCCGTAGCCGCCGCTCCCGGCTGCTGCTTGGCAGCGCTCAGATCGTGCTCTCGACGCTTGGCCATCCGGTCTCGCACCCTTTGTACGCCTTCCCGCGCTTGGCTCAGCACCTTAGTGTTGGCGGTGCTTTGCAGCAGCTGGGTATAGGTAATCTGGGCCTTCTCCAACTCGGTCTTTGCTTCCCAATATTGCCCCATAGCCAGCTTAAGCCAAGGATCTTGGGGCGTTTTTTGCTGCCACTGCTTAATTAGCTGGGCTGCTTGAGTTAACTGCTGGGCCCCAAGGGCGGCAGAAACAAGGTCGTACATAATGGGCAATAGAGATTCTGCACGTGGTACGACTCTAGCATTTGCGCTCGGGCTAGACTCGGGTTTGCTGCAGGCTAAACGGCGTCCGCAGCTGCTCATCTAGGTCATAGCAGCCCTCTATCGAGCTCCAGCATGGGACAGATCGACGCTGCCGAAGTTAAGGCTAAGGGCAATGTTGATGTTTTCAAACATATTGATCAACCAAGCCACCGTTTCGCTGGAGGCAGTTTCGTAGTGGTTAAACAACAGCGAAAACCGTCGATCTAAGAAAGGCCTGACCTTCTGGCAAATCAGCAAAATTCTGAGCAGCAGTCCTGTGGTGTGCACTGGCCCCAGGTTGTTGATTAAATCGAGGAATACGTAGTGTTGCCGACCAGCGCTGGGGTCAACCACCAAAAAATTGAATAGGTTGCTACAAGTACGCACCTTGAGAAAGTCATCCATTGGATTGCTATCGCTGTCGGTAAAGGAAGACAGTAGGTGGTCTTGCAGCATGGCTTTGAACTGTCGCTGACCATAATCGGCATCGACATCGGCAATGATGTAGTCAAACAGGTCTTCTTTAAACTGCCGAAACGACATGCCATGATCGTGATTAAGCAGAAAACGCTGAGCTCCGTCGCGATAGCTTTGGCCATGATCGCGGCGACGGGCGAAGTGCTTGAGCGACGAGACTAGCTCTTTATCATTTAATAACGTGGGATTGGGCACCATCCGCAACCGCTCGGCAAAGTCTGTCTGTCCCTGGCGATGCAGTCGTCCCCGACGAACTCGGTAAGTGACGTAGTGGCTGAGGTCAACCTCAAATTTATGCTGAGCCTCAACCTGCATGTGACGCACGTACTGCTGATGCTGAAGGTCGCTATCTTCAGTCACCAGACAGTGCTCATAAAGATAGGGGTAGCGGTTGATCAGCGAGCCCAGGGGCACGGCCTCGGCCTGCCGATTGCGGGGTAGGGCAGAGTGGCGAGCCTCAATGACACACGCCAGTCGCTTGAGGGCGAGATACTGCTCCGTGTCTCTAAAGTCTTGGGTAACCTGGCGCAGGCGTCGAATGGGCCGCGATCGCGACAGCTCTGACACCCGATCAGCGGGCACAGACTCTAGCAGCTTAATCAAGACTGGAATAGCCGGCTGCAGCTGAGGATTGGTTTGCCAGCGGTTGATAAGAATATGGCAGCAACGGTTGAGAATGAACCGAAAATACTCTTCGATCTCTTGGCAGGCCAGCAGGCGATCGAGGGCAGCTACGACATCGCGATCGGGGTAGCCAAACCCGTCAAGGAAGAGCGCCTGAAACCGGTCGAGCATGGCGTCAGGAGACTCAACGCTAACGCAGGTCAACAGATGACTGTAGAGACACTGCTCATCAGCGGTAGTAATTCGATTGTTATAAGTCGCTTTTGTCTTCACGGCTTTACCGCCCTTGCCCCACCAACAGATGGGCTTAGTAAACTAAGCCCATACGGACTGCGATGAGAAGAATTTTGATGCTAAGCTCACTGGCTAAAGTACGAACTCTAAAGATGCACGGTTTTGATGGTAGCAACAGTCCTTAGGCTCATTAAAGACGATAGACAACCCTGTTCGCGTCAGTTTTTACACTAGGCTATCGTTTGCGTATCTCAAGATTACTGCGTGAATTTTCTAGTTTCCGCGATTATGTCGGGAGCGTTAACGAAGCTCTGGTAAAGTTCTTTACCTAACCATGAGGTAGTAGTAAACCCTGTTAGGGTTAGGATACCCATACCCCAAAGCTATTCACCGCAAAACATCAGCTCAAGCCCTGTTTGTAGACTAGCCCTGAACTCCTGACAACTTACTGAGCGACAGGCAAGGTCAGCTTTCTACACTGGAAGAGATGCCTGACAGCTAGGGGCCAAATTCCTTTACAATCAGAGCACTTTACGACGAGATCGGGCAAAAACCTGGCGTACCGTAGACGTTGCTACAGATTACCACCGTTGACTCTATGGGCTTTTCATCACTAGCTACTCTGGCCGCAGCTATACAGGCACCTCTAGATTATGTGCCACCTGCTCACCGAGAAGATTGTGTAGCAAATATTACTACTGATAGCCGCGACATCCGCGAAAATGCTCTCTTTGTCGCTCTGACGGGCGATCGTTTTGATGGGCATAGCTTTGTTGAAGCGGCGATCGCCCAGGGTGCCATAGCCGCAGTGGTTGAGCAGGGTAAGCTCATACCCCATCTGCCTTGCTTGCCAGTGGCCGATACCCTGGTGGCATACCAGGCTCTGGGGCACTGGTGGCGTACCCAACAGCAAGCTAGTATCGTAGCAATTACTGGGTCGGTGGGCAAAACCACTACCAAGGAACTGCTGGCGGCGGCCTTGGGCACCCAGGGACTAGTACACAAAACCCAGGCCAACTACAACAACGACATTGGGGTTGCTAAAACGCTGCTTCAACTTCGACCCGACCACGCTTTTGGAGTGATCGAAATGGGCATGCGGGGGCCGGGGGAGATTGCCCGGTTAGCCCGCATCGCTGTACCCGATGTGGCGGTCATTACCAACGTGGGTACAGCCCACATTGGCCGTTTGGGATCAGAGCAGGCCATTGCTGACGCCAAGTGCGAGCTGCTAGCCGAGTCGCCCCAAAGCATTGCCGTACTCAACCATGACAACGCCAGGCTGCTAGCCACGGCCCGCACCGTGTGGGCAGGGCGCACCATCACCTTTGGCTTAGAGGGCGGCGACGTTCAGGGTCAGCTAGTTGATCCTGAAACCTTGGAGGTGCAGGGAGTACGTTTACCACTGCCGCTGCCGGGTCGCCACAACGCCCTAAACCTATTAGCGGCGATCGCCGTTATGCAGGCTCTCAACCTCGACTGGCGGGTGCTCAGCCAAGGCATTTCAGTAGAGTTGCCCAGCGGTCGGGCGCGACAAATTCTTTTGCCAGACGACATTGTGCTGCTCGATGAAACCTACAACGCGGGGGTGGAGTCAATGACGGCGGCCCTTCATTTGCTAGCCGAGACCCCTGGCCAACGCCGGATTGCCGTGCTGGGCACGATGAAAGAGCTAGGAGAGCGATCGGTCGATTTGCACCGCCAAGTCGGGCAGGTCGTGAGCAATCTGGGATTGGATGCCCTGCTCACTCTAGCCGACCCTGACGAATCCTTGGCTTTGGAGGAGGGGGCAGCGGGCGTTAAGACCATGAGCTTCGCCGATCATCAGTCTCTAGCCCAGCATCTGCAAAGGATGATGCAACCGGGCGATCGCGTCTTGCTCAAGGCCTCGCGATCGGTGGCCCTCGATCGGGTAGTCGAAACCTTAACGAGGGCCTTCAGCGACTGACCATAGAACTTCTAAGCCTGGAACAGTCAACCCCTACGCTCTGCACTTCTCCAACGTGAGGAGAGCTTCTAGTAGTCGTACTCAGCTACTGGGTTCATGGGGTCGGGAGCAAAGGCCAGCCACAGCGGAAATTGCAGCAGTGCCAAACTAATCACTGACTCAGCTTCGTCTACCACAATAAAGGGTAGACCGTTGTCAGCGGAGATGCGATCGGCCCGCTGAGCTAAAGGCTCTGGTGCATCAAACAGCATGACCCCCTGACCCGTCCCAAAATCGGCGCGGGAAATACCTAGACAGTCTTGCAGCCCCCGCCGCCATTCTCCCAAACGCTCGGGGCTGTTAGAGAGCACCAAGGTGCGCAGGCGATTGCCGTAGAGGGCATGCAAAATCGACAGCGCCGACGAAGCCACCAGCACGTTTTGCAGACGGCTGCCCATGCTCTTAACCGCTCCCCGTCCGCCTTGGGCAAAGAACCAGTTAGAAACCCGCTCGGCGTGGATGGGTTCAAAGGTGCGGCGCAGCTGCCAAAGAGGGCCATAGTAATCGGGACGCATACGGTACTGGTCAAGCAGGCTGCGAATCCGCTCCGTTTGGTCTTGAAAGGCATTAGAGGCAAAGGCTGGCTGAGCTGAAGCTGGCTCGGCAGCAGCTCGGCGGGGAGACGGGCGAGGGGCGGAGCGTTCGGCACTCGACTCGAAACGAGCATCTGTTGCAGAGCCATCCCTAGCGTCTATCCTGGACGCCGGGGTAGAGCGAGCTGCTGGAGTGATATCGAGCTGTTCTGCCGCCACCGCCAGATCTTGCAGGCTACCTACCAGATAGTCTTTAAAGCCCTGCACCCGCACCGCTAAATCTTGAGATGCACCAGCAAAGGTAGTGCGCATTTCAGCCTGAATGCGCTCCTGGCGACGCTCTAGCGTTTCAATTTCTTTTTGCAGATTGCGCTTGCGCTGCTCTAGGTCTGCCGTGCCCTGCTGCACCATCCGACCAATGTCAGCCTGAATTTTTTGAAACTGGTCTTGGGTCAAGCGGTTGTAGGTTGCTTGCAGGTCAGCGATGCTGCGCTTGAGGTCAGTCTCCTGCTGGCGTAGAGCGTCAATGCGATTGCTCCAGTCTGATTTGAGACCCGTTGAATCCGAACCCAAAGCAGAGCTAGCCTCGGGGCTGCCATAGCTACTGGTACCATCCGGTCCCAGACTCGATTGTGATAGCTCCTCTGCGGTCATAACGGTTCCCATAGACCCTGTTGTCAGCCTATCAGATGAGGGCTTGGTTCGCCCCTGGATGCCCGTTACTCTTCTTTGGCAGCCGCGCAGTGGGTTTCGAGGCAGGTACGCAATTCGCTGGGGCTAAATATGATCGGTAAAAAGTGGATGCTGTTGATCTCACGAAAGTAGAACAGCACAGGCACTGGTCCCCAGAAGATTTCCCAGTGCTGCCACTCCGCATAGGGAAAGTGACGAATCAGCGTATCGCGCCGGTAAATATCTAGCGCACTATCGGTAAACCGTAACGTAAGCGTCACGGCCTGCACTAGCAAAAACACGCCAAAGATACCTACCAATGCTCCTAACCAGATTTTCCCAAACGCCAGCAATATTCCGAGGCCGATCACGGTTAGTGGGATGCGGTAGCTGGGAGGTAGGTTGGTATGGGTTGCTGTAGGGGTAGACGTCACAGTTTACAAAGGTTGGGGCTATCTGAAGTATAGGAGAATCTACCGTCTAGTGCTGAAGAGGCGATCGCTGAATCAGCCGCCATTAAAAGTTATTCATCACAGCGCTGCCGGTGCCTTGGAACATGAGCCACGAGAGGAAAAAGTTGCTGATGAAAATAGCCAGCAGCGCCGTTACTACTGCAGTGGTGGTAGATTGCCCAACGCCTTTAGCGCCACCGGTAGTGGTTAGGCCCCAACTAGTACCAATGATGGCAATCAGAATGCCAAAGAAAAACGCCTTGATTAGCGAGCTCACCAAATCCCAAATCGACAGAAAGTTTTGGGCGGAATCTAAAAAGACTGAAGAGGGAATGCCGTACTGACTGGTGGCAATCAACAGCCCACCGGTCATGCCGGTGATGAATGACAGCACGTTCAGCAGAGGCAGCATCAGGGCGCAGGCAATGACCCGAGGAATCACTAGGTAGTCGATGGGGTCAGTTTTGAGAATTTGCAGGGCGTCGATTTGCTCAGTAACGCGCATGGTGCCAATTTCGGCCGCAAAAGCTGACCCCACCCGCCCAGCAATAATCACCGCCGTCAGCACCGGGCCAAGCTCTCGGGCCAGGGTGAGGGCCAGTACGCCACCCACCGCCGCTCCAGCCCCAAAGTTTAAAAATTCTCGCGTCACCTGAATGGTAAACACCATGCCTACGAAGGCTGCTGTAATGAGAGCAATCAGCAATGACGCAGGCCCTACTGCAGCCATTTGATCTAAGGTATTGCGCCGATGCACCGGACGAGAAATCAAGTGAATGACAACCTGACCTGCTAAAAAGGTCGCGGCTAGAGCTCGTTGGGTCCACAGCTTCAGGTTTGTGCTATCTGCCACCTGTGTCAAGGCCTGACCCCTTTGTTGAAACGTAAGTAATTGGAAAGTCGAGTTCGCCGAGAGCTTGGAAGCCTGTGCCTAGAAAGCCTTGGGTCGCATGCGCCCATCGAAAAGCGGGCTGGTTTGGAACAAAGGTTCAAGTAAGCCCTAAGTGGTTTTAGGCCCACTCTACCGTAGGTCTATGGGAACTTTACTCAGGATTTGGGGCTTTGACAACTGCCTCAGAGTCTAGCTGGAGGAACTATAGATAGAGGGCCGAGTGTGGTCATTGCCTGGGAGACTCCACTATCCTGGAGAACGGAGTCTAGCCCATCCTGTTTGAGTGCTGCTTATGAATGGAACACCGGCGATCGCCCCAGGATTTTGGGCAAGGTCACGACATCGCCTCCGCCCAGCTTTAGTGGGTCTGGTAGCGCTAGTTGGCCTCTGGCTATGGTGGCCCATTGCTCCAGCGGCGGCGAGGGAGCCCTTGCAGGCTGCTCAGGCTATTCAACCCTACCTGGATCGGGTAGCGGATGCCGTTACCGAGTTTACGCTCGAGAACGGGATGAAGTTTATTGTGCTAGAGCGGCACCAGGCTCCGGTGGTGTCATTTATGATTCACGCCAACGTAGGCGCGGTGGATGAAACCGACGGCAAAACCGGTGTGGCTCACTATTTAGAGCACCTGGCATTTAAGGGTACTAGCCGTATCGGCACCAAAGATTTTGCCGCTGAGCAGCAGTTAATGACCCAGCTCGATGCAGTATTTAACGATCTGCTGGCGGCTCAAACGGCCGGTGATACGGCCAAAGCTGCTGAGCTACAGGAGGAGTTGGCGGCGTTGCAGAAGCAAGCGGCCAGCTTTGTGGAGCAAAATCAGTACGGCCAAATCATTCAGCAGGCAGGAGGGGTCGGCCTCAACGCTACTACGTCTGCCGATGAGACACGTTATTTCTACAGCCTGCCCGCCAACAAGCTGGAGCTGTGGATGTCGCTGGAGTCGGAGCGGTTTCTTGACCCGGTGTTTCGCGAGTTTTACGAAGAGAAGGATGTCATTCTTGAAGAGCGCCGCATGCGGGTAGATAACTCCCCAATTGGCACAATGATTGAGCGGTTTTTGGAGGAGGCGTTTGTCAGCCACCCCTATCGTCGCCCTGTGATTGGCTACCAGGATGACCTCTTTGTGGCCACCCGTGAGGATGTGCAAACCTTTTATGATACCTACTATGGTCCTGCCAACCTGACCGCTGCGGTAGTAGGCGATGTTGACCCCGCCGAGGTAAAGCGCCTAGCTGAGGTTTACTTTAGTCGCTATACCCCTCGGGCGGTGCCACCCGAGCCTGCCATTGATGAACTGCCCCAGACTGCGCCCAAGGAATTTTCGCTGGCACTGCCCTCGGAGCCCTGGTATTTAGAGGGGTATCACCGGCCTAGCCTGCGCCACCCTGACCACGTGATTTACGGCATGATCGAGAGTCTGCTGATGGGCGGACGGACGTCTAGAATCTACAAAACTGTGGTAGACGAGGCTCGTATTGCCTTGGATATTGGCAGTTTGAATGGATTTCCGGGCGATCGCTACGACAATATCTTTTTGATCTATGGCCTCACGGCTCCCGGCCACACCCCCGAGGAGATTGGCACCCTGTTTGCCCAGGAGATTGATCGGATTAAGCAGGAGCCTGTTAGCCCTGAAGAGCTAGATCGAGTAAAAACCCAGGCTCGGGCGGGTCTGCTGCAAAGTTTGGCTTCTAATGGCGGTATGGCTTCGCTGCTAGCTGAGTACCAGGCTAAAACCGGCGATTGGCGCAATATCTTTAATAACCTCAAAGCCATTGAGGCGGTGTCGGCGGCCGATATTCAGCGGGTCGCGCAGACTCTATTTCGGCCTGAAAGCCGCACCGTAGGCAAGCTAGTGCAGGCTCCGTCTGCCGAGTAGTTTAGGAGCCGATCGATTTGAGTCAGCCACCAGAACGCATGAGTGGCCCTAGGCCGCTTTCAAGACATTCATATTTAAGACCTACGGTATTGGGACGCACAGTGATGAACGCGAACAGCTGGTTTATGGGTACCCGTCGCATCCTACGGCGGAGCATGATACCGCTGCTGGCCCTGGCTGGGCTGTTGGGGGTGCTGCTGCTGACCTGGCAGCCCTCGGCTATTGCCCAAACCCCTCGCTACTACGACGAGCTAGAGTTTCCGGCCCTGCGGGATATTGAGATTCCGGCCTACGAGCGCTACGAGTTGCCCAATGGCTTGGTGGTGTATCTGCTTGAAGACCATGAGTTGCCGCTGGTGAGCGGCAGTGCTACCTTTCGTACCGGAGCGAGGTTCGAGCCTGCGGACAAAGTCGGGCTGGCCAATTTGACTGGCGAAGCCATGCGACTGGGGGGCACTACTCGTTTGGATGCTGACTCTCTCAACCAGCAGCTGGAGCAGCGGGCCGCGTCGATTGAAACCGGCATTGACCTGAGTGAAGGCAGCGCCAGCTTTAGTGCCCTCAGTGAAGACACCGCAGCGGTATTTGAACTGTTTGCCGATGTGGTGCAGCGGCCCGCTTTTGCCGTCGACAAGATCGATTTGCTCAAGCGCCAGTATGGTGGCGGCATTGCCCGCCGCAACGATGACCCAGACGGTATTACTAGCCGCGAGTTTCGCAAGCTGGTGTATGGGGCCGACAGCCCCTATGCTCGCACCATTGAGTACGCAACGCTGGCAGCGATTGGCCAGGAGGATATTGAGCAGTTTTATCAGGCTTCTATTCGCCCCGAGCACACCATTTTGGGAGTTGTGGGTGACTTTGACAGCGCCCAGATGAAGCAGTGGATTGCTGATTATTTTGGCGAATGGCAGGGTGTTGGAGAGGCGTTGGAGGATACGTTGCCGTCGGTGGAGCAGGCGAAGGCTGGCGTGTTTGTGGTGTCGCAACCCCAGCTGACTCAGAGCTATGTTGAGCTGGGTCACCTGGGTGGGCAGCTTAACTACCCTGACCATGCCGCTCTAGCGGTGATGAACGAGGTACTGAACGGCTTTAGCGGCAGGTTGTTTAACGAGGTGCGATCGCGCCAAGGCCTAGCTTACTCGGTCTATGCCTACTGGGCGCCTCGCTATGACCACCCTGGACTGTTTATTGGCGGGGGTCAAACCCGCTCAGAGGCTACGGTACCTTTTATTCAATCGACGCTGGCCGAAATCAACCGCATTCGTACTACAACCATTACCGATGTAGAGCTGGCGCAAGCAAAAGATGCCGTGCTCAACAGCTTTGTGTTTAACTTCCAAAGCCCTGGCCAAACCCTAGCTCGGCTGATTCGCTACGAGTACTATGGCTACCCCCAAGACTTTGTGTTTCAGTTTCAAGACCAGGTGCGCGAAGCAACAGCTGCCCAGGTACAGGCAGCCGCCCAGGCCAGGCTAAACCCAGACCAGCTGGTGATCTTAGTGGTTGGCAATCCGGCAGAAATTCAGCCGGGTCTCGATGCCTTGGCCCCAAATATTACGGTCACTCCGATCGATATCACCATTCCCCAACCCCAGGCTTAGGGACACCAGCTCAGGAGTTGGCTTCGGCAGTGCCGGTGTCAGTATCGCTGGAGGAAGCTTCTTCAGCGGTGGCAAACCAATCACCGGGCAGCATGCGGGTGTCGTCCTCAGCAGCCTCGGGGTCATCCATGTTGTCGGTAGCCACGCTCTCGATGCGCACGCCGTAGGGGGGCATACCGACAACGGTATCTCCTCCTGAGGCGGGCAAGCCCTCAGGCTGGGGCTGCGATCGCACGACCACTTCGACACTGCTGAGGTCAGCCAGCACTTCCTCAGCCCGCTGGTAGCGATCGGTAAAGTCGTAAAGCACCAGTCGAGTAACGATGTCGCCAAATCTAGGATCGAGGTTAGGAGCCTCGTGCCGCCAGAGCAGTTCCCCATTCACATCGCGGCGCAGGGCGTAGGCTGGAATGCCAGTTAGGGCCTCGATAGCAGTAATGCCTAAGGCGTAGAGGTCACTGCCAAATTTGGGCAACCCCGCCGACTGCTCACTGGGCATATAGCCCTGGGTGCCCACCCCAATAGTAGAGGTTGAGGTGAGATTCACCCCTGTATCCGCCAGCTTGTTGGAAATTAGCTTGACAGCGCCAAAATCGATCAGCACCAGCTGCCCATCCGCCTCGCGACGAATGATGTTAGACGGCTTGATGTCGCGGTGAATCACCCCTTGGTCATGCACAAAGGCCACCACCGGCAAGAGCCCTAGCAGCAAATCCAGCACGTAGGCCTGGGGCATAGGTCGGCGAGAAGCTAGCTCATCCTTGAGCAGGCAACCCTCGATCATTTCTTCAACTAAGTAAAAAGAGTTTTGTGCCTCAAAATAGGCCAGAAGTCGCGGAATTTGCGGATGGTGACCCAGCTTCTCCAAAGTTTCGGCTTCACCCTGAAAAAAGCGCCTGCCCAAGCGGTGTGCCCTCGGATCATCGCTGATAATCCGCAGCTGCTTCACGACGCAAATGGGCGAACCAGGGCGCTGGGTGTCTTCAGCCACGTAGGTTTCGCCAAAGCCCCCTGACCCCAGCAGCCGCACAATGCGGTAGCGGTTAGCCAGCAGCAGGCCGATCACCTCCGCCTCCCGCAGCTTGAGCAGGTCTTGCAGGTCGTCTTGCTGACTGATGATTTCCTGAACGATTGGGGAAGTGACGTACTGCTCTAGGGTTTGACGCAGGCGCTGTTTGCGCAGCTGCTCGGTCACAATATCGGCCACGATATAGGTGCTGCCCAGCACCATCAATCCCACGATAGGAGCGCCTGTAGGCAGCAACAAACCTGCCCCCACAAAGGCCCCGTAGCTCACCCAAAACCAGCCGCCTAGGCTGGCCGCCGTCCAGCCTAGGCGGGCAATGGGGCGATTAAACCGCCGCAGCAGCAGCACAAACCCGGCCCCGCTACCCAACACCAGCAGCCCCCGCAGCCAGGGGTTAGGAATTCCTACGCGCAGGGCTTGGCCATCGCGCAGGTTAGCAATATCGGTGGCCAAAATTTCGACCCCGGCCATGGTCTCGGGGTGCAGCAAGGTTTCTGAAAAAGGGGCTTGGTGAAAGTCTTGGAGGAACTTAGCAGTGCCGCCAATCAGCACGATCTTGTCTTCAAAATAGCGCCCGTTATCGAGGTAATTGGCCCAAGGGTCAGGGTCAAGGACATGCCAAAAGGGGATGTGGGTAAAACTGCGAGTAGGCCCATAAAAGTCCATAAAGTCGCCCTTATAGAGGGGATGACTAACCCCAGCAGCATCGAGGGTGGCCTCAGCAAATGACTGGGTGTTCTCGACCTCACTTTCGATCGTGTCACGGTCGAGATCAGCCTCTCTCGCGATCAGGTCATTTAAGTAGGCGCGCCCATGGCGGTGAATACGGCCATCGAGCTCGCGGGGAAAGTTGACGTTACCGATATAAACGGGGGTATTGAGCAGTTTAGTGAGGGGCCGAGTCGGATTGACATACTCGCCCTCGCTCATGTTGGCATCATCCACGGTAGTAGCCAGTACCACGCGATCGCCATAGCGAGCCAGCACATCAGCCAGGGCCTGGTCATCAGCAGGGCCGTAGCTGCTGTCAGAGAACATCAAAATATCCACCGCTACCGCCTCGGCCCCCGCCTCCAGCAGACGCTCGATCACGATCGCATGGGCCGTGCGCTGCCATGGACTGCCCGAAATCGGAGCGAAATAGCTGTACTGCTCAGGGTCGGCGCGGTAGTATTCGGCTTGCCCAAAGGATTCATCATCCATCGCCAAAATGACAATGTCATCAGGGGGCGTTAAAGGGCCACGAATGTCAAAAAAGACCGTTTGCAGCCGTCGTTCGAGCAGTTGTACCGGCACCGAGTCGGTAGCCACGTGGGCCGCTACAAAACTCAGCCACAGCCCAGCCAGCGAAATTTTTACCCAATCTCGCTTGATCTGTCGCTGCACCCAGCCCGTAATCTTAGAGCTAGTGGCGAGGGCAGCAGTCTTAGTTTTAGAAGACGAGGTCATGGGCGGGCGCAGCGGGGGCAACCCCTAGCTTAATCACCCAGCTGCCCCACCGGGGGACGAGTTTATGGAATCTTAGCTACATCGGGCAAGCGTCCCAACCGGCTATTGCTCATTTTGTAGAGAAGACTGCACTTGCACTGCGAAGGTTTGCAGCAGCCCTGGTGACAGCTGTGGATGGGGGGCAGTGTCAGCAATAATCAACGTTGCCAGCAGAGCAAACGCTATACGGTTCCACTTAAAATCGCGATAGATGGAAGTTTGCACAGGTCATACCTAGATATAGGGCCAAAGAAAGGCCTAGAGAAAAGCTCAATTAGCTACAGGTTCACTCGGTCAAAATCCTGACCCGATGGCGATAGTTCTCAGACTTAGTCCAGAGCTAGCGCACCGACTAAAACCATCGAGTCACAGCACTGCGCAGCAGATGGGGAAGCAGCTTGGGCCCAGGTAAAAAGACAACGCCAAGCTGCTGCATCAGCCCTAGGGCATCGCCATGGCCCCAGTGTTCAACAATCTTGCCGTTCTCCACTCGGTCAATGTGCATAACCGCTAGGCTGATTTGCTTACCGGTGGGCGGTAAACCTTGAAAGGAGCCAAGATGGGTAGCTGTAAACGTGCCGCAGGTGACGACGCGATCGCCCGCCGCAACAATTTCATCAAACCTGTGGTGACCCTGGCTAAAGGCCGTATAAAACGACAGACCAAACTGGTTAAAGCCTTCTTTGTCTAGGGGCTCAGGCATTCCTGCTTGGTGAGCGACAAAGTTAGGCGCGAGCAAATCTAGGGCACGATCAATGGTGCGATCGTCGAAGGCTTTGTAGAAACGAAGCACCAAGTCCTGATTAGGCTCTGTCGCCTGCATAGATTGATTCGCCAAAGTTATTAGAGGCAACAAAACTAAACTAAACGGTTTGGTAAAATTAGTCAATGCCTCGTTAGAATGAGTGTATAGAGCGATACTCTGTTGCTTTGGTTCCTAGGGGATGCTCTGGGGTGAGCAGCGACTTGGCTCAATGCGATCGCAGGGCTGAGTTGCTATGTCTCCCGTCGATCGGGTGCTATACATGAATCAATTGGGTTAGAGAGGTGGCAACGCGTGGTTCAGAGTCCGGCAGTGCTAAATGACAAAGCCGTGCAAATTTTGCAGGGAGCAATGCAAGAGTTTCTGCAAAATGGCTACGCTGGCACCAGCATGGATAAAGTAGCCGCCACCGCTGGAGTCTCTAAACCAACGGTCTACAACTATTTCAAAGACAAAGAGGGGCTGTTTCGGGCGCTGATTCAGTATGTGGCCCAGGCTCGGTGTGAGCAGGTGATGGGCGACGGCAACCTAGAGGGCCGTCCTGAAGTGGTGATTCGGCGCTTGATTACCAACGCCATTGAGAGCGAGCTCCACGACCTCGACTATCAAAATTTTGTGCGTCTAGTGGCGGGTGAGTCGGGGCGTTTTCCACAGCTAGCCCAGGCTTTTGTGGAATACCTCACCAAACCCGCCGCCGACCAGCTCACCGACTATCTCAAGGGCTGCCCAGAACTAGATTTGCCCGACCCAGAGGCGACAGCGCGGGTGGTGCTGGGCGCGACGGTGTTTTTTATCATGACCCAGAGTGTGATGCACGGCGAGCACATCATGCCCATGGAGCCCAAGCGTTTGGTGGATAGTTTGGTAAACCTGGTGACGCGATCGCAGGCTGCCTAAGGTTTCTTAAACTCACCGCCCACCGAAGCCATCGAGATTGGGTGCCGCGCTATCTACTCACCCTCAGCAGGCACGGTTGTTTCCTTGTTGAAAAGTAATATTGCCTGTATATGAGCTTTGGCCCCCAAGCCTCCAACTCTGGGGGCCTCAGCTCCTCCTAAAATTGGGGGTGGGGGGCGAAGCTGTGACGTAGTTTTCCTCTCTACAAACATGAAACAGCCCTGTCCCCAGCCTGTGCTCGGTTGAGTAGGATGCCATCGGTCTACGCGAGAGTTGGTGGGCGGTGCCCGCTCTACGGAACTGCAGAGACTGCTTCTGGCAGCTCCATGGCCTCGCCGTCAGGGCCTTCGAGCACAAACCCAGCATCGCGAATCATGGCGTAGTCAGCCTGAGCGGCTTGCCCAGGGGTCGTCAAGTAATCGCCCACAAAAATTGAGTTGGCGGCATAGAGCCCCAGGGGCTGAAGCTGCCGCAGCTGCACTTCCCTGCCACCGGCAATGCGAATTTCTTGGGAGGGCAGCAGCAGTCGGTAGAGGCACAAAATCCGCAGACACTGACGCGGGTTCAGCTCGTGGCGCCCCTCAAAAGGTGTGCCCTCGATGGGAATCAGAAAATTCAGCGGCACACTGGTCACTTCCAGTCGCCGTAGGGCTAGGGCCATATCGATAATGTCGTCGTTCGATTCGCCCAGGCCAAAGATGCCCCCAGAGCAGGTGGTCATGCCCGCCGACTGCACCGCTTGAATAGTATTCACCCGGTCATCAAAGGTGTGGGTGGTGCAGATCTCGCCGTAGTTAGCTTCGCTGGTGTTGAGATTGTGGTTTACCCGATCTACCCCCGCCGCCGCCAGCTGCTGGGTTTGAGTTTCGTCGAGCAGGCCGAGGCAGGCGCAGATTTTCATGGGGTAGCGTTCTTTAACCTGGCGCACCACGTCGAGCACTTCACCAAAGACGCGATCGGAGGGCGATCGCCCTGAAATCACCATGCAAAACGTACCGGCCTTTAGCGTATTGGCCCGCTCAGCCGCCGCCAGGATTTTCTCCTGGGCCATAAAGGGATATTTTTCGATTTCGGCAGCAGAGATTTTCGACTGCGAGCAGTAGTGACAGTCTTCGGGGCACAAGCCGCTTTGGGCATTGAGCAAAAAGTGCAGCCTTACCCGGTTGCCCCAGTAATATCGCCGCACTCGATAGGCTGCCGCCAGTTGATCGAGCAGCTCTGTGTCAGGGGCAGTAAGGACAGCGTCAGCCTGCTCTCGACTCAGCACCTCACCAGCTAAAGCCTGGTCTGCCAGAGTTTGCCAGTTGACACGGGAAGTCACAGTAGAAGTGGCAGTCATAGCGGTGAGGTAAGTAGTTTGGGAGAATAAGGTTTCTATTGTCTCAGATTAGATCCCCATAGCTTTCCGGGTATAAGGGCGACCATTTCTCCCCAAACTCAGGAGGCGCAGAATCTCAGTAAGACCTGGGCAGAGACGCATCTCCGCTTGGCCCCCTTGACTGGTCTTGTTTAAGCAACTGAGGGGGAATCAAGAATGTAAGACAGCGGCCGGCCTAGCTATTTTCTAAAACCCGCACATCTACGGTGCTGGCGTTGAAATTGTAGAGATCGCCATCCAGCTCAATCGGAGTACCCACTTTGACCTTACTGTTGCCAAACACTGGCCCAGTATCAGTAATTTGGGCATCGTCTTCGAGGGTGATGAGCATGTCAAGTGTGTAGTTCAGCTCGGGGCGAGGGTCGGGCAGGGCTTTAACCGTGCCATCGGGTTGGGGCACAGTAGTACTGCGAGGCAGCAGCACCGCGTTTTTAATCTTGACCTGGCCGTAGGGCTGGTTGCGAATGATGATGTTAGTGGTTTCAGAATTCTTAATGGCTTCAAATAGCCGTTTGGGGTCAGAGGAGGAGAGACCACGCACCATGACGTCTACTTCCACTGGCTTGGTGGTTGCCCCGACCTGCGCCACTGACCCTGAGGTGCCCGGATATAGAAAAATACCAAACAGCACCATCAATATAATGAGCGCCGCCGCAACATCTAAAATGCTGACTTTGCCGAACAGGCGGCCTTTAGCGTCGAGTAGGGTCATGGCTGGGGTGCCCTCGCAGAGGGAAAAGGTGAGTGGTTTTAATAGAGGAGAATGTCGATCCCATTGAACCACAGGGTGGCTCGTTTGAGGCGTGAGCTTGCCCTTGCGCGATCGCACCTGTACCTAGTGCCCATAGGATAGCGAGGCCAAATTTATTACTGACCACTAGCTGTGGTCGCCAGACGCGTAGCGGGGCAAGATGGATATAGTTCTGTACCTCAGCGGTACTTGGGGCATTCCTATGCTTACTCCTCTCACGCAACTGACAAAAAATTCTTTTTTGCGCCGCGGGCTGTACGGCTTACTGGCCGCCGTTATGGCGATCACTATTGGCCTAGCGACCCCCACTGCGTCCCAGGCCGGCATTTTTGACCTAATTTTTCAGGGCATTCGCTATGTGCAGCTGGGCAACCTGTCTGACCAGGATGAAGTCAACCTAGGCGGCCAAATTGACCGCCAACTCAAGGCCCAGGCTGGGGTACGGGTTTACAACCGCAACTCGGGCGTTAGTGCTTATATAAATGAAATTGGTCAACGCCTGGCGACAAATAGCGATCGCCCCAACATACCCTACACATTTCAGGTGGTAGACGACGACGGCGTCAACGCCTTCGCCACCGCCGGCGGCTTTGTCTACATTCAAACTGGACTAATTAAGGCGGCAGCTAACGAAGCTGAGCTAGCTGGTGTAATGGCCCACGAAATTGGCCACATCACTGGACGCCACGCCATTGGCCAGATGCGACAGCAGGCGCTAGCCAGTGGTGTGGCCGGTGCCCTAGAGGTGCGTCAAGATGCCCTAGTGAACATCGGGGTACAGCTTGCCCTACAGCTGCCCAACAGCCGCGAGGCTGAGTACGACGCCGATCGCCGTGGGTTTAACAACCTGGGTCGGGCGGGCTATGACACTAGGGGTTTTATCACCTTCATGCAGAAGCTAGAGGGTGGGTCTTCAGCTGAGTTTTTGAGTTCCCACCCCAATCCCGGCAACCGGGTAAGCAACCTACAAAGTATGAACAGCGCTGGCACCTATCCCAATAATGGTGTGGGCACCGATGCCAATGCTTACCGCAATCGCATTCGCGGGCTATAGCGTCTCCAAATGCTGGAGCTGCTGACGGCAGACCCTCAGCCCCCAAAATCCTAGGTCTGGGTCTACTCTGACTTGATGGGTTAGGGGTGGGGTCTGCTTTTGCATGGCGTGATAGACAGCTGCGCTATCTCCCCCCGTTAGCACGATCGCGCCCTGGGGCCAGTCAATCTGCCAAGCCTGAATAAAATCGCGAATTCCCGCTAGCTGGGTGTGCAAAACGCCGCTGGCGATCGCCTCAGCCGTATTGGTCGCCCAGCGCTGGGGCCAGATCTCAGGGTTAAACTCTAGTGCTGGCAGCCGATCGGTATGAGTATGGAGGGCGCGAAATTGCGATCGCAACCCCGGCAAAATTGCGCCCCCGATCAGACGTTGATCGACTCCAGCAGTAAAGGTTAAAGCCGTGCCGCAGTCAATTACCAGCACCGGCCAGCCCCAGACATCCCCAGCCCCCACTAGCGCTAGGGCGCGATCTACCCCCAAGGTAGCGTAGGTGTTTTTCAGCGGTACCTGTTCAGTTTTGATCGGGCGAACGTTGGGATAGTCTGCCAGCCAGGTTAGAGGGGCATCGACAACGGAAGCTAGCCAAATTTCGGGATGCTTCCCCAGCCACCTACTTCCGTCGTTTGCGCTGGGAGGAAGGGTGGTTTCAATTCCTACCTGCTGCCAGGCCGAGAGTGCAAAATGACTCCGATGAAGTTCATCCATCTGGGCTGCTGATAGATGAGCAGTGTGCCACGACCCTAGCCAGCGATCGCCTACCCCCGAATCGTGACCATCATCTGCAAAGGCAGCCCAATGCCAGCGGCTGTTGCCAATGATCAAAGCTAGCCAAAAAGATTGATGACCTGTACCCATAAACGCATCGATAACGGCGAGACAGGAAAATTTTAGGAAAAGAACCGCACTTTTTAGTTCTTTTGAATGCGTCAGTATTTTAGAGGGAGGGCGATCGCAGTAACACCCTTTAAAAAACTGAAGAGTGACCATCTTGGCCACTCTCCGTTAAGTCTTTTTCATTGGGTTTGCCAGACAAGCTTAAGGGCTGCCGTGGCTGGAACAAGCTGCTTAACTGAGTTAAACACCTCAAGAATGGACAAAGAATCAACAGAATGGGCAATCTCGCTAAATTACAGTTGCTTTTCACAATCCGTTGCCTGACCGGCAGTTAGGATAGGTTAAGGTCAAGAATGACCACCTCTAGAAGGATTGTTTTGAAGCGAGTTTTAGTTTGTTACTAACTAAAGCACCAGCTGGTAAAGGCTGTTAACCGAGTTAGGCTTGCGGGGTATTCAGTTGTTTTCGATATATCTAAATTATCACAGCCTAAGGGCCCTGCAAAGGCGTTTGACGTATCGTTACCCGTCGTTACAGGGGTTAGCAATGGTAACAAAGTTCTCGGCAGAAAATATCTTTTAGGATCCTTAAGGTCAAAATTTAGGCCAAGTTTAGCGGATCAACATCAATAGTGAGGCTCACCTGACTGGGGCAATGGCGTTTCAGGTCTTGTAGGTTAGGTAAAGGCTCATTCAGAGGACCTTTAACGACCAGATGCCAACGGTAGCGGCGAGCCACGCGTGGAATTGGTGCTGGCGCTGGCCCCAGCAGTTGATAAGACGACCCGGCCAGCATCTGAGTCACCTGCTGAGCCAAAATATCAGCTGTCTGTTGCACCGCGTCAGGGTCGGTACTACTGAGCCGCAGTAGCACCATCTGCCCGGCAGGCGGGTACTGCAACAACTGTCGTTGCGCCCACTCAGCAACGATAAATCCCTCATAAGCGTGGCGAGTAACCGCTTCTACCACCGGATGATCGGGGGTGTAGGTCTGTAAAAAGACCTGCCCTGGTTGGGTGCCGCGCCCCGCCCGCCCCGCCACCTGAATTAGCATTTGCAGCGCTCGCTCGCTGGCCCAATAATCATTCATATATAGGAGTCCGTCAGCGGCGATGATGCCAACCAAGGTGACCTGGGGCAGATCGATGCCCTTAGTCAGCATTTGGGTGCCCACCAGCAGGTCGGCTCCGCCTTCGGCAAAGCGAGTAAGCAGCGCACGATGAGCCCCTTTGGTGCGGGTAGTGTCGCTGTCGAAGCGAATGCAGCTGAGCTCTGGAAAGGTTTCGGCCAGAGCATTAACTACCCGTTGGGTGCCGCTGCCAAAGTGCTTGAGGTAGGGTGAGCTACAGGCCGGGCAATGTTTAGGATGGTTCTGGCTATAGTTGCAGTAGTGGCAGCGCAGGGTCATGGCGCTGTTTGCCCCTGGCTGGTGGTACGACAGCGACACATCGCAGTGGGGGCACATCATCACATAGCCACAGCTGCGGCACGACACAAAACTGCTGTGCCCTCGCCGATGGATGAACAACAATCCCTGGTTGCCCTCGGCTTTCATGGTGGCCAAAGCGGTTTGTAGCGATCGGCTGAGAATGCTGCGGTTGCCGTCTTGCAGCTCGTCGCGCATATCCACAACGTTTACAGTGGGCAGCGGCTGGGCCTGCACCCGCTCTGGCAGCGAAAGATACGTCCAGGGCAGGGATTCTTTTGGTTGAGAGTTGGCGGCACGCATAGTCTGACTGGATGCTAAGGCAGGGCGCTCTCCAAGCCCGCCAAAGCTGGAGGCAATCGAAGTCTCAACACCTGCCAAGGTTGGAATTTGGCGGTCATCTAGCGTCTTCGTTTGAGATACGGCCATTTCCCGATCTATTAGTATCGCTGCGTCAAACATCTCCTCGCCCAACCCCTGACACTGCACCCAGGTATCGAGAGAGGGCGTAGCGGAACCGAGTACTAGGGGGCAGTTTTCTAACTCAGCTCGCCAGCGGGCGACGGTACGGGCGTGGTAGCAGGGGGGCACGTCTTGCTTATAGCTGCTGTCATGTTCTTCGTCGAGAATGATCAGGCCCAGGTTGGGCAGGGGCATAAAGATGGCAGAACGGGTGCCCACAATCACCAGAGGTTTAGACGGCCTGAGACTCTGCCGCCAGGTGTCGTAGCGCTCGCCATCAGCCAGGTTGCTGTGGTAGACCCATACCTGATCGCCAAAGCGACGGCGAAAGCGATCGGTGAGCTGGGGGGTGAGGCCAATCTCGGGCACCAGCACCAGAGCCGACTGTCCAGCAGCAAGGCGAGGGGCGATCGCTTGCAAATAAACCTCGGTCTTTCCTGACCCCGTTACTCCGTGCAGCAGAAACTGACTTCCCTGCTGACTCTTATTAAGAGGAGCGAGCACCTGAGCCTGGTAGTGAGTGAGGGGCTTGGGCTGGTCGGGCAGCAGCACTGGCCCGGTTTCGGCCCGCAGCTGCTCGCGCGGCTCGATGACTAAACAGCCTATCTGAGCCAATCGCTTCAGGGTAGGGCTGGTGGTTTGGCACAATTGCAGGGCATCGCTGAGCCACAGATCGCCGCCCTGGCGGCGCAGGGTAGCAATGATCTCTTGCTGACGGGCTGTCAAATTGGGGGGTAGGATGTCGCCGCAGACCAGGGTAATTGCCTGGCGGCGCTTGGCTTGGGGCGGCTGGGGCGGTGCTAGGTAAGACTCAGCCCAGCCCGACTGGATAAGCTGTTGCAGGGTTCGATAGCTATGACCGCGTTTTTGTAGATAGGGCCAGGTGTAGTCTCCCGTGGGCGATCGCTGGAGATCTTCCACTAGCTCCTTCAGCCCTGGCGCTAAGGGAAGCTGGGGCAGGCGATCGCGCTGCAACCGCAGCCGTCGCTGAGATTTCGCTAGCAACCCTGGCGGCAGCGCTGTCTTGAGCACCTGCATCAGCGGCACTTGGTAGTAGTGAGCCACTCGCTGCAACAACACCCAGTAGGGCGGGGCGAAAAACCGCTGTTCAACCACGCCCTCTACAGATCTAATCTGGTGGGCCACCAAGTTGGCTGGAGGAGTTAGGGAAAGGGAAAGGGCGATCGCGCCAATGCTTTGATGACGAAAGGGCACCGTTAAGATGTCACCCACCTGCACCTCTAATGAAGCAGGCACTGCGTAAGTATATTCTGCGGGCTGGCCGCCATAGTCCACCAAAACGTTGACCCACTGAGGCTGGGGTCCACTCTCACCAAGGCCCACGTGTTTTACACCACCTACGTTACCTCTGCCAGTGTAAGAGGTTGTTTGACCAGCTGACTGAAGACTGATTGACAACCTTTCCACCGACCAACAACATCTCATTTTGGGGTGTGACCGCACCGCTTGAGGCAACAGTACTGGCAGACGCAATCCACCACTCAAGATTATCAATAGCGTGAGTAGCCTCAGCGCTGAGCGCTGTCTATCCCCAATTCAAGTTGGCATCGATTAGAGTTCCTACAGATCACAATCCTCAGCCAGACTCGAATCAGGTTTAAACACTCAAGCCCGTTAGTTTTCAACAGAATGCAATCTGTGGAAAGTTTTCCACAATCTGTTGAAAACTTTCCACAATCTGTTGAAAACGGAGCCGAACCATATAGAAGAAAAAATATAGATCTCTAAATCGAGAGCAACAGCAATCTGCCTCAACCCTGGATACCTGCCTCTATCCTTAGACGGCAATCAATAGCAAGGCAAAGTGTCCGAGGATAGCAAAAAATCTTTGAGGTTACCCTTAAATTTTCGGTCCATTTTTTGGATTGGCTGTTACACTACGCAAGTTGCCAAAGAAATGTTACATTGCCTGGGAATTCACAAAATAATCCGTATTGTGGACTCACAAAATAAGTCTAAAGATCCAGTTCCGGGATCAAGCGTTTTGTCAGAGGTTGTCATTGGCAGGGCAACCCGAATATACATGCCTTCAATCTGCATGCTTCGACCCGTAGGTATACAGTTTTATTTACCCCATGGCCACTACATATAACTCCGACAGAGACAGTTCTATTGCTTGGGCCGATGAACCCATGGATGGGTTCGACACCGACTTAAATCGGGTGGCAGAAAAGGTGTCTGCCGCTGATAGCCAAATCACCCCAGACCTTACGGCCTGGGACGAAGATCGGGAGGTTCTGGCAAAGTTCTCTCAGTCAGAGGCCATGTCAGAGATGGGGCTGTCGGGCTACAGCAAAACCATTACCGACGATGCCGTTGGGGCTTTCTTTAAGGAAATGGCGCGCTACCCACTGCTAAAGCCGAGCGAAGAAATTGAGCTTGCCCGGCAGGTACGCTTCTTATCTAAGGTCGAAGCCGCCAGTGAAAAACTGCAAAAAGAGTTGGGTCGTAAACCCAACCGACAAGAACTAGTTGAGAAACTAAAGATCAGCGAAGCGGAGTTCACCCAAAAGCTCCACGAAGGTAGAACTGCCAAGCGGAGAATGATTCGCTCTAACCTGCGGTTGGTGGTGTCGATCGCCAAGCGCTATTTAAACCGAGGAGTGCCTTTTCTCGATCTAATTCAAGAAGGAGCGCTGGGATTAAACCGCGCCACCGAAAAATTTGATCCCGACAAGGGCTACAAATTTTCGACCTACGCCTACTGGTGGATTCGCCAGGGCATTACTCGCACCATCGCTAACGATGCCCGCACGATTCGCCTGCCGATCCATATTGTGGAAAAGTTGAACAAGCTGAAGAAAGCTCACCGCGATCTGCGGCGCGATTTGCAGCGTAACCCCAGCGAGCAAGAACTGGCTGATGCCCTCGACGTAACGGTCGATCAACTGAGAAGTTTGCAGCAGGTGCGGCGGCGATCGCTCTCCTTAAACCACCGCGTTGGCAAAGGCGAAGACACCGAATTGATGGAGCTGCTCGAAGACAGCAGCACCCAAACACCGGAGTCTAAAATTAGCGAAAATATGATGCGCCAGGAAATTACCAGCGTGCTGGGCGAGGTGCTGACCGAACGCGAAAAAGATATCATTACGCTGCGCTATGGACTGGCTACTGGCGAAACCCACACCCTTGAAGAGGTGGGCGGCATCTTCAACCTCTCTCGAGAGCGGGTGCGCCAGATTCAAACCAAAGCTATGCGCAAGCTGCGGCGGCCCCAAGTGGCTGCCCGCCTCAAAGGTTGGCTCAAGTAGCTCAACGCCGTTCGGTAAGACACATCTCCAAATCTCCCGCCCCCCTTATTTAGGAGGGCAGTGGTCAACGGTCTCTTTAGAGATCTCCTCTGCCCTTCCTAAATAAGGGGGGTTTTAGTTGGCATGTTGCACCAAATATCTGAGTGGAGCAAAGGCAACGTTCATCTCTCAATCAAAAATCTCGTACTTTATGGATGCCATTCACTTAAGCAATATTCGCGCCTACGGCTACACGGGGGCGCTGCCCGAAGAGAACGTGCTGGGCCAGTGGTTTCAGGCCGACCTCACCCTGTATTTGAATTTGGCTGAGGCTACCCAGAGCGATCGCCTCGCCGACACCCACGACTACCGCACCGTGATCAACGGCACCCAGCAAATCATTCGCGAAGCAAAGTTTGCGCTAATTGAGCGGCTGGCGGGGGCGATCGCTACCCTAGCGCTCGACTCTGATGCGCGTCTGCAACGGGTCATGGTCAAAGTTACCAAGCTCACGCCGCCCATCCCTGACTACACCGGTCAGGTGGCGGTAGAAATCACCCGCGATAGAATCCAGTAAGCGGTAATTTCTAACGTAAACCTGGTGGGCAGTGCCCACCCTACGGTGGCTCATGACTTCTATAACCAATTCACGGCAGCAGCTTAGGGCTGAGCTAGAGCGCATGCCCGACTGGCTGCGTCGCCCTATCGGCAACGCCAGCGATATTTCGGCAGTGCAGCGCATTGTCAAAGAGCGGCAAATTCACACCATTTGCGAGGAGGGCCGCTGCCCCAACCGAGGCGAGTGCTACGCCAATCGCACCGCCACCTTTTTGCTGATGGGGTCGGTGTGCACCCGCGCCTGCTCGTTTTGCCAGGTGGAAAAGGGCCACGCGCCCATGACCCTCGACCCCCACGAACCTGAGAAAGTGGCGGAATCCGTGCGCCTGCTGGGCCTGCGCTATGTGGTGCTGACTGCGGTAGCGCGGGATGATTTACCCGACCACGGGGCTAGCTGGTTCGCCACCGTGATGCACACCATTCGCCAGGAGAATCCGGGGACTGAAATCGAAGTGTTGACGCCAGACTTTTGGGGCGGCACCTCACGGGATGCGGGGCAGACCGATCGCGTTCAGACCGTAGTGGCTGCCAAGCCCGCCTGCTACAATCACAATCTCGAAACTGTGCGGCGACTGCAAGACCCAGTGCGGCGCGGGGCTAAGTACGATCGCTCCCTCCGCGTTCTATCCCTAGTTAAAGCGTTCGACCCCAGCATGCCGACTAAGTCGGGACTGATGGTGGGCCACGGCGAAACCGAGGCAGAACTGATTGAGGCGATGCAAGATTTGCGCGAGGTGGGGTGCGATCGCATCACTATCGGCCAATACATGCGCCCCTCCCTCGATCATCGCCCGGTCGATCGCTACTGGACTCCTGAAGAGTTCACCCAGTTAGGAGAAATTGCCCAAGAACTCGGATTCGAGCACGTGCGCTCTGGACCGTTGGTGCGCAGCTCTTATCACGCTGGGGAAGCGCCTTGAGTCAGGTGACTTGGCGGCTGATTCCACTGATGGATGCTCCTGGCGCAGTGCAGATGGCGATCGATGCCTGGCTGCTCGATCAGCATCAGCACCAGGGGCATCCGCCCACTCTGCGGTTCTACACCTGGAATCCGGCAGCGATTTCCCTAGGAGCGAGCCAGAGGCGACAAATGCCTGACCATTGGCAAAGTCTTGTCTGGCAAGGGCAGCCGGTAGCGCTGGTGCAGCGCCCGACCGGCGGACGCGGAGTGCTGCACCAAGGCGATTTGACCTATGGCTTAGTGACTTCTCACATTGCTGGAAGCCGCGACCAAGCCTATAGATTTCTCTGCCAGTTCTTAATCGCGGGCTGGGCAAAGCTGGGGGTATCCCTCAAGTTTGGGCAGCCCAGTAGAGAGTACAGTCGTTCACACAACTGCTTTGCCTTGGCCACTAGTGCCGATTTGGTCGATGCTCAAGGCATCAAGGTGATCGGCAGCGCCCAGCTGCGGCGCGGTTCCTGCCTACTTCAGCATGGCTCGATGGGACTGATGACCGATGCCGAGCTGTGGCAGCAGGTGTTTCAAACGCCAGCACGGCCAGCGAATCAGGCCGAGCTCGCCGTGCGACAGGGGTTGACCATCTCCAAAATTATTGAATCGCTCACCCAGGCGGCCGAGGATTGCTTTAATTGCCAGCTCATTGCCCAACCTCTAACCCAACAAGAGTGGGTAGAGATCTACGCCCTGGCACAAAAAAATGGCCCGGAGTGCCAGAGCACCGGGCCATCTGCCGTATCGTTTCGAAGCTAGCTCATGGCGGCTGAGCCGCGATCGTAACCGGAGAAATCGTGGGGCATTTTGCCTTGAATGTGGCTTTCGTAGTGAGCCGCGTCTTCTACAGAGATGCCGACCTCGGCCGCTAGGCGCACCATCATCCCCTGTTCGCGGCGACGGCTGCGCTGGTGACGGCGAATAAACAGGTTACGGGCTAGATCAGAGATATTAACAGGCGTGGCTTCAGATTCCACCGCAGGGGCAACGAGGCTAGCGGCAACCGCTGGCAGCTCTGCGGCTATGACCACCGGGGCAATCGCTGCCACCGGAGCAGCAATACCCGTGCGATGGGATACACCACGCCAGGTCAAATCGGCAGCGGGCTGAGCAGGCAGTTCGGCCAAAGCCTCAAATGCCACTGGAGCACCTCGATAGTTGCCGGTGTCGATGGTTTCGCCCACTTTGGGCGCGGGCTGAGATGGAGCGTCGTAGCTGTGGCCGCGATAGGTGAGTTTCATAATGTCGCCTCCTAGAAGCGATGCGTAGTGAGGCGCGTTCCTTCGGGAGTGTCCCTACTTCCGTCTCCCATCTGGGGTGCCTGAGGGGGAATGCACCCAGTAAACGTCAAGGGGAGATGAACGATTATCTTGATATTTGTATAATACGCTACTGTTTTTTGAAAATATCAGCTTTTGACAATTCTACATGGAGAGCATATGCATCGCTCTGGCAAGCGATTCCGGAACAGATACTCGTTCCGAGTCGGTTCCCGTTTCTTGATGCCACAGGCTTTACGCTCCGCGAATCGCCCATGAAAGTTATTCATACCTACCATGACAGAAAGCTTTTGTAATTTTAGATACAGAAATCTATTCTCAGGTTGTGGGTGAAAAACCCTCGACGCAACACTAAAGGAGATCTACCTATGAATAGCAGCTATTGGCCGATTCACAATGGCAACACCACTGGCCTGGTTGCCCAACTCGGTATCCTCTGGCAAAACCTGCTGGCTCACCTCGAAGCCACCACTGAACCCCGCGTGTGGAAAGCCAGCGATACCTCTGGCCAAATCCTATGGAATGCTTACGACCCCATTACCCAGATGGCGATCGACCACGCTTCTGCCGACGAGCTGCGCACCTGGCTCGAAGAGTTGCACTATCGCAACTAGGGATCTGGGGTTTATGGTGCAAGGTGCAAGATATAAGGTTCACGGTGGCTCGTCATACCTAAACCCTAAACCTGGAACCTTCCTCCCCCTACAACTGCACATTTATTTAATGGGCAAACATTAGGTCACTCACTATAGTCATAGCAACATTGCGCTTCCCCTGAGGGAATGGGCAATTGGGCCACTTGGCCAGCCGTTTCGCTGCAAAGGCTTGCTATGACATCGGTATTGATTCAGGGTGGTCGCATTGTCACAGCGGTAGACGACTACCAGGGTGACATCCTCATTCAAGATGGCCGCATTGAGGCCATTGGCCGCCAGCTCTCAGTAGAGAATGCTGAATGTCACAATGCCGCCGGTTTGCTAGTCCTACCCGGCGGCATTGACGCCCATGTGCACATGGAAACCCCCATGGGTAACGATGTCTACACCTGCGACACCTTTGAAACGGGGACGCGATCGGCTGCCTTTGGTGGCACCACCACCATCATCGACTTCGCTCAGCAGTTCCATAACGACAGCCCCAAGGCGGCTTTAGATAGACGCTTGGCGGCAGCCGAACCCCAGTGCTGCGTTGACTACGCCTTTCACGTTATTCTCACCGACATCAACCCTGGCTCTTTAGCAGAGCTCCCCGACCTGATCAACCAGGATGGGGTGTCTAGCTTCAAGCTCTACATGGCCTACCCCGGCGTGCTGATGGTTGACGACGCCGATATCTTTAGAACCATGCGCCGCACGGGCGATCACGGCGGCATGGTCAACCTCCATGCTGAGAATGGGGTGGTGATTCAAGCGCTGATTGAAGAGGCGCTAGAGCAGGGCAACACTTCGCCCAAATACCATCAGCTCACCCGCCCCAGCCTAATGGAAGGGGAAGCCGCCCACCGGGTGATTCGCATTGCAGAGCTGGCGGAGGTGCCGGTGTATATTGTGCACCTGTCGGCAAAGGAAGCCTTGGAGGCAGTAGTGGAAGCGCGCGATCGCGGCATTCATGCCTTTGCCGAAACCTGTCCTCACTACCTCTTTCTCGATGAGTCGGAGTACGACGCTCCCGGCTTTGAGGCGGCAAAATACGTGATGACTCCACCCTTAAGGAATCACGACTGCCAACATGCCCTGTGGCGGGGGCTCCAATTCGATGACCTTCAGCTGGTGGCCACCGACCACTGCCCTTTCTGCATGAACGAGAACCCCCTCGGGATTCTCAAGTCAAAGCAGTTCGGTCGGGATAATTTCAACCGCATCCCCAACGGTGCCCCTGGGGTAGAACTGCGCCTGACACTACTCTACGACGGTGGAGTCAGAGCCGGACGCATCAACCTCAACCGCTTTGTGCAGCTCACCGCCACCGCCCCGGCCAAAATGTTTGGCCTATTTCCCCAGAAGGGCACGATCGCCGTCGGCAGCGACGCCGACTTGGTGCTGTTTGACCCCAACGAAACCCACACCCTCAGCGCCAGCACCCACCACTCCCTGGTAGATTACTCGCTGTTTGAGGGACGCGAAGTGACGGGCAAAGTCAAAAAGGTCTTTCTGCGCGGCCAGTGCATTGTCGATGGGAATGAGTGGCTGGGGCGATCGGGCATGGGTCAATACCTTCCCCGCAGCGCATCAGGGAGAGTGCTTTAAGGGGTGCAAGGTTCAGGGTCCAGGGTCTAAGGGGCAGCCCTAGACCCTAGGCCCCTCCCCACGTCAGCCCTCTATTCACCCCAAAACTATAAATTCGGCCACTCTTCCTGGGCTTCGTCCTTAGTATTGGTGCGTCGCTCAGGGGTCTGGCGCTCAAAGGTCATGTGAATGTTGCGGCTCTGCTCGCTATCGGCCGCCACTGCCATAATCGGGTATTCAACGGTGCCATCCTGGAAGGAGATTTGGAACCGGAAGGTGCCTTCTTCGCTGAGCTGAATGGGGTTGCCTGCCACGGTTACGGTGGCATCGGGTTCCGTGGCACCGTAGACAATCAGTTCAGCATCGGCCACTAGCCAAAACTTGCGGGGCCGGATGGGTGGCGCCGAGGCCGAGAAGCCCACCCCAGACATGGTCAGACCCGCAATCCCTGACATGGTGAGACTACCAATGCCCGACATTGTCAGGCCAGGAAATTCTGCCATTTGCCCCGGGAAGCCAGAGAGGGTGAAGCCTGACATCCCAGACATCGTCGGACCAGGCCCCATTGCCGCCGCGCCCAACCCCGCCCCGGACGGGAAGATGTAAGAGCTAATGGGCGGTGCCATAGACCCAGCCACATGCTGCATCGAGCCAAACAAAGAGCCATCCACACGCAGAGCTTCCCCACCCTGGGCCAAAGAATAGAGCTGGGCATGCAGCGCACCGGCATCAGCCCTCTCAACGCGAGGATCGACCAGCGTCATGATGGTCTTGCCGCGCAGATTTTCGTCCCAGATGACGGTGAGGAAATGTTCTTCCGTCCAGTCGGAGGGATAAACGGGGGGCACGCGAATGGTGTTAGATCGGGCCAGCACCAGCCAGTGGCCATCGCCCGTCAGGTAGCCAATCTCGACTTGGTAGTCGCGATCGCTCACCGGAATCTGCATGTACCACTCGCGGGCCAGTTCGTCGCAGCCCACCTGTTGCAGACTGTGGGGAGCCTGGCTATCCAAATTGATGCCGGTGACATCATACAACCGCAGGGCCAAATGTTCGCCCCCCTGACGGCGCAGCTCTTCTTTACGAGAATTGGGTGTATCCCAGTAGGCGTAGGCCCACTGCGGATCACGGGGCATTAGCACAATGCGGCTTTCGCCATAGCCGTCGGGCAAGGGTGGCAGACCGTCATCAATAGTAGACAGATCTATATCGCCTTCAGCGGGTCGACCGATCACGTTATATTTGCTGGCCTCAACGGCAGACTGATCTTCAGTACTGGCCAAAGATGCTGCGGCCCCGGCAGCCAAACCTGCGAGCCCCAGCGTCACGGGGACAGCAGCAGGTACGACCGGTTCAGGCTCTGGGGGGGCTACTGCCGGTCCGGGGGCAGCGGGCACTTCATCTACAACGACAATTTCAGGCTCAGGTACAGGCGGCTCGACCGGAGCAGGTTCGGGAAGATCAACAACCGGCGCGGGCGCTTCTGACGCAGCGGCCCCAGCAGCCAAGGCTGCGAGCCCCAGCGTCACGGGGACAGCAGCGGGCATAGCCGGTTCAGGCTCCGGGGGGATTACTGCCGGTTCGGGAGCAGCGGGCACTTCATCTACAACGACAATTTCAGGCTCAGGTACAGGTGGCACGATCGGAGCAGGTTCAGGAAGATCGACAACCGGCGCGGGCCCCTCTGGCATAGCAGCGGCTACAGGCTCATCTACTACGACAGGCGGCACTACAACCGGGTCAACCGGGGAAGCAGCAACGGCAGGATCGATTGGGGTGGGAAGGGGATGTTCGGCAGTAGGAGGAGCATCCACAGGGATGCCAGGGCCTGGTGTTAACCCGCGTCTACTGCGACCGATCGCCCAGGCTAACCCACCCAGAGCCGCTAAAGGCAGCAGCAGCCACCACCAGGGAAATCCAGCGTTGTTGTCGGCTACCGGGGCCGCTTCGGCTGGGGCCTCGGCAGCGGTGTCTGTCTCACCAGCGGCAGGAGCCGCCGCTGGGGTTTCTTCGGCAGCGGGGGAGCCTGGGGCAGTTACCCCTGCCGCCACCTCTCCCACCTCAGCAACCTGAGCCGCAGCTAGGGCCGATTGCCCGGTGGAGGAGGTGGCGTAGCCCAAAAAGGCAGCTACTGCTGGGCTAGGTTCACCTTTATAGACAAAGTAGCGGGGTTGCGAATAGGGATAGCGGGGGTCATCGGGCAGGGTCTGGTGCATGGGCACGATTTTGACCGCCGGCTGATCGGTGACGTGGGGGGCGATCGCATAGCTAATGCCGTCATCGTTCAACGCCTGAATCACTGCTGCCGTGTCATCTTCAGCCACAGTGTCGGTAGTAGGGCCAGCCTCAAACGAAGCGCCGCTAAAGACGTCGTACTGGCTGAGCGAACGTCGCGTATCGCTGTCTTCGGGGCGATCGACAAAGCGAATTGGACCAGGCTCTCCACCGACTTCAGCCCAGTCGGTAATGTCGCCGCGAAACATGCCAGCAAACTGCTCAAAGGTCAGGTTGCCGTCGAAGGGGTTGTCGGCACCAATAATAATGGCAATTTTGGCTCGATCTAGGGCGACCGTATTTAAGTCTTGCGCCTGCTCTTCCTCCGTCAGGGGACGCCCGATCGCTGCTAGGTCAGTATCACCGTCAATCAACGCCGCGATCGCCCCATCGCTGTTGGTCACTTCCACGCCCACTTCACTACCGTCGTAGGCCGCCTCAAACTCCTGCTTGAGGGCATCGGCAGCAAAGCCCAAATTGGGGGAACTCTGAATCGAGAGGGTAGTGCCCGAGGGCACAGTTCCAGGCAGCGAAAAGGCCGGGCTCTGGGCCACCTGGGCCAGGGCAAAATTCCTCAGCTCTAGGTGAGCGGCTGGGCTCAGGGCAAACAGTGCGGCAACGAGAAGCTTGACTGAATACTGCATCGTTTGACGGGGGAGGCAAAGAACGGGAGGCTAGGCAAATATACCAAGTCCATAGGTACAACGGACGTATGCTATCTCGCAAACCCGTTGACTACCCCAGATTTGGTGCGTACCCGAGAATTACGCTCAACTATTGCAGCATTCGCTAGGGGAGTCAATGGTCAAAGGCTAAGGGCAGTTGAGGGCAAATATCGGCTCTAAATCCCTGAATATTGAGAAAAATGCGCCATCTCATCAGACTGAAAATGGGGACGAAGCAGCAACGTCACACTCTCCTCGATAGCGGAGGCAGGTCAAGCCTCATCCCTAGCGATTGCCGCCAAACCAACCCTACGAAAATTTTTCTACAGCCTCGCCCGTGCCGTCTACATTTCTCAACGAAGAAGTTCATGGCGAACGCTGAGTCAGGCACATCGGCCTCTGCACAGGCCTCTACATAGAGATTCTGCCCCCAGCACCAGGGTACTCTGGCACGGTCACCGACCTACCCACCCTCAGCCAGCGGGTTATCATGGGAAAACCATTGACATTTCTTAACAAATTTCAGCACGATTATTTAGCAAGACTGATTTATTCATGACGGCTTCTTCCCCCACTTCTAGCGGCATCAAAGGTTTTGTGGAGCAGCGCCTTCTGCTTGGCCAGCCCCTAACCTCAGAACTGGCCGCCATTTTGCTGGTGTACTTCGTACAGGGCATCTTGGGCCTAGCGCGGCTAGCGGTGAGCTTTTTTCTCAAAGATGACCTAGGCCTCACCCCTGCCGAGGTAGCTGCCCTCAGCGGTATCGCCACCTTGCCTTGGACGATCAAGCCCGTGTTTGGCCTGCTGTCGGATGGACTACCGATTTTTGGTTACCGACGGCGGCCCTACCTCATCCTTTCTGGGCTGTTGGGTGCGGGAGCTTGGCTAGCGCTGGCGACGGTGGTGCAGACGGGATGGGCTGCGATCGCAGCCATCACCCTCAGCTCCCTCTCCGTTGCCGTTAGCGACGTAATTGTGGATTCCCTTGTGGTAGAACGGGCCCGGGGCGAATCCCTCGGCAACGCCGGCACGCTGCAATCCCTTGCCTGGGGCACCTCGGCGGTAGGGGGAGTTCTCACCGCTTACCTGGGCGGCGCGCTGCTTCAGCACATCAGCACCCGCGCCGTCTTTGGCATCACCGCCACCTTTCCGCTGATTGTGTCATTGGTGGCGGTGCTCATCATTGAGGATCCGGTAGATTCTCCCAGCTGGGCGGTGGTGGGCAACCAGGTCAAACAGCTCTGGCAGGCCGTTCGCCAGCGGGCGATCTGGATGCCCGCACTGTTCTTATTCCTGTGGCAGGCCACCCCCACTGCCGACGCCGCCTTCTTTTTCTTCACGACTAACGATTTAGGCTTTCAGCCCGAGTTTTTGGGCCGGGTGCGGTTGGTTACCAGTCTGGCCGCCCTCCTTGGCATCTGGGTCTTTCAGCGGTTTTTGCGCACAGTGCCCTTTCGCACCATTTTTGCCTGGTCTACAGTGCTCTCTAGCCTGCTCGGCATGAGCATGCTGCTGCTGGTCACCCACGCCAACCGCAACCTGGGCATTGGCGATGAGTGGTTTAGCCTCGGCGACAGTTTAGTGCTCACCGTGATGGGCGAAATTGCCTTCATGCCGGTGTTAGTGCTCTCGGCGCGGCTCTGCCCCCCCGGCGTAGAGGCCACCCTGTTTGCGCTGCTGATGTCGGTGGTCAACCTAGCTGGGCTACTCTCCCACGAGCTGGGCGCGGTGCTGACCCACTGGCTTAGCGTCACCGAGACCAACTTCGACAACCTGTGGGAACTGGTGCTGATCACCAATCTCACCACGTTGCTGCCCCTGCCCCTGCTGTTTTTGCTGCCCAACACCTCTTCTCAGGGAGTGAGCGATCGCAGTGAAGAACATGCCGAAAGTCTCCCCCCGGCAGATACGCCCATGGGTTCAACAAGTTTATTCTCAACCCATGTAACTGAACACCCAGTAACCGTGGGCGATCGAGAGTGACCGATCGAGGTTTCGCATCGCTTCGCGGATGCACCCCACGGTTTTCGCTCTATCTCCCTTACCTCCTTGTCTTCCCCATCTCCCTTACTCCTCAACTACCCCACTATGACTGCGACCCAACCCCGTCCCACCGCCGCCACCTTCTCCCTCGAAGACTGGGGCGGTGGTTATCGCTCCCAACCCCATGAATACAGCTACTGGATTGACGATATTGAGGGCACCATCCCTGCCGATCTAGAGGGCACTCTGTTTCGCAACGGCCCTGGCCTGCTCGAGGTCAACGGCCACCGCGTCAAGCACCCCTTCGACGGCGACGGCATGATCAGCAGCATTGCCATGCAGAATGGACGGGCCTACTTTCGCAACCGCTTTGTACGTACAGAAGGCTATGTAGCCGAGCAGCAGGCCCAGAAACCGCTTTACAGAGGCGTCTTTGGCACCCAGAAGCCCGGCGGTCCCTTGGCCAATGCCTTTGACCTGAAGCTCAAAAACATCGCCAACACCAACATTGTCTACTGGGCCGACAAGCTGCTGGCCCTGTGGGAAGCCGCCGAACCCTATAGATTAGATCCCTCCACCCTCGACACCCTGGGGTTGGACTATCTAAATGGCCTGATTGCCCCCGGTGGTTCCTTCACGGCCCATCCTAAAGTTGACCCTGGCCACCACGGTGACCAGCGGCTGGTGGGTTTCTCGGTTAAAACTGGCCTCTCCAGCACCATTACTCTTTACGAACTCGATACTGAGGGCAATGCCCTTAGTCAGTACAGCCACAGCATTCCTGGCTTCGCCTTCATCCACGATTTTGCCATTACCCCCAACTATGCCATCTTCTTCCAAAACCCGGTGAGCTTTGGGCCAGTGCCCTTCTTGCTCGGGTTCAAAGGGGCGGCAGAATGCATTAGCTTCAACCCCAAGCAGCCCACCAAGATTCTGCTGGTGCCCCGCAATGGCGACCCCATGCAGGTGATTGAGACTGACCCCTGCTTCGTGTTTCACCACGCCAACGCCTTTGAACAAGACGGCCAGGTGATTATCGACTCCGTTTGCTACGAAAATTTCCCGTCCCTAGACGGCAGCGACTACCTTGAGGTTGACTTTGACCATGTTCCGGCTGGGCAGCTCTGGCGCTTTACGGTGGATATAGCGGCAGGTACCACCCAGGTCGATACGCTGGTTTCTCGCTGTGTGGAATTTCCCACCCTGCACCCCGACGTTCTGGGTCGACCCTACCGACATCTATTTATAGGGACAGCCCATGGGTCTGAGGGCAACGCGCCGCTGCAAGCCCTGCTCAAGCTCGACACCCACACGGGTGAAACTCAGCTATGGAGCGCTGCCCCACGCGGGTTTATGGGCGAGCCGCTGTTTGTGCCCCGTCCGCAGAGTCAAGAGGAGGATGATGGCTGGGTGCTGGTGCTGATGTATAACGCCGATCGCGGCTGCTCTGACCTGGTGATTTTAGATGGGCGCGACATTACCGCTGACCCTGTGGCCCGGCTCAAGCTGCCCCATCATGTGCCCTACGGCCTGCATGGCAACTTTGTGCCTCAATACTTTGGCCCAGACCGCAGCTTAGAGGAAGCTCAAGGTTAGAATTAATCTAACTAGAACTGTACGAGTTGCTGCCGATGGCCTCTGCTTCACCTGCTAAAGCTGCACAAGAGCCATTTATTGCAGTGATACGGGAGCTGGCACGGGCCTACCAGGCCTTTTCGGCCTACTCTGACGCCCATGTGCGGCAGTTTGATCTGACCCCCGCCCAGTTTGATGTCATCGCCACCCTAGGTAACACCCAGGGCATGACCATGGGTGACATTGGTGAAAAAACGCTGATCACCAAGGGCACTCTGACCGGGGTAGTCGATCGCTTAGTGCAGAAGCAGCTAGTGCAGCGATCGACTCCCGCAGATAATCGACGCAGCGTCATTGTGCAGCTGACGCCTGAGGGAAACCAGGTCTTTGAGGACGTGTTTCCAGCCCATATTGCTCACCTCAAAGAGCGCTTTGACCATCTAGATGCGGCCAATCTGGAGCAGTTGCGGGTGCTACTAGGGCAGCTGCGGCAAGCGTTTTAGCGGTGGGAACCGTCATACGCTCTTGGTCACTTTGGCCAAAGGAGAGAATCGTCTATTGAAAGGCGCAGTCCGATCCTTGCCTTAGGAGTGAGGGGGGCAACAGCGAAGTTTAGGAAGATTAGTGATCTCCCCAATCCTGGTTTTCTGCTATGACTCGCACCGGCAGGCATGTTTCTTACTGGATTGATTCGACATTGCCTTCTACCTACCCAGCCCTGAGTCAGGATGTGACGGTAGATGTGGCGATAGTGGGTGCTGGGCTAGCGGGGGTGATGACTGCCAAGCTGCTTAAGCAAGCCGGAAAGACCGTGGCATTGATTGAGGCCGATCGCATTGGACAAGGCACCTCGGGCCACACCACCGCTAAAGTATCTGCCCTACAACAGCTGATCTATGCAGATTTAATTGACCAGCACGGCAGCGAGAAAGCACGGCTCTACGCAGAGTCGAACCAGGCTGCGATCGCCCACCTATCCGAGTTAATCGCCGCCGAAAACATTGACTGCGACTTTGAACGCAAAGCCAACTACACCTTCGCTACCGATCAGGCTGGGCTCGAACAGATCAAAGATGAATTAGAAGCGGCCCAGAGCGTGGGTCTCTCCGCTACCTTTATCGAGAGCGTAGACCTGCCTCTGTCGGTCACAGGAGCGATCATGCTGCCCGATCAGGCGCAGTTTCATCCGCGCAAGTTTATGTTGGCGATCGCAGCTACCCTACCCGGTAACGGCAGCCACGTCTTTGAGCAAACCCGAGTAGACACCGTTAAAGACGATGGCCCTGGCCGAGTGAGCACCCAAAATGGGCCTACGGTCATCGCTCAAGACGTGGTGGTTGCCACCAACCCGTCCATTCTGGATATTGGGCTTTTCTTTGCCAAGAGCTATCCCCAGCGGTCTTATCTGGTTGGGGGGCACATCGACGCCAGCCGCGCTCCCCAGGGCATGTACATTGGTGTCGGCGAAGGCTACCGCTCTATTCGCACTACCCCTACCGACGATGGCGGGCTACTGCTGCTGGTCGGCGGTGAGGGCCATAAAGTCGGTCAAGACGACGCCACCGACGAACGTTACCAGCGTTTAGAAGACTTTCTGCGCAACCACTTTGGGGTCGAACCCGCCTATCGCTGGTCGAGCCAAGACTATAAATCCTTCGACAAGCTGCCCTACATCGGCAAGCTCACCTTGGCCCACCAGCATACCTACGTCGCCACCGGGTTTAGCCTCTGGGGCATGACCAAGTCAGTGCTCGCAGGTATAGTGCTAGCGGACAGCATTTTGGGCCATAGACACCCCTGGGCAGACCTATACGACGCTACTCGCCCGACGCCCTTGGTCACCAAGACCTCAGTTCAGCAAAATTTGGATGTCGGGTCGCACTGGATGGGCGATCGCTTCAAAGGCCTGTTTGATTCCACTGATAGCGTCAACCATGGAGAAGGCAAACTTGTCACCCACAAAGGAGCCAAAGTCGCCGCCTACCGAGATGACAACGATCAGCTGCACACCGTTTCTGCTGTGTGCCCCCACCTGGGCTGCATCGTCGCATGGAATCAGGCCGAGAAAAGCTGGGATTGCCCCTGCCACGGCTCCCGCTTTAGCTACGACGGTAAGATTCTCCACAGCCCCACTGTCAAACCGCTAGCGCAGAAAGTTTGTAATTAATCGGCGCGACGCCCCTGCAACCCTGCTGAGACGACGCCCCACCACTCCCAGGCCCGTGCGACAATAGCGGCGTCTTTTAGCCCAGCTTTTCCCATGAGTGGCGACACTATCTTTGGCAAAATCATCCGCAAAGAGATTCCGGCCAATATTGTCTATGAGGATGATCTCTGCCTAGCCTTTACTGACATCACGCCCCAAGCTCCTACCCACATTTTGGTCATCCCCAAAAAGCCCATCCCCAAGTTGTCGGATGCAACCTCTGAGGATAAAGAACTGTTGGGACATTTATTGCTAACCATTAAGCAGGTGGCCGACCAAGCAGGTTTGACTGAGAACGGCTATCGGGTGGTGATCAACACCGGCGACGACGGCGGACAAACTGTTTTCCATTTGCACTTGCACCTGCTTGGCGGACGTAGCTTAGATTGGCCACCGGGCTAAGCCATTTACTTTTGTGCAACGAAATAAACTTTCTTTTCTCAGCGTTTTCTGTAGAAAAGAGAAACTTTACACTGCATAGAAGTGAGTCACTATGCCAGGTCTAGTGTGGGGCCTTAGCTTCCCACAGATATTTTTTACTTCTGGGCTTGGATCTCTAGTGGCGCATTCATCATCCATTTTTCGTTGTTATTCACTGGACTCTTACTATGACTACTTCTCTTCGCGCCCGCGATAATGCGGGAGCTTGGGAGCAGTTTTGTCAGTGGATTACCAGCACCGAGAATCGCCTGTATGTAGGCTGGTTCGGCGTGTTGATGATCCCTACACTGCTCACCGCCACCATCTGCTTTGTGATCGC
This sequence comes from Nodosilinea sp. FACHB-141, assembly GCF_014696135.1. NCBI lineage: Bacteria > Bacillati > Cyanobacteriota > Cyanophyceae > Nodosilineales > Nodosilineaceae > Nodosilinea > Nodosilinea sp. FACHB-141. The sequence goes on along the minus strand of NZ_JACJPP010000007.1, from coordinate 165 downwards.
CTTTATCGCCGCTCCTGCGGTCGATATTGACGGCATCCGTGAGCCTGTTGCCGGTTCTCTGATGTACGGCAACAACATCATCTCCGGTGCCGTTGTGCCCTCGTCAAACGCCATCGGCCTGCACTTCTACCCCATCTGGGAAGCCGCTTCCCTCGATGAGTGGCT